>JBIKOJ010000344.1:0-3285 GCA_044358135.1 Acetobacteraceae bacterium | reverse complement strand
CTCGACCTTTTCCGCCTTCGGCGGGAGGGGCCGGCTCGGCGCGCGACACAGACCCGGTCGGCCCCTCCCGCCGAAGGCGGAACTCATGTGGGTCCAGGGACCTCAGGTCCCTGGCGGGTCCAGGGCAGAGCCCTGGCCTTCCTTCCCTCACCCCGCTCATTTCGCCTCCTCTGCCACGGCCGCGCCGTCGGCGAGGGTGGCGGGTGGGTTGGCGATGAGGGTGGTGTTGGGGGGGAGTGGGGTTCGGAGTTCGATGGCGGCGGGGCCGGTGGCGCCGAGGGTGACGTTGGTGCGGCGGGCGTGGCCGGCGTCGAGGCGGAAGACGTAGGCTTGGCCGGGTTGGCCGCCTTGGGGTGGGTCGTGGCGGATGGCGGTGGGGGGCACGAGCAGGGCGTCGGGCCGTTCGGCGACGACGATGTTCACGTCCACCGTCATGCCGATCAGCAGGCCGGTGTCCGGCGGCAGGTTGGCTTCCACGCGGAAGGTGCGGGTGGCGCTTTCGCCGCGGCCGCGGATGTTGGTGACGGTGGCGGCGATGGCCTTTCCCGGGAAGGCATCGGCGCGGATGGCGACTTTCGCGCCCATCTGCACGCGGGCGATGTCACGTTCGTCCACGTCGGCGGCGATGCGCAGGGTGGTGGGGGAGGCGATTTCGAACAGGGTGGCGTTGGCGGCGACGGTTTCGCCGGGCTCGACCGGGCGGCGCATGACGATGCCGTCGAGCGGGCTGGTGATGCGGTATTCCTCCAGCTGGCGGATGGCGAGCTGCACGGCGGCTTCGGCGGCGTCGCGGGTTTGCTGGCTGCGTTGCAGTTGCTGCTGGGAGCGGACGGCCTGGGCGAGGAGGGCGCGGTCGCGGGCGAGTTCCTGGTCGGCGAGGTCGAGGCGGGACTGCGCATCGGCCCGGCGCTGCTGGGCCTGGCGGTCATCGAGCCGGGCGATGAGCTGGCCGGTGGTGACGCGGTCGCCTTCGTCCACCGTGAGGGTGACGATGCGGGCGGCGATGGTGGTGCCGACGCGGGCGGAGTCCAGCGCTTCCACCACGCCGGTGGCGTAGACGGCTTCGATGGCCGGGCCGCGCCAGGGGGCGATGGTGGCGAGCACCGGGGGCTTGGCGAATTCCCACCAGGCGGCGGTGCCGGCGGCGGCGAGCAGGGCGGCGGCGAGCAGCCAGGCCAATCCGCGGCGGCGCCGGGGTGGGGGCGGCGGCAGCACCATCAGTGGGCCGGGCTGCGGTGGGGTGGTGGTGGCGGGACGGGGCGGCGTTTCGGTCTGGCTCATCGGGGACCCCTGATGCACCGCAGCATAACGCATCGGGGGGCCGGCGTGCCCATCGTGGCGGGCAATCCCGCCCCCCGTTCAACACAAGGTTGCGACAGGGGCGGCGTGACGCTGGCGGCGAAGCCTGTTACCCCCGGGGACCAAAGGGGGAATGTGCATGCACGATCTTCGCCGCGTCGTCCTGTGGATGGCGGGCGCCTTGTTGTCCTTCTCGGCGCTGGCCGTTTCGGTGCGCGAGATGGCGCGGGTGGTCTCGGTGTGGGAGGTGCTGGCGCTGCGCAACGTGGGCGGCATCGTGGTGCTGGTGGCCTATGCGCTGCTGGCGCGGCAGCGGATCGGCGGGCCGTTTCCGTTGAAGCTGCACCTGCTGCGCAACGTGTTCCATTTCGGGGGGCAGGCGTGCTGGGCGTTTGGGGTGACGCTGCTGCCGCTGGCCACGGTGTTTGCGCTGGAATTCACCACGCCGGCCTGGACGATGGTGGTGGCGGCGATCTTCCTGGGCGAGCGGATCACGCGCGGGCGGGTGGCGGCATTGGTGCTGGGGTTCGCGGGGGTGTTGGTCATATTGAGGCCGGGTGCGGCGGCATTCGATCCGGCGGCGCTGGTGGTACTGGCGGCGGCGTTCTTCTTTTCCGTGCAGATCACGACCACGAAGTTCCTGACCGGGCAGAACTCCACGCTGACCATTCTGTTCTGGATGAACGTGCTGCAGCTGCCGGCCTATATCGTGACGGAGCTGGTGCTGGGCGGCAGCCCGATTGGATCTTTGGCGAATATCGAGGCGGCGCATTGGCTGCCGCTGCTGGGGCTGATGGTGACGGGCTTGTCGGCACATGTGTGCTTCACCAACGCGATGCGGTACGGCGATGCCACGCTGGTGGTGCCGATCGACTTCCTGCGCATTCCGTTCGTGGCGACCATCGGCGTGCTGTTGTATGCGGAGCCGTTCGATCCCGTGGTGCTGGTGGGGGCGGCGGTGAGTGCGGCGGGGATCCTCTGGAGTTTGCTGGAGGCGCGCCAATCTAATGCAGGGCGTGGGGGAGCGAAGACATGAGCGATCTGCCTTTGGACCAGGGCCTGTTCGGGCGGCTGCGGCGCGATGCCGGGGCGGCGTGGGACGGCTATGTGGCGCACCCGTTCGTGGTGGCGCTGGGCGAGGGCACGCTGCCGGAGGCGGCGTTCCGGCATTACCTGATCCAGGACTATCTGTTCCTGATCCACTTCGCACGGGCCTATGCGCTGGCGGGGTACAAGAGCTCGGATTTGGCGGACCTTCGGGCGGCGGCGGCTTCGGTTTCGAATATCGTGGACGTGGAGATGCCGCTGCATGTGGGCTACTGCGCCGGGTGGGGGCTGACCGAGGCGCAGATGGCCGCCGAGCCGGAGGATCTGGAGACGATGGCCTATACGCGCTTCGTGCTGGAGCGCGGGTTGGCCGGGGATCGGCTGGATCTGGATACGGCGCTGATTCCGTGCGTGGTGGGCTATGCCGAGGTGGCGCAGAGGCTGCTGGCTGATCCCAGGACGAAGCTGGAGGGCAACCCCTATCGGGCGTGGATCGAGGCGTATTCGTCGGACGAGTATCGCGCGGTGGCGGCGACGGCGATCGGCAATCTGGACCGGCAGGCGGCGGCGCGGGGTGGGGAGGCGCGGTATGCCAGCCTGCTTGCCACCTTCACGGCGGCGACGCGGCTGGAGGAGGCGTTCTGGGGCATGGGGTGGCGGAAGCGGTAAGGCCTAAGGCGTTTTTGCTGCGTGCCTGACCCCTCACCCAACCCTCTCCCCCAAGGGGAGAGGGCTTTCTCGTTTGAATGGTCCGCCGGTTCGAGGGTCTAGCGGACTTGCTCTGAGCGGGACCGGGCGCCCATCGTGGCGCATGACATCACGCCCGCCTTTGACCCCGTTGTTCGCGCTGCTGTTGATTCGCGGCATTGCGTCGTTCCAGTTGCAGGCGGCGGCGGTGGCGGCGCCTTCGCTGATCGGCGATTTGAAGCTGACCTATGC
>JBIKOJ010000332.1:0-3818 GCA_044358135.1 Acetobacteraceae bacterium | reverse complement strand
GGGGGGGGGGGGGGCGGGGGGGGGTGGGTGGGGGGGGGGGGGGGCGGGCGAGCTGGTCTGGCAGCGCCTTCTTGCCGCCGGGTTGGCGGGATTGCTTGGCTTCGAGGATGAAAGCGCCGCGCTTGTAGAGGTCTATGCGGCGGGCGGTGGTGGTGCCGCCGAGCTGGGTTTCATCGACGCGGCGTTCGAAGACGTAGTCGTTGGTTTCGTTGGTGGCGCTGGCGGGGTTGGGGGGCGGGAGGGCCAGGGTGTCGCAGAGTTCGGTGAGGAAGAGCGGGAAGTTGGCGCGCTCCTGCCCGCCTTCCTGGCCTTGCCATCGGTTAATGAAAGCTTCCAGTCGGTCGGCGGGCTGGTCCGGCATAACCGGATGGTGTGCCGAGACGATGGCATTCCGCAAGAGTTGAGGCGGATTGTGTGCGGGATGGGTGTGTTTGGGCGGTAGGTGGTGCAGTGCGGAGGGCACTGCACCCTACATTTGATGACGGGGAGGGGTGGGGTGGGGAAGAGCCCCCCTCGTTGATCCGCTTCGCGGCTCAACCCCCCCTGCGAAGGCGCAGGGGGGAGAGAAGAAAGTCATGCGGGTCCAGGGGCCGCTGGCTCCTGGCGGGTCGAGGGCAGAGCCCTCGCCTTGCTTGCCTTTGGGGTGCCGGCAGGCGCTTCAGGCTTCGCCGGAGGCGGTGAGCCTGAAACCCAGGGGCTCGGGGACTGTGGCCTGGACGGGGAAGGTCCTGTTGCGACCGTGGCGCTTGGCTTCGTAGAGCATGGCGTCGGCGGCCTGGACGAGGCTGCTGGATTCGGTGATGCCCGGGATGGGGACCAGGGCGGCCACGCCGATGCTGACGGTGACGATGCCGTTGGGGCTGGCTTCGTGGGGGTGTTGCAGGGTGCGGATGGCGGACAGGAGTTGCTCGGCGACGTCCAGCGCGCCTGATTCGGTGGTGTTGGGGAGCAGGAGGGCGAGTTCCTCCCCGCCGTAGCGGGCGGCGAGGTCGCCGGGGCGGCGGGCGCAGCGGGTGACGGCGTGGCCCACCTTGCGCAGGCAGTCGTCGCCGGCGGGGTGGCCGTAGCGGTCGTTGAAGAGCTTGAAGTGGTCGATATCGATCAGGATCAGGGCGAGCGGGGTGGAGTCGCGCATGGCGCGGCGCAGTTCGGCTTCGAGGGTTTCATCGAAGTGGCGGCGGTTGGCCAGGCCGGTGAGGCCATCCTGGTGGGCGAGGAGGTGCAGGGCGTGGTTGGCGCGCTGGAGGTTGGCCTGGGCGGCGCGAAGCTCCTGCTCGGCGGCCTTGCGGGCGGAGATGTCGCGGATCGACACGACGAAGCCGCGGTTGCCGGGCAGCATGTTGCGATGGGCTTCGACCCAGACGTAGGAGCCGTCGCGGCGACGGATGCGATAGGTGGCCTGGCGGGCCGGGCCGGCGCCGGTGCCGAGCTGCGCCTGGTCTGCGCCCCAGGCGTCGCGATCGTCGGGGTGGATCATCGAGCCGATGGGCTGGCCGGTGAGTTCCGCCGGCTTGTACTGGAGGAGGTCCAGGCTGGCCGGCGAGACATAGACGCGGGTGCCGCCGCGGATGTGCATGATGACGTCGGTGCCGTTATCGGCCAGCAGGCGCACTTCGCGTTCGCTGGCGGCCAGCGTTGCCATGGTGGTGGTGAGATTTCCGGCCTGGCGCAGGAGCAGGGCGCCCAGGATGGCGACCAGCACGGAGAGCGACAGGCTGGCGGCGAGATCATGGGCCGCGGCGATGCGCCATGGGTCCAGCACCTCGTTGGTTTCGAGTGCCACGGCGATCACCAGGGGATAGGCGCCGACACTGTGATAGGAGTTCAGCCGCTCGACACCGTCGGTCAAGGCGCGGATGGCGACGCTTCCGACCGGGCCCAGGCGGGGAATGGCCGTGAAGATCCCGCCCTTGCTGAGGTCTGAGCCGATCTTGGTGGGATCGAAGGGTCGGCGGACGAGCAGCTTGCCTTCGGCAGAGGCAAGCAGGATGGCGCCGCGTTGGCCGATGTCGAAGTTGGCGTAGAAATTCTGGAAGTAGGCGGGGTCGATGGCGGCCACGAAGACACCGGCGAAGCTGCCGTCGGGCGCATTCACCCGGCGGGTGATCGGGATGATCCACTCGCCATCCACGTGGCTTCTGGTTGGTGCGCCGATGCGGGTTTTGCGCGCGGGGCTGTCGCGGTGGACGTTGAAATAGGGGCGGGCGCCGAGGTTTTCCCAGAACAATAGGGGGTTCGAAGTGATGATGACGGTGCCCTGAGCATCGACGAAGGACAGGGCCTTGGCCGAGGGGATCAATGCAATCCGGGTGGTGAGGAAGCGATCCATGCGTTCGCGCGCCTCGGAGCCGGTGCCGTCGTGTTCGACGCGCTCGACGAAGCCGCCGATGGCGCCATCGATCATGCGGACCGCGTCTTCGGCGTGCTGGGCGAGGGCGTGGGCGAGGTTGGCGGTGTCGCGGTTGCTGTCGGCGATGACGGTGGCGCGGTGGTTCCAGATGCGGCGCATGTCGAGGCCGACGGGGACCAGGCAGGCGATGGCGATGACCAGCAGCGCCAGGCGATGGAAGCCGGTCATTTGGTTGGGTCGGCACGACGACAGCCAATGCCGGATCGCCATTTTAGCCAAGCCACGCTTGTTGAGAGGGCTGGAGGCTAGAATGGAGGCATGAAGTGGGTGTGAACGGTGGCGGCGGTTGCGACCGCGCCCGAGGTGGTTCTTGTGAATGGGGGGCCAGGGGCCCCTGGCTCCTGGCGGGTGCAGGGCAGAGCCCTGCGAGGGGTGCGGGGCCCCTGGGTAAGTTCCAGTCTAGGACTTACCCCTCACCCTTGACCCTTGGTCCGCTTCGCGGCCCAAGCCCCCAAGGGGAGAGGGAAGGTGCGGCGGCCTTTGGTTTTTAGGCGGCGTCGACTTCGGCGCTGCGCTTTTCGTGGCGCTTGCGCTCGTGGGGGTCGAGGTAGCGCTTGCGGATGCGGATGGCGGTGGGGGTGACTTCGACGAGTTCGTCGTCTTCGATGTAGGCGATGGCTTGTTCGAGGCTCATGCGGCGGGGCGGGATGAGGAGCATGGCCTCGTCCTTGCCGGCGGCGCGGATGTTGGTGAGCTTCTTTTCCTTGATGGCGTTCACGTCGAGGTCGGAGTCGCGCGAGTGTTCGCCGAGGATCATGCCGAGGTAGATTTTTTCGCCGGGGTCGACGAAGAGGGTTCCGCGCTCCTGCAGGTACCACAGGGAGTATTGGATGGCTTCGCCGTCGGAGTTGGAGATGAGGCTGCCGTTGCGGCGGCCTTCGATGGGGCCGCACCAGGGCTCATAGCCCTTGAAGATGCGGTTCATGATGCCGGTGCCGCGGGTGTCGGTGAGGAATTCGCCGTGGTAGCCGATCAGGCCGCGCGAGGGCATGTGGAAGGTGAGGCGGACCTTGCCGCCGCCGGAGGGGCGCATGTCTTGCATGACGCCCTTTCGCTTGCTGATCTTTTCGACGACGACGCCGGTGTAGGGCTCGTCCACGTCGACCAGCACTTCTTCCATCGGCTCTTCGCGTTCGCCGGTTTCGGGGTTCTGGCGGGTGAGGACGCGGGGGCGGCCGATGGTGAGTTCGAAGCCTTCGCGGCGCATGGTTTCGATGAGCACGCCGAGCTGGAGTTCGCCGCGGCCGGCGACCTCGAAGGCGTCGGTTTCGTTGGACGCGGTGACCTTGATGGCGACGTTGCCTTCGGTTTCGCGGAGGAGGCGGTCGCGGATCTGGCGCGAGGTGACCTTCTTGCCTTCGCGGCCGCCGAGGGGGCCGTCGTTGATGCGGAAGGTCATGGCCAGGGT
>JBIKOJ010000033.1:0-33284 GCA_044358135.1 Acetobacteraceae bacterium | reverse complement strand
GTCGACGGGGGTGGCGGGCCGGGGGGCCGGGACGGCGGGGTCGCAGATGGTGTCGGGGATGGTGGCGTCGGTCATGCCGGCGATGGCGATGATGTCGCCGGGCTCGGCTTCCTCGATGTTGACGCGATCGAGGCCGCGGAAGCCCATGAGCTTGGTGAGGCGGCCGGTTTCGACGACGGAGCCATCCGAGCGCAGGACCTTGAGCGGCATGTTGAGGCGCGGGCGGCCCTGTTCGACGCGGCCGGTGAGGACGCGGCCGAGGAAGTTGTCGTAATCGAGGATGGAGGCGACCATGGCGAAGGGCGCGTCCTGGTCGCGGATGGGGGGCTGCACGTGGCGCAGCACCAGGTCGAACATGGGCGACAGGTCCTTGCGCTCGTCATCGAGCGAGACCACGGCCCAGCCCTGGCGGCCCGAGGCGAAGAGCATGGGGAAATCGAGCTGGGTGTCATCGGCGCCGAGGGCGGCGAAGAGGTCGAACATCTCTTCGTGCACTTCGTCGGGGCGGGCATCCTGGCGGTCGATCTTGTTGACGACCACGATGGGCTTGAGGCCCTGGGCGAGGGCCTTGGTGAGGACGAACTTGGTCTGGGGCAGCACGCCTTCGGCGGCGTCGACCAGGACGATGGCGCCATCGACCATGTTCAGGATGCGTTCGACCTCGCCACCAAAATCGGCGTGGCCGGGGGTGTCGACGATGTTGATGCGGGTGCCTTTCCACATCACGGCGGTGCACTTGGCGAGGATGGTGATGCCGCGTTCGCGTTCGAGGTCGTTGCGGTCGAGCGCGCGCTCGGCGACCTGCTGGTGTTCCCGGAAGGCGCCGGACTGCTTCAGCAGCTGGTCCACCAGGGTGGTTTTGCCATGGTCGACATGGGCGATGATCGCGATGTTGCGGATTTCCATGGTGCCGTCCGGACGCAGATGGGGGAGGCGCGACCCGGTTGGGGGCACCTTATGCTGCGGTGCACATAGGGGAATGGGCGGCGGAATGCGAGGAAAACCGGCGCCGGGCTGCCCTGCGCCTGCGAGTTGGGGCTATTCGGCGCCGAATGTTGGGCGGGGCTATTCGGCCCCGACGCTTTCGGTGCCGTTGAGGTGGACGGTGTTGCTGTTGGCGGGGGTGGGGCGGGGGACGGCGCGGAACAGGCTGGGATCGGCGATCATGTAGCCCTGGCGGCGGGCGGAGAGGATGACGCGATCGGAGGCGCCCTGGCTGGCCAGTTTGCGGCGGAGTTTCATCACCAGCTGGTCCACCGAGCGGTCGTCGGCGTGCAGGGGGCGCTTGAGGGCGATGCGGCTGAGCCATTCGCGGGAGACGGAGACGCCGCCGGCATCGAGCAGCGTATCGAGGGCGGACATCTCGGCTTCGGTGAGGGAGGTGCGCTCGCCGGTGGCGCCGATGAGGCAGCGCTGGGAGGGGTCTATATAGATGCGCATCATGCGGTCTGACTGCGGCCTGTGCAGGCGGCGGTGCAGGGCGCGGATGCGGGCGACCAGCTCGCGGGCGGGAGCGGGCTTGACCATGTAGTCGTCGGCGCCGGTTTCGAGCGCCATGACGCGGGCGGATTCCTCATCGTTGGCGGTGAGGAGGATGATGCCGCAATCGCCGGGGGCGGCGAAGCGTTCGACCAGGTCGAAGCCTTCGACATCGGGCAGGCCGAGATCGATCAGGGCGATATCCGGGCGGAAATCCTGCTTGCGCTCCCAGGCGTCGGCGCCGGTTTCGGCGATTTCCACCTCCATGCCGGCCTGGATCAGCACGGCCTGGACGGAGATGGCGACCGTGCGCACATCCTCCACCACCAGCACGCGGATCTGCTGGACGGGCTTGCGGGCGGACGGGCGGAGCTGGACGGGACGCGGCGGTGCCATGGGCAAGGGAATCCATGTCGGTGGGCATGGAACCGCCATCATGCCATCGTCATTGCTGATTCGCACCATCGAAACATCGCAGGCCTGATGCCCGGGGAGGGCGAGGGGCGCGGCGGTGTGCGCGGTATGGGGAGCGGGACCGGCGGAGTTTCTCCCCACCGCGTTAAAATACGATCAATGCCGTTCCAGAGCGGTTACATCGGTTTAGGCGCCAGCGAGTTCGCGCCATTCCTGTTCGGTGACGGTGCGGACGCCGAGTTCGGCGGCTTTCTTGGCCTTGGAGCCGGCATCGGCGCCGAGGACGACGAGGTCGGTCTTTTTCGAGACGCTGTCGGTGACGCGTGCGCCGAGCGACTCGGCCAGGGCCTTGGCTTCCGGGCGGGTCATGGTGACCAGCGTGCCGGTGAAGACGACGATCTTGCCGGCGAGTGCGCCGTTGGCGGCCGCGGCGGGGGCGGTGGCGGGTTCGATGGTGCGGAGCTGGGCGCGGAGTTCGGCCAGGGTTTCGCGGTTGTGCTGCTCGGCGAAGAAGGCGGTGAGCTCGTCCGCTATCGCGCCGCCGATGCCGATGATGCTGCCGAGGTCGGAGCGGGCCTCGCTGCCGATGGTGACGGCCTGTTCCATCTGGGCGACCCAGTTTTCGTAGGTGCCGTAGTGGCGGGCCAGCAGGCGGGCGTTCTGCTCGCCGATGCGGCGGATGCCGAGGCTGAAGATGAGGCGGGCGAGGCCGATGGTTCGGCGCGCTTCGATGGCGGCGGTGAGGTTGCGGGCGGAGAGGGGGCCCCAGCCCTCGCGGGTGGCGATCTCGGCTTCGCGGGCCGGGAGGCGGAAGATGTCGGCGGGGCTGGCGATGAGGGCTTCGGCGTGGAATTCGCGGATGGACTTCTCGCCGAGGCCCTCGATGTCGAAGGCGCCGCGGGAGACGAAGTGGATCAGGCGTTCCTCCACCTGGGCGCGGCAGGTGAGGCCGCCGGTGCAGCGGCGGATGACCTCGCCGGGGGGGCGGATGGCGAGCGAGCCGCAGACGGGGCAGTGGGTGAGGGGCTGCCATTCGGCGGGGCCGCGCGGGGCGGTTTCGACGACCTGGACGACCTGGGGGATGACGTCTCCGGCGCGCTGGATGACCACCGTGTCTCCCACGCGGACGCCGAGGCGGGCGATTTCGTCCTCGTTGTGCAGGGTGGCGCGGCCGACGAGGACGCCGCCGACATTGACGGGCTTGAGGCGGGCGAGCGGGGTGAGGGCGCCGGTGCGGCCGACCTGGACGGTGATGTCCTCCACCACGGTGGTGGCCTGTTCGGCGGGGAATTTCCAGGCGATGGCCCAGCGCGGGGCGCGGCCGACGAAGCCGAGGCGGGATTGCAGGGCGAGGTCGTCGATCTTGTACACCACGCCGTCGATATCGTAGGGCAGGGCGGCGCGGGCCGCGGCGATTTCGGCGTGGAAGGCGGGGGCTTCCTCGGGCGTGGCGAGCCGCCGGCAGAGCGGGTTCACGGTGAAGCCCCAGGCGCGCAGCTGTTCCAGCCAGGCGGAGTGGGTGGGGGCGGGGCGGGCGGTGGCCTGGCCCATGGCGTAGGCGAACATCGACAGTGGGCGGCTGGCGGTGATGGTGGCGTCCAGTTGGCGCAGGCTGCCGGCGGCGGCGTTGCGGGGGTTGGCGAAGATCTTCTCGCCGGCGGCTTCCTGGCGGGCGTTGAGGGCGAGGAAATCCTCCTTGGTCATGAAGACCTCGCCGCGGATTTCGATCTCCGCCGGGGCGGGGCCGGCGAGGGTTGGGGGGACGGAGGCCAGGGTGCGGATGTTGGCGGTGACGTCCTCGCCCACCATGCCGTCGCCGCGGGTGGCGGCGCGGATGAGCTGGCCGTTCACGTAGGTAAGGGAGACCGAGAGGCCGTCGATCTTGGGTTCGCCGACGAGGGGGAGGGGCGTGTCGGCGGCGAGGCCGAGGAAGCGGCGGGCGCGGGTGGTGAAATCGGTGAAGTCCTCGGCATCGAAGGCGTTGTCGAGCGAGAGCATCGGGGCGGCGTGGGCGGCCTTGGCGAAGCCGGAGGCGGCGGCGGCGCCGACGCGGCGGTTGGGGGAATCCGGGCGGATGAGATCGGGGAAGCGGGCCTCGATGGCGGTGTTGCGGGCGCGCAGGGCGTCGTAGGCCGCATCCGTGATCTCTGGGGCGTCCTGCTCGTGATAGGCGCGATCGTGGCGGGCGATCTCGGTGGCGAGGCGCTCCAGCTCGGCGGCGGCTTCGGATTCGGCGAGGGCTTCGGGGGGCTGGGTTTCGCTCATGGTGGCCCTGGAGGTAAGGAAGGAAGACTCTTCTTTTTCTGAAGAAAAAGAAGCAAAAAGACTTTTATGAACTGGCGTGCGCGCCGGTTAGCTGGCGCGCGTGCCAGGGAATGAAAGTTTTTTGGTTCTTTTTTTCAAAAAAGAACCGCTTTCTTAGAGGCTTGCCAGCAGGCTATCGGCAGCTGCCCGGGCCTGTTCGGTGACGGTCTCGCCAGCGAGCATGCGGGCGATTTCTTCGCGGCGTTCGTCTGCGCTGAGCATTTCCACGCGGGTTTCGGCGCGGCCGCGGGCGACCTGCTTCATGACACGCAAATGCGCGGCGCCGCGGGCGGCGACCTGGGGGGAGTGGGTGACGAGGAGGACCTGGACGCCTTCGGCGACGCGGGCCAGGCGTTCGCCGACGGCGGCCGCGGTGGCGCCGCCGATGCCGCTGTCCACTTCATCGAAGACCAGGGTGGGGACGGTGGAGCCGCCGGCGAGGACGACCTTGAGGGCGAGCATGAGGCGGGAGAGTTCGCCGCCGGAGGCGACGCGGGCCAGCGGGCCGGGTGGCTGGCCGGGGTTGGTGGAGATGAGGAAGCGGACGGCATCCGCGCCGCCGATCCCCCAGCCGGATTCGGGGAGCGGGGCGACCTCGGCGACGAAGCGGGCGCGTTCCAGCTTGAGCGGCGGGAGTTCGCGGGCGATGGCTTTTTCCAGCTTGGCGGCGGCGGCCTGGCGGGATTGGGTGAGGCGGGCGCAGGCGGCGAGGTAGCTGGTGCGGGCTTCGGTGACGGCGCGTTCGAGGCCGGCGACTTCCTCCGCGCCGGTTTCCAGCGCGCCGAGGCGGGCTTGCAGGGAGGCGAGGAAGGCCGGGAGTTCGGCCACGGCGACGGAGTGCTTGCGGGCGGCGGCGCGCAGGGCGAAGAGGCGTTCTTCCGTGGCTTCGAGGCGGCGGGGGTCGGCTTCGACATCCTGGGCGAGGCGGCTGAGCAGGGATTCGGCTTCGGCCAGGGCGGTTTCGGCGGCTTCGAGCGCGGTCAGCGCGGCCTGGGCCGGGTTGGGTGCATCCGGCGCGTTGTTGGGCACGAGGCGCTGGAGGGCGCGGCTGGCGGAGCGCAGGGCGGCGGCGGGGCCGGCGGTGCGGCTGCGGCCGGTTTGGGGGGAGAGTTCCGAGAGCGCGGCGGCGACGGCTTCGGCGCGGCGTTCGCCCTGTTGCAGGGCCTGGCGTTCCTCGGCGAGGCGGGTTTCCTCGCCGTCTTCCGGGGCGAGGTGGGAGAGTTCCTCGACGGCGTGGGTGAGCCATTCGCGGTCGCGCTCGGCGGCGGCGATGGCATCGCGGGCGCGGGCCAGGGCGGTGGTGGCTTCGCGCAGGGTGCGCCAGCATGCGGCGGCCTGGGTGCGCAGGGGTTCGGGTACGCCGAAGGCATCGAGCAGGGCGGCGTGGCCGGCGGGGTCGGCGAGGCCCATCTGGTCGTGCTGGCCCTGGACTTCGACCAGCGTGGCGCCGAGGCGGCGCAGCAGGGCGGCGCTGACCGGCTGGTCGTTGACGAAGGCGCGGCTGCGACCGTCCTTGGCGACGATGCGGCGCAGGACGAGTTCGTCCTCCGCCTCGATGCCCTGTTCGGCCAGGAGGTCGAAGGCGGGGTGGGTGCGGGGCGGGGCGAAGACGGCGGCGACGGAGGCCTGTTCGGCCTCGGCGCGGACCAGGCCCTGTTCGCTGCGGGCGCCGAGGGCGAGGCCGAGGCTGTCGAGCAGGATGGACTTGCCGGCGCCGGTCTCCCCGGTGAGTACGGTGAGGCCGGCGCCGAAGGAGAGGTCCAGGCGCTGGATCAGGACGACGTCTCGGATGGAGAGGGTGGTCAGCATGAAGGAAGCATCTTCTTTTTCTGAAGAAAAAGAAGCAAAAAGACTTTTCCGACTGGCTGCGGCCTGGATGGATAGGCCGGGGCGCCATTCATGAAGTTTTTTTGCTTCTTTTTGTTCACAAAAAGAAGCCTTTCTTGCTTAAAAAACCGACCGCCACAGCCGGCCCAGCATGCCGGGCTGCTCGGGCGACTGGCGGGCACCGTCGGGTGGGGCGGCGCCGGCGGGGACCAGGTTGTCGTAGCTGTCGGCGTACCAGGAGCTGCCGGGGTAGTTGTGGCCGAGCACGGCGGCGGTTTTGCGGGCTTGTTCGGGGAGGCCGAGCAGCAGGTAGATCTCGGTGAGGCGGTGCAGGGCTTCGGCGACGTGGTTGGTGGTTTGGAATTCATCCACCACGCGCTGGAAGCGGTTGACGGCGGCGGTGTAGAGCTTCTGGTTCAGGTACCAGCGGCCGATCTCCATTTCCTTGCCGGCGAGGTGGTCTCGGGCGAGGTCGATCTTGAGCTTGGCGTCGCGGCCATAGGCGGTTTCGGGGAAGCGGTTGACCACTTCCTGCAGGGCGCCCATCGCCTCCTGGGTGGTGCGCTGGTCGCGCTGGACGTCGGCGATCTGTTCGTAGTGGGACAGGGCGCGCAGGTAGTAGGCGTAGGCGACATCGCGGTGGGCGGGGTGGAGCTGGATGAAGCGGTCCAGCGTGCCGATGGCCTGGGTGTACTTGCTTTGCAGGTATTCGGCGTAGCCCTGCATGATCTGGGCGTTCACGGCCCAGCTGGAATACGGGTAGTTCTGTTCGACGAGGTCGAACTGCGTGGCGGCGGTGCCGTAGCGCTTGGCGTTGATGGCATCGACGCCGCGATTGTAGAGCGCCTCTGCGGGCGGGATGGCGGCGGCGGCTTCCTCGCTGCCTGGCTTGCTGTCGGCGAAGGGGTTGAGCGACGACATGGTCTCGCAGCCGCCGAGGGGCAGGGCGAGCAGGGCGAGCAGGGCGGCGCAGGCGGGACGGAGCATCGAGCGAATCACCGATAGGGGCAGGCCGCGCTTATAGCATGGGTGGCGGGCCGGCGAACCCCGGGCGAATCCGGTGTTACGCCAGGGCCCGTTTGGGGCGGGAGAGGTCGAGCGGGCTTGTGCCTTCGACCTGGCGCCAGTTGGCGGGGTCGGCGAAAAGGGCGCGCAGGAGCTGGTTGTTCAGCGCGTGGCCGGGCTTGCGGGCGCGCAGGGTGGCGTGGAGGGTGACGCCGGCCAGCGCGAGGTCGCCGGCGACATCGAGCATCTTGTGGCGCACGAACTCGCGTTCCATGCGCAGGCCGGCGGGGTTGAGGATGCGGTCGTTGTCCACCACCACGGCGTTGTCGAGGCTGCCGCCGCGGGCGAGGCCGGCGGCCTGCATGGCCTCCACTTCCTGCAGCAGGCAGAAGGTGCGGGCGGCGGCGAGTTCCTGGCGGATGGCGGCCCCGGTGAGGGGCAGGGCGAGGGACTGGGCGCCGATGGCCGGGGCGGCGAATTCGATCGCGACTTCCGCCTCCAGCCCGGCGAGGGCGTGGGAGGGGGTGAGCTCGGCGAAGGCGCCGTCTTCGCCTTCCACGCGCACCGGGCGCATGACGGCGATGGCGGGGCGGGGGGCATCCTGCGCGACGGTGCCGGCGCAATCGATCAGGAAGATGAAGTTCTGGGCCGAGCCGTCGTGGATCGGCAGTTCCGGCCCGTCGATCTCGACGAGGGCGTTGGTGATGCCGGTGGCGGCGAAGGCGGCCATGAGGTGTTCGATGGTGGCGACGCGGGCCTGCGGGACGTCCGGGTGGGCCAGGACGGTGCACAGGCGGGTATCGGCCACGTGGTCGAACCGGGCGGGGATGTCGAGGCCGAGGTCGCGGCGGCGGAAGACGATGCCGTGGTCGGCCGGCGCGGGGCGCAAGGTGAGGGAGACGCGCTGGCCGGAATGGAGGCCGGTGCCGACGCAGTCAATCGCGGCCTTGAGGGTGGCCTGGGTGGCGGAATCAGGAGCGAGACCGAGGCCGTTGGCCTGGGCGTAGAGCGTGGCGCCGTGGTGGAAACCGTCCATCGCGTGACATCCTGTCGCCTAGCGCCCTGATGGGTGGCGCCGTGAAGCTCCCTGGCGGTGCGCCAGCGGTGCGTGCGCCGGAGAGTGGAGGCGGCGCTTGCGGCGGCAAGGTAGGGCAGGCCGGCGCGCCGGCGCGAGTCAAGCTTTGTTTCTCAGTATTTCGGAATAGACGATTGAATTCAGGGGATTTATTGCGTCGCGCTCGTTGCGGTGCAGCATTCCCGGCATGCCTGGTGGGGCATGCCGGGGGGGAGCTGCGATTAGTGCTGCGTGCCGGAATGCTGGCGGCGCAGGAAGGTGGGGATTTCCAGGTCGATCTTCTCGCCCTGGGCCTGGGTGGCGGGCTTGGGCGATTCCACCTGGAGTTCGGCCGCGGGTTCGGCGGGTTGGCTCGCCTGGACGGGGCGCGGTTCCAGCGCGGGGGCCGTGGCGCGGTTGCCGCGGAGCAGGCCGGTGACCCGGTTGAACAGGTTCGGGCCGGTGGAGGGCGCCGGGCGGGCTGCCTCGGTGGTGGCAGGGGCCGGGCGGGCAGCCGGGGCGGGGCGCAGCGCCGGAGCGGCGGTGCGCGGTGCTTCCGGCAGCAGCGATTCCATCGGGCGCGGCGCCAGGGGGGCCGACTCGGTGAAGGGCGCCGTGGGCTGGGCGATGCGTGGGGCAAGGCCGGTGGGCTGGTACGACCCCTGGTTCGCCATGGGCTGCGGGGCGGGGGTGGGCGCGTGCGGCCGGGCGGCCGGGCGCGGACCGATGCCGGGCGGCAGGCCGCCGGCCGGCATGACGGGGGCGACCGGGCGCAGCGGGATCGGCTGGGCGTTGGCGCTGGTCCCTTCCTGCTCCGACATCGACGCGTGGGTCGACTGGGTGGAGACGGCGTCGTTGCCGGATTCCATCATGCCGCCATTGGCCACCGCGACCAGGCGCGGGCGCTCGGCGGTCTTCACGGCGGATTCGATGCCGGTGGCGACCACGGAGACGCGGACCTTGCCGGCGAGGTTCTCGTCGATCGCCGAGCCGAAGATGATGTTGGCTTCGTCGTCCACTTCCTCGCGGATGCGGTTGGCGGCGGCATCGACCTCGAACAGGGTCATGTCGTCGCCGCCGGTGATGTTGATGAGCAGGCCCTTGGCGCCGCGCATGCAGGTATCTTCCAGCAGCGGGTTGCTGATGGCGAGCTCGGCGGCGCGGACGGCGCGGCCTTCGCCCTCTGCCTCGCCGGTGCCCATCATCGCCTTGCCCATCTCGGCCATGACGGTGCGGATGTCGGCGAAGTCGAGGTTCACCAGGCCCGGGGCGACCATGAGGTCGGTGACGCCCTTGACGCCCATGTAGAGCACCTGGTCGGCCATCTTGAACGCTTCCTTCCAGCCGGTGCGCTCATTGGCGAGGCGGAAGAGGTTCTGGTTGGGGATGACGATCAGCGTGTCGACGAATTCCTGCAGCTCCGCGATGCCCTGTTCGGCGGAGCGGGCGCGGCGGTTGCCTTCGAAGGTGAAGGGCTTGGTGACCACGCCGACGGTGAGGATGCTGCGTTCACGGGCCATCCGCGCGATCACGGGTGCGGCCCCGGTGCCGGTGCCGCCGCCCATGCCGGCGGTGATGAAGACCATGTGGGCGCCATCGAGGTGGCGATACAGCTCCTCGGCGGCTTCCTCAGCCGCGGCACGGCCGACTTCCGGCTTGGCGCCGGCGCCGAGGCCCTGGGTGAGATGCGGCCCGAGCTGGATGCGGCGGTCGGCGCGCGAGTGCATGAGCTGCTGCGCGTCGGTATTGGCGACCACGAACTCCACGCCCTGGAGATTCATGGCGATCATGTTGTCCACCGCGTTGGTGCCGCCGCCGCCCACGCCGATGACGGTGATGCGCGGGGTGAAATCCGTGTGCATCTGCTGGGGGATGGTAAGGTTCAGGGTCATCAGGCAGGGCTCCCGGGGGGTTTCACTTCTACCGCGCAAATTCGATTCGCAAACGCCCGTGCTGCATCGTTTGGCATTCGGGGCGTGTCGTTTCTTCGGCGTATCGCCGTGTGTTGCGCCATCGTCACACCCGCTCGCGCAGGAAGGCGACGATGCGGCTGAAAAGGCCGCGTGGCGCTTCGGCTTCGAGGTCGAGATCGGGCAGGCGGCGGCCCTCGCCGGAACTCCAGGACAGGAGGCCGACGGCGGTGGCGAAGGCCGGGCCCTGGGCCGAGTCGGGCAGGCCGCGCAGGGGGGCGGGGCGGCCGAGGCGGACCTGGCGGCCGAGGATCTCGGCGGCCATCTCGCGCACGCCGGCGAGCTGGCTGGCGCCGCCGGTGAGGACGACGCGGTGGCCGGCGACTCGGCCGAGGCCGGAGGCATCGAGGCGCTGACGCACCAGTTCGAAGGTTTCCTCCAGGCGCGGGCGGATGATGTTGACGATCATGCTGCGCGGCACCTTGGCGATGTGGTGCTCGTCCTCCCCGACAAGGGGCACGGGGAGCATCTCGCGCTCGTCGTCGGGGCTCACGAGCGCGCTGCCCCAGAGGGTTTTGAGGCGCTCGGCGGCGGTGACGGTGGTGGAGAGCACGCTGGCGATGTCGCGCGTGACGTGCAGGCCGCCGAGCGGGAGCTGTTCGGTGTGCAGCAGGTGGTTTTCGGCGAAGACGGCCATGCCGGTGGTGCCGCCGCCCATGTCCAGCACCGTCGCACCCAGCAGCTTCTCGTCTTCCACCAGGGTGGCGATGCCGGCCGCCATGGGGGCGGAGACGAGGTCGCCCATTTCCAGGTCGCAGCGGGCCAGTGAGGCATCGAGCGTGCGCAGCGCGGTGGTGCCGGCATCGACGACGTGCAGGCGGCCGATGAGCTGTTCGCAGTGCAGGCCGCGCGGGTCGGCCACGCCCTGCGCGTCGTCGGCTGAGAAGGCCATCGGCAGGATGTGGATGATGGAGCGGCCCGGGGATTGGGCGCGGGTGCGGCCTTCCTGCAGCACCTTGCGGATGTCGGCTTCCGAGACGGAGCGGCCGCCGACCGGCCATTGCACGTTGAACAGCCGGCTTTCGGGCTGGCCGCAGGAGAGGTTGATGGTGACGCGGGAGAGGCGGACGCCGGCTTCTTCCTCGGCGCTGCCGACGGCGGCCCGGATGGCACGCTCGGCTTCCTCGATGTCGACGATGCCGCCGCCGCGCACGCCGCGGCCCTTCTGCCAGCCGAAGCCGAGCACGCGCAGCGTGCCGTCCGACTCGGCGCGGCCGATGACGCAGACGATCTTGGTGGTGCCGATATCGAGCACGCCGAACGGGCCGGACTGGCGCGCGCGGCGGGTGGGCTGCTCGTCGCGCTCCGTGGAGACATCGGGGGGAGCCAGCGTGCGTCGCGACATATCGGTCATGTGCGGCGGCCCAGGGCTTGGGGTTTCGGGTCGGGGTGCGGGCGGACGACGAGGCGGTCGGGCAGGCGCAAATCGACCACGGCGAGCGGGCGGTCGAGCAGGCTTTGGCTGGCGTGCAGCTCGGCGAGGCGGGCCAGGGCGGGGGCTTCGCCGCCTTCGGGCAGCATCACGTCGGCGCCGTTGGTCATGCGCAGGTTCCAGCGGCGTTCGGAGACGCGCACGGCAGCGACGACGCGCTTCATCAGCTCCGGCTGGGCGCCGAGGAGTTCCATCAGCGCCGCGGCGTGCTTGGGGGCGCCGGGGCCGACGACGAGGGGGAGCTGGTCGGCGAAGGCGGCGACATCGGAATCGGCGACGACCTCGCCCTCGCGATCGACCAGGAGGAACTTGCCGTCGGACTGCCAGACGGCGAAGGGGCGGCGTTCGGTGAGGCGGACCAGGATGGTGCCGGGCAGGCGGCGTTCCACCGTGGCGTGTTCCACCCACTTGATGCTTTCGAGGCGCTGGCGCGCTTCGGAGAGCGAGTAGCTGAGGATCGGCTCGCCCGGGCGGATGCCGAGGGCGGCGTTGAGCATCACCTGCGGGGTTTTGGTGCGACCTTCGATGACGACGTTTGTGACGCGCAGGCCGAGGGTGGCGGCGACGTCGCCGACGCGCTCGCGGACATTGGCGCCGTCGCCGAGGGCCTGCACGGTGTAGAGGCCGCCGAAGACGAGGGTGGCGAGGCCGCCGAGCAGGGCGACGGTGCGCAGGCGGCGGCGCTGGTTGCGCCACAGCAGCTTCCAGCGGCCGGGCCGGTCCTGGATGCGCGGCGGGGCCGGGGGGATGGCGCGGCGGTTTACGCGCGACATGCGGCGTTCTCCACCATCCAGGCGCAAAGCTGCGGGAAGCTCATGCCCAGATGCGCCGCCTGCTCCGGCAGGAGCGAGGTGGGGGTGAGGCCGGGCTGGGTGTTCAGCTCCAGCAGCACCAGGCGGCCGGGCTCGCCGGCGGTGTCGTCGTAGCGGAAATCGCAACGGCTGGCGCCGCGGCAGCCCAGGGCGCGGTGGGCACGCAGGGCGACGTCCAGCGCGCGGGTGTAGATCTCGGGGTGGACCGGGGCGGGGATGACGTGGCGGGAGCCGCCATCGGCATACTTCGCCTCGTAGTCGTAGAAGTCGCCGTTGGCGGCGGTGATTTCGGTGACGGCCAGGGCCTTTTCGCCCATGACGGCGACGGTGAGCTCGCGGCCGGGGATGAACTCCTCCACCAGGGCGCTGGCGCCGAAGGTCCAGGCGGCGGCGACGGCGGCGCGGCGGTTGCCGCCCTCGCGCATGATCTCCACGCCGACCGAGCTGCCCTCGTTGATCGGCTTGATGACGTAGGGCAGGGGCATCGGGTCGTTGTGTTCCAGGGCGGCGATGTCCACCACCTGGCCGCGCGGCACGGGCAGGCCGGCGGCGGCGAAGACGGCCTTGGCGGCGACCTTGTCCATGGCGAGTGCCGAGGCGCGCACGCCGGAATGGGTGTAGGGGATGGCGAGCCAATCCAGCACGCCCTGGATGGCGCCGTCCTCGCCGAAGCGGCCGTGCAGCGCGTTGAAGACGGCGTCGGGGCGCGGATCGAGGGCCTTGATGACAGCGGCGAGGTCGTCCTTCACCTCGACGGGCGTGACCTCGTAGCCGGCTTCGCGCAGGGCGGCGATGACCTGGCGGCCGGTGGAGAGGGAGACCTCGCGCTCGGCGGAGATGCCACCGTAGAGGACCGCGACGCGAGTCATGCCGTTGGCTCCTTGGCGGTGATGCCGATGCGGCGGATTTCCCAGTGCAGGTCCACGCCGCTCATGGCGCGCACGCGGGCGCGGACGTCTTCGCCCAGGCCTTCGATGTCGGCGGCGGTGGCGCTGCCGGTGTTGAGCAGGAAGTTGCAGTGCTTCTCGCTGACCTGGGCGCCGCCGCGGAGAAGGCCGCGGCAGCCGGCGGCGTCGATCAGTTCCCAGGCCTTGAGGCTGGATTCCGAGGAGGTGGGGTTGCGGAAGGTGGAGCCGCCGGTGCGGGCGCGCACGGGCTGGCTGGCTTCGCGGGCGGTGCGGATGTCGGCCATGCGGGCGGCGATGGTGGCGGGTTCGCCGGGCATGGCGCGGAAGCGGGCGCGGACGACGACGCTGCCGGGGGGCAGGGCGGCGTGGCGGTAGGTGAGGGTGAGGGCCTCGGCGGGCAGGCGCAGGAGCTGGCCGTCGCGGGTGACGAGTTCGGCCCAGTCGAGGCAGGCGGCGACGTCGCTGCCATAGGCGCCGGCGTTCATGGCGATGGCGCCGCCGATGCTGCCGGGGATGCCGGAGAGGAACTCGATGCCGGCGAGGCCAGCGGCGGCGGCGTGCTCGGCCACGGTGATGTCCAGCGCCGCGGCGCCGGCGATGACGCCGTTGCCATCCGTTTCGATGGCGGTGAAGCCGCGGGCGAGCTTGATGACGACGCCACGCACGCCGCCGTCACGCACGATGAGGTTGGAGGCGGCACCGATGGCAACCACGGGAATGGTGTGCGGCAGGGCGGCGAGGAAGGCGCGCAAATCGTCCACGTCGGCGGGGCGGACGAGCCATTCGGCGGCGCCGCCGACGCGGAACCAGGTGGTGGGGCCGAGCGGGGCGTTCTGCTGGGCGCGGCCGCGCAGATGGGCGGCGGCCTGTTCGATGGGGTCGCGTTCCATGACCATCATGCGGCGCCTCCCGGCTTTGCCTTCTGGCCGGCCTGGAGCTTGAGCAGTTCGCCGGGCAGGGCGGCGGCCCACTGGGTGATGTTGCCGGCGCCGAGGCAGACGACGAAATCCCCAGGGCGGGCGATGGCGTGCACCATCTCGCCCAGATGTTCCGGGCCGGGCAGCGGCACCACGCTGCGGTGGCCGCGGGCGCGCAGGCCCTCGACCAGGGCATCGCGGTTGGCGCCCTCGATCGGGGCTTCGCCGGCCGCGTAGGTGTCGGCCACGATGACCGTTCCGGCGTCGTTCATGCAGGTGCAGAACTCGGCGAAAAGCGAGGCGAGGCGGGAGTAGCGGTGCGGCTGCACCACGGCGACGACGTTGTTGGCGCCGGCCTGGCGGGCGGCCTTCAGCACCGCGGCGATTTCGACAGGGTGGTGGCCGTAGTCGTCGATCACGGTGATGCCGCCGGCCTCGCCGGTTTTGGTGAAGCGGCGCTTGACGCCCTTGAAGCCGGCGAAGGCGGTGCGCAGCGTGGCGTCGTCGATTTCCATCTCGGCGCCGATGGCGACCGCGGCCAGCGCGTTCTGCACGTTGTGCTGGCCGAGCATGGGCAGGCGGAACGGGCCCATCTTGCGGCTGCGGCCGCGGGCGCGGTCGGCGATGGTGACCTCGAAGGTGGCGCCGAGCTTGTCCATCACCAGCTTGTCGGCGCGGACATCGGCCTGGGGCGAGAAGCCGTAGGTGATGATGCGGCGATCGGACAGGCGCGGGATCATCTGCTGCACGGCGGGATGGTCGATGCAGAGCACCGCGAAGCCGTAGAAGGGCACGTTCTGCACGAACTGGTCGTAGCCGGCGAGCATCGCCTCGCCCGTGCCCCAGTGGTCCAGGTGTTCCGGGTCCATGTTGGTGACGACCGCGATGGTGGCGGGCAGGCGGAGGAAGGAGCCGTCGGATTCGTCGGCTTCCACCACCATCCATTCGCCCGCGCCCATGCGGGTGTTGGTGCCGTAGTTGTTGATGATGCCGCCGTTGATGACGGTGGGGTCGAGATGGGCTGCTTCCAGCACCGCGGCGACGAGGCTGGTGGTGGTGGTTTTGCCGTGGGTGCCGCCGATGGCAATCGCCCAGCGCAGGCGCATGAGTTCGGCCAGCATTTCCGCGCGGCGCACGACGGGAATGAGGCGGGCGCGGGCGGCCTGGACTTCGGGGTTGTCCGGCTTCACGGCGGTGCTGACGACGACGACCTGGCTGTTGCCGAGGTTGCGGGCCTCATGCCCCACGGCGACAGGGATGCCGGCTTCGCGCAGGCGGCGGACGTTGGCGCCGTCGGCGATGTCGCTGCCCTGCACGGAGTAGCCGAGATTGTGCAGCACCTCGGCGATGCCCGACATGCCGATGCCGCCGATGCCGACGAAATGAATGGTGCCGATCGACAGGGGAAGCGCCCTCATGCCGGAATCTCCTTCGATGCCCGGCGGGCGATTGCGGTCTCGACGAGGTCGGCGAGGCGGGCGGCGGCATCGGGCCGGCCGGCGGTGGCCGCGGCGCGGGCGGCGTTCGCGAGGGTGTCGCCGTTGGCGAGGTGAGTCGCAAGGTGGTGCGCGAGCATGGCCGGCGTGAGCGTTGCCTGGTCGATCAGGATGGCGCCGCCGGGCGTGGCGAGGGCGGCGGCGTTGGCGCGCTGGTGGTCGTCGATCGCGCCGGGGAGGGGCACGAGGATGGAAGGGCGGCCGATGGTGGCGAGTTCCGCCACGGTGGAGGCGCCGGCGCGGGCGATGACGAGATGGGCGCCCTGCAGCAGTTCGGCCACGTTCGGGAAGAACGGGGCGAGGGTGGCGGTGATGCCGCTTTGTTCGTAGGCGGCGCGCACGCGGGCGACGTCCTCGGCGCGGCATTGCTGGGTGAGGGCGATGCGGGCGCGCAGTTCGGCGGGCAGCAGGGCGAGGGCGGGGGGCACGATGTCGCTGAAGATGCGCGCGCCGAGCGAGCCGCCGAGGACGAGGAGGCGGATTTCGCCGGTGGGCGGGCTGTAGGGCGCGCCGGCCAGGGCGGCGATGGCGGGGCGGACGGGGTTGCCGGTGACCGCGGTGCTTGTGCCTGTGGGGATCCGGGTGGTGCCGGGCAGGCTGAGGGCGAGCAGGTCGGCGCGGGAGGCGAGCCAGCGGTTGGCGCGGCCGAGCACGCCGTTCTGTTCGTGCAGGATCACGACCGGACGGGCGGCGAGGAAGCGGCTGGCCAGCACGGGGGCGACGGAGGGGTAGCCGCCGAAGCCGACGATGGCGGCGGGGCGCAGGCGGGAGAGGATGGCGCGCGCCTGCCAGGTGCCGGCGGCCAGGGCGGCGGCGGATTTCATCGCGCGCAGGGCGCCGCGGCCGGCGATGCCGCCGCCGGAGAGGACGAAGCGCTCGCGGCCTTCGAAGGCCGGGGAGGCGAGGCCGCCGGAGCGGGCATCCGTCATCAGTGCCACGCGCTGGCCGCGTTGGGCGAGCTCGGCGGCCAGCGCCTCGGCCGGGAAGAAATGGCCGCCGGTGCCGCCGGCGGCGATCACGATCGGGCGGATTTCAGCACCCCTCATGTGCTGTCCCCGTGCATGCGCCGGCGGGTGAGGGCGAGCAGCAGGCCGATGCCGAGGCCGACCGCGAGCGCCGAGGAGCCGCCATAGGAGACGAAGGGCAAGGTCATGCCCTTGGTGGGGATGAGGTGCAGGGTGGAGCCGAGGTTGATGAAGGCCTGCATGCCGAAGCCCGAGGCCAGCCCGGTGGCGGCCAGCACCACGTAGAGGTCGTGTTCCGGAAGCATGCGCAGCAGGCCGCGCAGTGCGATGAAGGCGAAGAGCAGCACGATGACGAGGCAGACGATGAGGCCGAATTCCTCGCCCGCGACGGCGAAGACGAAGTCGGCGTGGCTGTCTGGGATGAAATCCTTCACGCGGCCTTCGCCGGGGCCGCGGCCGAAGACGCCGCCGGAGCCGAAGGCCTTGGCCGCGAGATCGACCTGGAACGTGTCTCCGGTGGCGGGGTCGAGGAATTTGTCCACGCGGCGGCGCACGTGATCCAGCGAGAGATAGGCGAGCCACGCCGCAACGCCGACGCCGCCCATGGCCACGCCGATGAAGGCGAAGTGCACGCCGGAGACGAAGAACTGGATGATCAGCACGCCCATCAGCACGGCGAGCATGCCCATGTCTTTCTGCAGCGTGAGCAGCAGGGCGATCATCGCGGCCATGCCGAGGGCGAGCGCGGGCCAGGAGAGGCGCAGCAGCCAGTTGGTCTCGCGCCTGCCCTGGGCGATGAGCCAGGCGGCGACGACGGCGAAGAAGGGCTTGAGAAACTCGCTGGGCTGCATCGACATGCCGGGCAGGCTGAGCCAGCGGCGGGCGCCCTTGATCTCTGTGCCCGTGACCAGCGTCATCGCCGTGAGCAGCAGGGCCAGGGCGCAGCCGACGAGGGCGACGCGGCGTACGCCGCGCGGGGAGAGCAGCGAGACGGTGAACATGACCGACATGGCGGCGCAGAGGAACACGACCTGCTTGAGCAGGAAGATGTCGCGCGAGACGCGGATGTGCTGCGCCACGGCGGGGCTGGCCGCCATCATCATGACGTAGCCGAAGAAGACGAGGGTGAGGACGGCCACCAGCGTCCAGCGGTCGACTGTCCACCACCAGCGGCCCAGGAGCGAGTTGTCGGCGCGGGAGAGCATCATGGCGATTCATTCCCCGCGCCGTCGCCCGGCGACACCTCATTCACGCAGGCCTGGGCGAGGGTGCGGAAGCGATCGCCGCGCTGGTCGAAGCCGGTGAACTGGTCCCAGCTCGCGCAGGCGGGCGAGAGGAGGATGGTGATCTCTCCGGAAGCGGCGCGGGCGAGGCGCCAGGCTTCGGCGGTGGCGGCTTCCAGCGTGTGCAGGATGCGGTGCGGCACGTTGAGGCGCGCGAGGGTGGCGGCGAGGATGGGGGCGTCGCGGCCGATCAGCAGGGCTTCGGCGATGCGCGGGAAGTATTCCGCCAGCGGCTCGATCCCGCCTTCCTTGGCCATGCCGCCGGCGATCCAGAGGATGCGGTCGTAGCAGACCAGGGCGCGGGCGGTGCTGTCGGCGTTGGTGGCCTTGCTGTCGTTGACGAAACGGATGTTGCCGCGTTGCGCCACCAGCTCCTGGCGGTGCGGCAGGCCGGGATAGGTGCGGATGCCCTCGGCGATGGCGGCGCGGCTGGCGCCGAGATGCAGCGCCATGGCGGCGGCGGCGGCGGCGTTCTGCGCGTTGTGGGCGCCGAGCAGGGCGCGGGCGGTGGCGAGGTCGGCGATGGCCTCGGTGCCCAGCATCAGGCTGGTGCCGCTGGGGGCGACATCGGCGGCGCCGGCCTCGCTGATGGTGACGCGGCGGGCGGGGCTGGCGCGCAGGGTTTTGGCCATGGCGCGCGACTCGACGTCGTCGATGCCGATCACGGCGAGGTCGCCGTTCTGCTGGCGGTCGAAGACGTGGCGCTTGGCGGCGGCGTAGCCTTCCATGCCGCCGTGCCGGTCGAGATGGTCCGGGCTGAGGTTGAGCATCACCGCGGCGTCGAACCGCAGGGTGGCGAGTCGCTCCAGCATGTAGCTGGACATCTCCAGCACGTAGACGCCGTTGCCTGGCAGGGGCGGCAGGGCGAGCGAGGTGGTGCCGAGATTGCCGCCGGCCGCGGCGGGGATGCCGGCCACTTCGAGAATGTGCGCGAGCAGCGCCGTGGTGGTGGACTTGCCGTTGGTGCCGGTGATGCCGGCGAAGCGCGCGGTGGAGCCGCTGGCGCGCACGGCCTGGAACAACAGTTCGGCATCGGACCAGATCGGCACGCCGGCGGCGATGGCGGCGGCGGCAATCGGGTGCGGCGCAGGCAGGCGATGCGGGATGCCCGGCGATAGGATCAGCGCGTCGATGGCGGCGAGGTCGGGTTCGCGCACATCGAGGCCGGTGGCGGCGGCGCGGGCGGGTTCGTTGTCGTCCCATACCGAGACCTGCGCGCCCATTTGCACGAGGGTGCGCGCGGCGGGCAGGCCGTTGCGGCCGAGGCCGACGACGGCGAAGCGCTTGCCGGCAAACAGGGTGGGGGACCAGCTCATCGGATCTTCAGCGTGCCCAGGCCGACCAGCGCCAGGATCATCGCGATGATCCAGAAGCGGATGACGATGGTGGGTTCGGACCAGCCCTTCTTTTCGAAATGGTGGTGCAACGGTGCCATCAGGAAGACGCGGCGCTTGGTGCGCTTGTACCAGAACACCTGGATGATGACGGAGACGGTCTCCAGCACGAACAGGCCGCCGACGATGCCGAGCACGATCTCGTGCTTCACCGCCACGGCCACCGCGCCGAGCGCGCCGCCGAGGGCGAGGCTGCCGGTGTCGCCCATGAAGACGGCGGCCGGCGGGGCGTTGAACCAGAGGAAGCCGAGGCCGGCGCCGATCAGGGCGGAGCAGAAGATGGCCAGCTCGCCCACGCCGGGGACGAAGTTCAGCTGCAGGTAGTCGGCGAACACGCGATTGCCGACGAGGTAGGCGATCAACGCGAAGACGCCGGCGGCGATGATGGTGGGCACGATGGCCAGGCCATCCAGCCCATCGGTGAGGTTCACCGCGTTGGAGAAGCCGGTCATCACCAGCATGCCGACCAGCGGGAAGGCGAGGCCGAGCGGGATCAGCACCTCCTTGAACACCGGCACGGTGAGGCCGGTGGCCAGTGGCTCGCGCGTGAGGAACATCATCGCGATGGCGGCGGCGAGGCCGAAGATGGCCTGGAGGATGAGCTTGCCGCGGCTGGAGAGGCCTTTGTAGCTGGCCTTGGAGAGCTTGATGTAGTCGTCGATGAAGCCGATGCCGCCATAGGAGAGGGTGAGCAGCAGCACGACCCAGACGAAGCCGTTGCTGAGGTTGGCCCAGAGCAGGGTGGAGATGGTGAGCGAGGCCAGGATCAGCACGCCGCCCATGGTGGGCGTGCCCTTCTTCTCGATCAGGTGGCGCTCTGGCCCGTCTGGCCGGATCGGCTGGCCCTGGCGCTGGATGGCCCGCAGGGTGCGGATGAGGGCGGGGCCGAACATCAGCGAGAGCACCAGCGCGGTGATGCAGGCGGCACCCGCGCGGAAGGTGAGGTAGCGGAACAGGTTCGCCAGGATGAACTGTTCCGAGAGCGGCGTGAGCAGGTTGTAGAGCATCAGGCGGCCTCCCCGGTCGTGCTGTCCCCGGGGATCGGCGGGGCCGGATGGTCGATGGCGTCGATGACGAGCTTCATCTTGCTGCCGAGGCTGCCCTTGACCAGCACGGCATCGCCATCGCGCAGCGCGGCGGCCAGAAGCGGGGCGAGGGCGGCGGAATCGGCGGCGTGCAGGCCGCGCCTGGTGGCGGGCAGGGCATCGCGCAGGTGCTGCATGAGGGGGCCGCAGGTGTGCACGATGTCGGCGGAGGCGGCGGCATCGGCCAGGCCGGCGTGTTCGGCGGGGCCGAATTCACCGAGTTCGCGCATGTCGCCGAGGATGGCGACGCGGCGGGTGGCAGGCTGCAGGGCGAGCACGGCGAAGGCGGCGCGCACGGCGACCGAGGAGGCATTGTAGCTTTCGTCCAGCAGCAGGGCGGTGCCGCCGGGCACGGCGATGCGGCGGCGGGCGCCGCGGCCGGCGACGGGGGTGAAGCCGTGCAGGGCCTCGGCGCCGCGGGCGGGATCGGCGCCCAGGGCGGCGGCGGCGGAGAGGGCGGCGAGCGCGTTCAGTGCCATGTGGGCGCCGGGGGCAGCGAGGCGGGTTTCGACGCGGATGCCGGCGATGAGGGCTTCCACCTGGGTGCCGGTGGCGTCGCTGCTGGTGGAGAGCAGGCGGTCATCGGCTTCGGGATGGGTACCGAAGCTGCGCACTTGGTGGCGGGCGCCGGCGCGCAGCCGGGCGTGCATCGTACTGTCGTGCGGCAGGATCAGCAGGCCGCTGTCGAGCCCGTCCTGGATGGCGAGCTTCTCGTCCGCCACTGCCTCGATGGTGCCGAGATGGCCGACATGGACCTTTTCCACCGAGGTGATGAGGGCGACATGCGGGGCGGCGAGGCGGGCGAGCGGGCTGATTTCGCCGGCGTGGTTCATGCCGATCTCGGCGACGCAGTAGGCGGCGCGGCGCGGGATGCGGGCCAGGGTGAGGGGCAGGCCCCAGTGGTTGTTGTGCGAGGCCTCGGCCGCCCAGGTGGAGGCATGGGCGGCCAGGATGGCGCGCAGCATCTCCTTGGTGGTGGTCTTGCCGACGCTGCCGGTGACGGCGACGAGCTTTCCGGCGAAGCGGGCGCGGGCGTAGGCGGCGAGGCCGCGCAGGCCTTCCAGCGTATCGGGCACGGCGAGCAGCGGGGCGTCGTCGGCCACGTCATCCGGCAAGGTGTGGACGAGGGCACCGGCGGCGCCCTTTTCCAGCGCGGCGCGGACCCAGCGATGGCCGTCGGATTCGCCGACCAGGGCGACGAAGAGGTCGCCGGGGCGCAGGGTGCGGGTGTCGATCGAAACGCCGGTGGCGGCGAAGGGGGTGCGCAGCAGGCCGCCGGTGGCGGTGCGCAGGTCCGCGGGGGTCCAGAGCGCGGTCATGACAGGCCCGCCAGGCGGCGGATGACGGCCACGTCGTCGAACGGGAAGGTTTCGCGGCCGATGGTCTGGCCCTGTTCGTGGCCCTTGCCGGCGACGGCCAATACGTCCCCGGGGGCGAGGGCGGCGAGGGCTTCGGCGATGGCGTCGGCGCGGTTGCCGCGGGCGCGGGCGGTGGGCAGGGCGGACATGCCGGCGAGCACGGCTTCGCGGATGGTGGCGGGGTTCTCGGTGCGCGGGTTGTCGTCGGTGACGATGGCGATATCGGCGTGGCGGGCGACGGCCTGGCCCATCAGCGGGCGCTTGCCGGGGTCGCGGTCGCCACCGGCGCCGAAGACGACGTGCAGGCGGCCTTCGGTGTGCGGGCGAAGGGCGGTGAGCAGGCGTTCCAGCGCATCGGGCGTGTGGGCGTAGTCCACGTAGATCGCCGCACCGTTGGGCAGGGTGGCGGCAAGTTCCATGCGGCCGCGCACGCCGGTGAGGCCGGTCAGGCAGGCGAGCGCATCCGGCAGTCCGGTGGCTTCGGCCAGGGCGGCGGCGACCAGGGCGTTGTCGGCCTGGAAGCGGCCGGGCAGGGCGATCTCGATATTGCGGCGCGTGCCGGCGGCCTCGATCTCCAGCACCTGGCCGCCGGGGCGGGGGATGGCGCGCAGCAGGCGAATGGCGTCGCCGCCCTCGCCGACCAGGCGGAGATCGAGCTGGCGGGTTTCGGCGATGTGGCGGAGTTGCTGGAGCGTTTCGGGGTCCAGCGTGGCGCAGGCGATGGCGGGCGCGTGCGGCGGCAGCAGGTTATCGAACAGGCGCAGCTTGGCGGTGCGGTAGGCGCCCATCGTGCCGTGGTAGTCGAGATGGTCGCGGGTGAGGTTGGTGAAGGCGGCGGCGCGCAGCTGCAGCCCGTCCAGCCGGTGCTGGTCGAGGCCGTGCGAGGAGGCCTCCATCGCCACGCGGGTGATGCCGTCCTGCGCCAGGGCGGCCAGCGTCTGGCTGAGTAGCACGGGATCGGGCGTGGTGAGGCCGGGGCCGGAGAGGCCCTTGTCGGTGGCGACGCCGAGCGTGCCGAGGCTGGCGGCGCGGTGGCCGGCGAGCGACCAGAGCTGGCGCAGGAAATCGGTGGTGCTGGTCTTGCCGTTGGTGCCGGTGACGGCGACCAGGAGCTCTGGCGCGGGGCCGGCGAGCAGGGCGGCGAGGATGGCCAGGCGGCGGCGCGGCTGGGGGTCTTCCAGCAGCGGGCAGGACGGGGAGGGGGTGCCGGGCGGGGCGAGCACGGCGCTGGCGCCGCGGGCGAGGGCGTCGGCGATGAAGGCGCGCCCATCCTGCGCGGTGCCGGGCAGGGCGGCGAAGATCATGCCGTGGCGGACCTGGCGGCTGTCGGCGGTGATGCCGACCACGTCGAGTGCCGCGGCCGACTCCCAGCCGGCGCGCAGGTGCGGCGCGAGGTCCGGCATGCGGGCCAGGAGACTAGCGAACCGCAACGACCGTTCCTCCGGCTGCGGGGGCGGGGGCGGCTTCCTGGCGCGGGTCGCGCGGCTGGGGGGGCGGGGCCGGGCGCGGGGCCACGGCGGGGGCGGGGTTGGCCGGCGGCTGGCCAGCCTGCGGGCGCGGCGCCGACGGGGTGGCGGGGCGGGCGGCCGGCGGGCTGGCGGCAGGGGCGGCGCCGGGCGGGCGGCCCGGCACCAGCGGAATGGCGAGCGACTGGGCGATGGCCGGGGCGTTGGTGGTTTCCGGCAGCAGGCCGAGCATGGGGCCGATGCGCGCCACCACGCGCCCGGCGCCGGGGGCGGCGACCCAGCCGGCGGTGGCGTAGCCGAAGGTGCTGGCGTTGGCCTTGGCCTCGTCCAGCATGAAATACACCGCGTAGCGCGGGGCGTGCATCGGGAAGACGCTGGTGAAGGCCTGGATGTTGGCCTTCTTCTTGTAGCCGCCACGGCCGGATTTCTCGGCCGTGCCGGTCTTGCCGCCGATGAAGTAGCCCGGCACCTCGGCGGACTTGCCGAAGCCGTCGGACACGATGAGGCGCATGAGCTTGCGCATCGTGTCCGACGTTTGCTGGCTCATGACCCGTTCGCCCTGCGGCGGGGCGGCATCGGGCTCGCGGGCCAGGATGGTGGGGCGCATCACGATGCCGTTGTTGGCGATGGCGGCGGTGGCGCGGACCACGTGCAGCGGGGTGACGGAGATGCCATGGCCGAAGCCGATGGTCATCGTGGCGATGTCCTTCCAGTTCGCCACCGGGGGCGTGAGGGTCTTGAAGGTTTCCGGCAGCTCGATCGGCACCGGAGCCATCATGCCCATGCGCTGGTGCCAGGAGCGCTGGCGTTCCGGCCCCACCGCCAGCGCCACCTTGGCGGCGGCGATGTTGGAGGAGTAGGCGAGGAATTCGGGGAAGGAGAGGACGCGCTTCTTGCCCTCGAAGTCGCTGATGGTGAAGCGGCCGTAGTGGATCGGCGAGCTTGCGTCCCACGAGGACCACAGCGTGGCCGCGCCGCTGTCCAGCGCCATGGCCGCGGTTTGCAGCTTGAAGGTGCTGCCGGGCTCATAGCGGCCGGAGATGCCGCGGTTGAAGCGCTGCTCGTCGGTGGCGCGGCGGAAATGGTTGGCGTCGTAGTCCGGCAGGCTGACCATGGCGATGACCTCGCCGGTGCGCACGTCCATCACGATGCCGGTGCCGCCGATGGCGTTGAACGATGCCATCGATTTTGACAGCTCGTCGCGCACCACGGCCTGTACACGCACGTCGATCGACAGGCGCAGGGGGGCGCGGTCGGTGCGCAGCCGCTCGTCGAAGAACTTTTCCACCCCGGCCTGGCCGTTGCCGTCGATGTCCACGCCGCCGAGGACCTGGGCGGCGACGGTGCCGAGCGGGTAGCGCCGGTTCTCGGCGAACTCGAAATCGATGCCGGGGATGCCGAGCGCGTTGATCTGCAGCTGTTCGCGCGTGGTGATGCGGCGGGCGAGGTAGACGAACTGCTTGTCCTGCTGGGTGAGCTGGCGCTTGAGGGTGGCCGCATCCAGCTTCGGCAGCACGCCGCGCAGCTTCGCCACCACCTCGTCCACGTCGTAGACGATCTGCGGGTTGGCGTAGAGGTCGGCGTAGGGCAGCGAGAGCGCGAGCGGTTCGCCGTTGCGGTCGGTGATCGCCGCGCGTTTCACCCGCGGGCCGAAATCGGTGGCGCTGGGCGGGGGCACGATGGCGGCGGTGGCGGGCGTGGCCTGCAGGCCCGGCTGGGCGGGGGCGGGCGGCGGATCGGGCTTGCGCGCCTGGGCCTCCATGCGCGGCTTCACCGGGTTGATGACGGTGGCGTCGACCAGCTTGCCGACGACGGCGGTGAACAGCAGGGCGAAGCCGCCGGCGACCAGCACGATGCGGCCACGGGTGCGCTCCATGCCGGCGCGCCGGTCCAGGTCCGGCGCGGTGACGCGGACATGTTCCGTGCGCGGCACGGCATCCGCGGGGGCGGCGCCGAAGCGGTGGGCGACGGAGGAGGGGTTGGGCGCGCTGGTGTTGCGTGAGGGGCCGGTCAATTCCCGCCTCCACCGTTGGACATCGCCGATGGCGCCGGCAGCGGCCGGCGGGCCATGCCGAGGGCCGAGCGCGTGGCGCCGGGGGCGGCCTCGGCGGCGGGCGGCGGGGCGGCGGGCGCGGGGGCGAAGGCCTGGCGCGGCGGGGCCGGGGCCGGCATGGGCGGCGCGGGGGTGCGCACGGAGACCTGGGTGAGCGGCGGTGCGGGTGCCATCGGCGCCGGCGTCGCCACGGCGGGGGTGGCCGGCGGCAGTCCGAGCGGCACGGGCGCGCGGGGGGCTGCAGCGATGGCGGGCTGCTGCTGCGCTGCCGGGGCGGGGGGCGGCGCCGGCGCGGGGCGGGGCGCGGGCAGTGCGGCGACGATCGGCGGTGCCGCTGGCACAACTGGTGCGGCAGCCGGGGGGGCGGGCGGCGGCGGGGCCGGGCGGGCGATGACGGCCGGAGCGGGCGGGCGCGGCGGCGGTTCGGCGACGCGCGGCTCAGCGACGCGCGGCTCGGGCGCACGCGGGTCCGGCACCGGCGTGCGCGGTGCCGGGCGGATCACTGCGGCGGGGATCTCCGGTTCCGGCGGCGGCTCCGGCGGGGCGATGCCGATCGGCGGCAGGCGGCGTTCGAGGTCGGCCAGGGTGGTGAACTGGCCGGGCTGGGTGGTTTTCAGCGGCAGGTGCAGGTCCACCAGCTCCTGCAGCCGGACGGGATCGTTCAGCAGGGCGTAGTCCGCGCGCAGCATGGCGCCGCGGGCGCGGGCGTCGTCCACCGCCCGCATGGTGGCGTGGATCTCGCGGTCCAGCATCTGGGCGCGGTACTTGACGCGGTAGAGGTACAGGCCGGAGCCGATGGCCAGCAGCATGCACAGCAGGGAGACAGGACGCATCATGCCCAATCCTCCTCGGCAGGGTGCGCCGTGGCGGGGCGTTCCATGGCGCGCAGGCGGGCGCTGCGGGCGCGGGGGTTGGCGCCGGTTTCGTCCGCGCCGGGCTTGGCGGCCCCGGTGGCGAGCAGGCGGAACCGGGGGGGCTCGCGCGCCAGCAGCCCGGCGGGGTCGTGGCGCGAGGGGCCCGGCATGCGGCCGGTGGCTTCGGCCATGAAGCGCTTCACCAGCCGGTCTTCCAGCGAGTGGAACGACACCACCACGAGCCGGCCGCCGGGGGCGAGCAGGCGGGAGGCCTGGTCCAGCGCGCGCTCGATCTGGCCCAGCTCGTCGTTCACGCGGATGCGCAGCGCCTGGAAGCTGCGGGTGGCCGGGTGGTGGCCGGAGCGGTCGGGCGGCAGCACGGAGCGGATCACCTGGGCCAGGCGGCCGGTGGTGGTGATCGGCGCCTCCGCCCGCGCGGTGACGATGGCGTGGGCGACGCGGCGGGAGGCGCGCTCCTCGCCCAGTTCGTACAGCGTGTCGGCCAGTTCGCGTTCCGGCAGGGTGTTCACCAGATCCGCGGCGGTGGGGCCGGCGCGGCCCATGCGCATGTCCAGCGGGCCGTCGTGGCGGAAGGAGAAGCCGCGGGCGGGGTCGTCGATCTGGAAGGAGGAGACGCCGAGGTCGAACACCACGCCATCGAGAGCCGCCACGCCGTGCTCGGCCAGCATGTCCATCATGCCGGCGAAGGCGCCGTGCAGCAGGTGCAGCCGGCCGGGGTGGCGGGCGGCCAGGGCTGCGCCGCGGGCGATGGCATCGGGGTCGCGGTCGATCGCCCAGACGGTGCAGGGGGCCGCCTCCAGGATGGCCGATGTGTAACCACCGCCGCCGAACGTGGCATCCAGGTAGATGCCGCCGTCGCGCGGGGCGAGGGCCGCGAGCACTTCGGCCAGCATCACGGGGATATGGCCGCTCATTTGGCCACCTGCGGGGCGGCGGGCAGGGTCATGCGCAGCACGCGGGCGCGTTCGCGCGCCTCGGCGATGCGGCGCTGGGCGGCCTGAGGCTCCCAGATCTGGAAGTGGCTGCCGGCGCCGATGAAGGCGACCTCCTCGCCCAGCCCGGCATGGTCGGCCAGGTCCTTGGCCAGGACGATGCGGCCTTCCTTGTCGGGTTCGGCGTCGACCGCGTCGGAGTAGAGGGCGAGTGCCAGGTCGTCCTCCTCATCTGAAAAGCGGGGCAGGGCCTGGATCTGGGCGCCCTGTGCAGCGAAGGCTTCGGGGTGCCAGCCCTCGATGCACGGGTGCTTGTGCGAGGGGCGCAGCACGACGGGGCCGTTGGCGGGGTGGTCGGCCTTCAGGACAGCACGGAACGCCGCCGGAATGGACACCCGGCCCTTCCCGTCTCTCCGAACCAGATGGGTGCCCTTGAATTGGGTCATCCCTGCCTGCGCTGCCCTTCCCGCCCGGGTTCAACTCTTTGCGCGAAACCGAAGGCGCCGGCGCTGCGCGCACGCCATGCCGGCACGGCGCAGTATCGCCGCGCCGGCCATGGGTGTCCATGGGAGATTATGGGATTTTGCCCCCCCAAAGGGGGTTGTCATGGGAAATGTGAACGCAATGTGGACAATTGTATGAGATTTTTTCTTGCGGATTCAGATATTTAGTTGGGTTTCGGGGGAGTTTTCCCCAGGTGCCTGTGGATAAGTGGGGCGGGCGAGTTGGGGGTGGTGGCTGGGCTTTGTGGCGCGGATGGCTCCGATGGGGGTGCCATCGGACGCGGCCGGCACGAGCCGCGCCGTGTCAACTCAATTCTACAGGAGAAAAGTGCCAGACGGCCTGTAAGCCGGGTTCTGTCCGACACCCGTTGCCGGGCGCCGGGACGGCCATTCCTCTGGGACGCGCATTGCTGCGCGCCTCACGCGACCAACCCGGGCGACGGGGCTGAAGCACCCCTGCATCAACGCTTTCGCGCCATGCCGGCCGCCCCTATTCGGTCTTGCTCCCGGTGGGGTTTGCCCTGCCGCCCCTGTTGCCAGGGGCGCGGTGCGCTCTTGCCGCACCGTTTCACCCTTGCCTGCGGCGGTTGCCCCTTGCGGGATGGCCGGCGCCGGCGGTCTGTTCTCTGTGGCACTTTCCCTGGGGTCGCCCCCGCCGGCCGTTAGCCGGCACCGTGCTTCCGTGGAGCCCGGACTTTCCTCCACCAGGGTTTCCCCCGGCAGCGGCCGCCCGGCCGTCTGGCAGGCGCGTGATGCGCCCGGCGCGGCGCCGCGTCAACACCAGGCCGCGTTCTCTTTTGATCCGGTCCCCAAGCCCGCGCCTGCGCGGGCGTGCAGAGAAGGACGTGGGACCGGATCCTGCGAGGCTTGGGATCAGAGGCCGCGTTCGCGCTTGATCCGATCCCACGCGGCGTTGATGCGGGCGACCTTGTCGCTGGCGCGCGCGATGAACTCCGGCGGCACGCCGCGGCTGGCCAGGCTGTCCGGGTGGTTCTCGCGCATCAGCTGGCGCCAGGCGGCGCGCACGGCGTCGTCGGTGATGTCGCGCGCCACGCCCAGCACGGTGTAGGGGTCTTCCTCGTCGCTGCCCGGGCGCTGGCGCTGCTGCTGGGTGCGGCCGGAGGCGCGGGCCCAGGCCTCGGTGGACAGGCCGAAGCCGCGCCACACCCCTTCCAGGAAATCGTGCTCGGCGCGGTTGAGCGGCTTGTCGGCACGGGCGATGGCGAACAGGGCCGCCAGCACATCCTCCAGCATGCCGTGGTTGTCGGCGAAGGTCTCGCCCATGTGCAGGGCGTAGCCCTCGAAGCCCTCGGGGCTGTCGCGCGCCTGGTCGAACATGCGGCCGACATCGCGCGCGGCTTCGGGCGGGGCGTGGAAATGGCGCTTGAAGGCGTCGATCTCGGCCCGGTTCACGGCGCCATCGACCTTGCTGAGCTTGGCGGCGAGCACCACCACGCCCATGGCGAAGACCTGCTCGCGGCCCAGGGCCGGGGCGGCGGCGAAGGGGGTGCGTGCCTGGCCGAGCATGCCGCCCAGGGCGTTGCGCCCGGCATTGCGCAGCCCGGCCATCCCGTTGCTGTCGGCCGCGTGGCCCAGTGCCATGCCGGCCACGGCCCCGAAGGGCCCGCCCACGGCGAAGCCGGCCACGCCGCCGATGATCTTGCCCCACATCACGTTGCAGATGCTCCTGATGCTGTTGCCGTAGCACGCAGGGATGAACAATCGCAAAACCGAGGCGGTTGCCGCTCAGCCTTCCGTGGCCTTTCGCCGCAGCGCGACGAGGTCGATCTTGCCGCTGGGCATCATCGGCAGGGCCGGCAGCACGGTGATGGCGGCGGGGCGCATGGCAGCGGGCAGGGCGGCGCGGGCGCGGGCGGCCAGGGCGGCGCGCAGGGCCGGCGCGTCCGCGGTTCCAGGCGCGGCCACGAAGGCGGCGGGCTGGCCGGCGGCATCGGCCACCACGGCGGCGGACAGCACGCCGGGGTGCGCGCGCAGCACCGCCTCGATCTCGCCCGGCTCGATGCGCACGCCGTTGACGTTGATCTGCCGGTCGGCACGGCCGACGAAGGACAGCATGCCATCGGGGGCGAGGCGCATCACATCCCCGGTGCGGAAGATGCGGCGCGAGGGGGCCTGCGGGTCTGGCTGCATGCGGCCCGGCACGATGGTGCCGGCATGCCATTCGCCCAGCGCGATGCGGCGGTCCGACAGGACCAGTTCGCCCGGAGTCCCGTCTGGCACGGGGTTGCCGTCGGGATCCACCAGCGCGTGGCGCCAGCCCTCGGTGAGCCAGCCGGCGGGGAGCGATGGCCCTGGTGGCGGCGTGGCGGGAACCTGCCATTCCGCCACCACCTGGGCCTCGGTGGACGCGTAGGTGTGCGAGATCGCGCAGCCCCGCGGCAGCGCCGCCACGGCGGCCTCCCAGTCGGCGCGGGCCAGGCCCATGGCGCCCATGCGGTGCAGCCGCACCCGCGCAAAGGCCTCCGCGCCGCCGGGCAGGCCGAGCAGCATGCCGGAGAGGGCGGCGTTGGTGATGGTCACGTCCGGCGGGTCGGCCTGCATCAGCCGCAGGATCCCGCCGGCCCCCTGTGCGGACAGGCTGGCGCAGAGATGGGTCGCCCCGGCCATGATGGCGGCGAACAGGAAGCTGAAGCCGGAGGCGACATGGGGGCCGGAGGTGGCCATCACGCGGTCCCCTGGCGCGTAGCACAGGCTGGCCATGGCGGCGCGTGCGCGGGTGGCCACGGCATGGTTGGACAGCACGATACCCTTCGGCGCCCCGGAACTGCCTGAGGTGAAATGCACCATCGCGGGCGCGTCGGCGCCGGGCGGGGGGGGCTGCCAGCCTGCAGGGACCGGCGTGGCGCCCGCCTCCGCGAAGGTGAGGCGCTGCGGGCCGGGTTCGGCTTGCAGCACCAGCGCAGCGCCGGCGAGGGCCTGCGCCAGGCGGTCTGCGGGATCATGGGCGTTCAGCGCCAGGGTGACGCGCCCGGAGGCCAGGCAGCCGAAGGCGGTGGCGACGCCCAGCGGGCTGTAGGGCAGCACCGCGGCCACCGCGCCGCCTGGTGGGACCGTGCTGGCGATGCGGTGGGCCACGGCGCGGGCATGGGTGGCGAGGTCGGCGAAGCTCAGCCGTTGCTGCGGGTCGATGAAGGCAGCCCGGGTGCCGTGCGCGCATGCGGCGGCATCGAGCAGGTCCAGCACCGGTGCTGGTGCTTCGCCATCGCAGCGCGGCAGGCCCTGGGGGTGGGGCGGCGCGACCCGCCATGCGGCGGGGTGGGGGAACTGTGTTGGCATGCTCCGGGCCCTACCATGCAGAAGCGACCAAATTGTAGCAGTGCGGCGCCATCTTTCCCCGCCCGCGGCGTGTCGCTAGAACCGCGCATCCGCTTGAAGGCCGTATGCCGGTGCCGGCGGCCCGTTGGGAGTGACGAGTTCGATGTGGCAGTTCTGGATCGATCGCGGCGGCACCTTTACCGATATCGTGGCGCGTGACCCCGAGGGGCGGCTTTCGACCCACAAGCTGCTGAGCGAGAACCCCGAGCGCTACCGGGATGCGGCGATCGCGGGGATCAAGACCGTGCTTGGCATCGCGCTGGACCAGCCGATCCCGCGCGGGCTGGTGGATTGCGTGAAGATGGGCACCACGGTGGCCACCAACGCGCTGCTGGAGCGCAAGGGCGAGCGCACCGCGCTGGTGGTGAACAAGGGCTTCTCCGACATCCTGCGCATCGGCAACCAGGCGCGGCCGCGGCTGTTCGACCTGAACGTGGTGCTGCCGACGCTGCTGTATGAGGAGGTGATCGAGGTTGCCGGGCGCGTGGACGTGCACGGCGCCGAGCTTGAGGCGCTGGACGAGGCGGCGGCGCTGGCGGCGTTCCGTGCCGTGCGAGCCAAGGGCATCCAGGCCATCGCCATCGTGATGATGCATGCCTGGAAGTTCCCGGCGCAGGAGAAGCGCCTGGCCGTGCTGGCCCGTGAGGCCGGGTTCTCCCAGGTTTCCACCAGCCATGAAGTGAGCCCGCTGCTGCGCCTGGTGCCGCGCGGCGATACCACGGTGGTGGATGCCTATCTTTCGCCGATCCTGCGCCGCTACGTGGAGCAGGTGGCCAGCGAGTTGGGCGGCGTGCGGCTGTATTTCATGCAATCCAATGGCGGGCTGGCCGAGGCGCACCGGTTCCAGGGCAAGGATGCGATCCTGTCCGGGCCGGCCGGCGGCATCGTCGGCGCCGCGCGCACCGCGGGGATGGCCGGGATTGAGCGGATCATCGGCTTCGACATGGGCGGCACCTCCACGGACGTGGCGCTGTACGACGGTGCGTTCGAGCGGGCGTTCGAGACAGCTGTGGCCGGCGTGCGGATGCGTGCGCCGATGATGGCGATCAACACGGTGGCGGCCGGCGGTGGCTCCATCCTGCATTTCGATGCCGGCCGGTTCCGCGTGGGGCCGGACAGTGCCGGGGCCAATCCGGGCCCGGCCTGCTATCGCCGCGGCGGGCCGCTGGCGGTGACGGATGCCAATGTGGCCGTGGGCAAGATCCAGCCCAACCACTTCCCGGCGATCTTCGGGCCGAACGGCGACCAGAAGCTGGATGCCGGGATCGTGGTGGACAAGTTCCAGGCGCTGGCCGAGCGTATTGCCACCGAGACCGGCGTGAAGCGCGACCCGCGCGATGTGGCCGAAGGCTACCTGCGCATCGCGGTGGCCAACATGGCCAACGCCATCAAGCAGGTGAGCGTTCAGAAGGGCCACGACGCCACCCGCTTCGCGCTGCAATGCTTCGGCGGTGCCGGCGGGCAGCATGCATGCCTGGTGGCCGATGAGCTGGGCATGGAGACCGTGTTCATTCATCCCTATGCCGGCGTGCTCTCTGCCTATGGCATGGGGCTGGCCGACCAGACCGTGATGCGCGAGCAGGCGGTGGAGGTGACGCTGTCGGACGCAGTGATGCCGGATCTGGCGGCGCTGCTGGAGCGGCTGGGCGGCGAGGCTTCGGCGGAGCTGGCGGTGCAGGGCGGCGACCCCGCGCGGGCAACCGTCGCGAAGAAGTTGCACGTGCGCTACGCCGGCACGGAAGCGGCGCTGATCATCGATTTTGCGGCCGCGGCGGCGGTGGAGGCGGCGTTCACCGTGGCGCACAAGGCGCGCTTCGGCTTCGCCACCCCGGGCCGGGCGCTGGTGGTGGAGGCCGTGGCGGTGGAGGCGACCTCCCCGGGCGAGGTGGTGAACGAGGCGACGATCCCGGCCAGCACCGGCCTGTCCGCGCCGATCGATACCGTGAGCATGTGGAGCGGCGGGCAGGCGCATGAGACGCCGGTGTACGACCGCGCGGCGCTGCGCGCCGGGGATCGCATTCCGGGCCCTGCGCTGATCCGCGAGGCGATCGCCACCACGGTGGTGGAGCCCGGCTGGACGGCCGAGGTCTCCTCACTCGACCACATGACCCTGAAGCGCACCACGGCGCGGCTATTCGTGGCGGCTTCGGGCACCGAGCGGGCCGATCCCGTGCTGCTCGAGCTGTTCAACAACCTGTTCATGAACGTGGCGGAACAGACCGGCGCGGTGCTGCAGAACACCTCCATGAGCGTGAACATCAAGGAGCGGCTGGATTTCTCCTGCGCGATCTTCGATGCCACCGGCGGGTTGGTGGCCAATGCGCCGCACGTGCCGGTGCATCTGGGCGCCATGGGCGAGAGCGTGCGCACGGTGTTGGAACGCCGCGGCAGCACGCTGCGGCCGGGCGACGTGGTG
>JBIKOJ010000019.1:0-37311 GCA_044358135.1 Acetobacteraceae bacterium | reverse complement strand
CGATCACGATGGGCTGGGTCCAGTGCGGCACCAGGCGCGGCACGTTCTGGCAGATGATCGGCTCGCGGAAGATGGTGCCGTCGAGGATGTTGCGGATGGTGCCGTTCGGCGACCGCCACATCTTCTTCAGCTTGAACTCCTCCACCCGCTGCTCGTCCGGCGTGATGGTGGCGCACTTGACGCCCACGCCGTACTGCTTGATGGCATTGGCCGCGTCGACGGTGACCTGGTCGTCGGTCTGGTCGCGATACTCGATGCCGAGATCGTAGTACTTCAGATCGACGTCGAGGTAGGGCAGGATGAGCTTGTCCTTGATGAAGCCCCAGATGATCCGGGTCATCTCATCCCCGTCCAGCTCCACGACCGGGGTCTTCACCTTGATCTTCGCCATGCCGTCCTCATCTCATGCAGCTTCAGCCGCCCGTTGCGGCCTGTGCGGAATCAGGGGCTTTCAATGGCACCGCGGGCGCCCCGCCGCAAGCCCGGGTGCGCCGGGATGAGCGCGCTCGACCTTGTCGAAGTGATGGCTTTTCCCGCGGCGCTGCTGCTGGGGGCGATCGCGTGGCTGGCGCAGCGCCTGTCCCGGCTGCGGGCCGAGGTGGGGCGACTGGCCCAATCGCGGCAGGAGGAAGCCTCTGCCCGGCTGCGTGCCGCCACGCGTGCCGCCTGGCTCGATGCGGCGCTTGAGGTGATGGAGGAGGGTATTCTGGTCGCTGACCGGGACCAGCGGGTGATCCATTGGAACCAGCGCTTCGCCGCGCTTTCCGGCCTGGCGGCGGACATGCCGCGCGAGGGCGCCACGCTCGCCTCCCTGCTGCGGCTGGGGGCCGAGGCCGGCGAGTTCGGGCTGGTGGATATCGACCAGGAGGTGACGCGCCAGCTCGCCCTGCTGGAGCGCGGGCCGGCCGCCTTCCCCCAGCTGCGCCACCGGCCCGATGGCGCGGTCGTGGAGGTGCGGCTGCAGGCCCTGCCGGGCGGTGCGCTGCTGCTGCGCTGCAGCGATGTCACCACCCGCCATCGCCCGCCGGCGCCGCCCGCCGCCCCGCCGCACCCCGCGCCGTTGGTGCAGGCGGCCGCAGCGCCAGTGGCCGCTGCCGGCCGCCCGCGCCGCAGCCTGGTGCTGCTGGTGGAGGACATGAAGGTGAACCAGATGGTCACCGCCACCCAGCTGCGCCGCGAAGGGCACCGGGTGGACATCGCCGCCTCCGGGCCGGAGGCGCTCGCCCTGGCCGCGCGCACGCCGTACGACCTCGTGCTGATGGACCTGATGATGCCGGAGATGAGCGGCTACGACGCCGCCCGCCGGATGCGCGCCCTGCCGGGCCATGCCGGCCGCGTGCCGATCTACGCGCTGACCGCCAATACCGGGGAGGACGACCGCGCCCGCTGCCTGGCCGCCGGCATGCAGGGCATGCTGAGCAAGCCGGTGCCCGCCGCCGCGCTGCGCGACGTGCTGCAGCAGGGTGCGGCCCGCCTCGCGCCCGCCGCCGCCGCACCCGTGCCGGTGCCGGTGCCGGGCCTGCTGGACGCGGCCCGGCTGGAGGAGCTGCGCCGCGACCTGCCGGCCGCCGTGCTGGGGACCCTGTGCCGCCAATGCCTGGACGACATGGACCAGCGCCTCACCGCCCTGCGATCCGCCCTCGCGCGCGCCGATCCGGCCGAGGTGGAGCATGAGGCCCATGCCCTGGCCGGCATGGCCGGAAGCTACGGCCTGGCCCAGGTGGAGCGGGGGGCCCGTGCCACCCTCGCCGCCGCGCGCCGGCAGGATGACGCTGCCACCCGCACCGCCGCCGCGGGCCTGCCCGATGCCTTTGCGCGCAGCCGGGCCGCCCTGCTCGCCTGGCTTCCCGCCGCCTGATCGCCACACGGCGCTTCAGTTGCGCCGCGTGCCAGGGCAACATGCGACCATGCGCGTCTATCTCGCCGGCCCCGACGTGTTCCTGCCCGATCCGCTGGCCCGTGCCGCGGCGCTGAAGGCGATTTGCGCCCGCCATGGCCTGATCGGCGTCTCGCCGCTGGACGATCTCACCGGTGGCGACCCCGCGGACTGGGCCGGGCTGCCGGAAGCCTACCGCATCGCCCGGCGCAACGAGGCGCATATTGCCGGCTGCGCGGCGCTGGTGGCCAACCTCACCCCGTTCCGCGGCCCCAGCGCCGATGCCGGCACGGTGTTCGAACTCGGCTTCATGCGCGCGCTGGGGCGCCCGGTTTTTGGCTGGTCCAACGCCGCAGCGCCCTTCGCCGCCCGCACCCGCGCCGCCTTCGCCACCACCCCGGCCGCCGACGGCACCTGGCGGGACGCCGAGGGGATGCTGGTGGAGGATTTCGCGCCGCTGCACGACAACCTGATGATCGACGGCGCCATCGCCGCCTCAGGGGGCGTGCTCATCACCGGCGACCTGCCGCGCGGCGCGGCCTGGACCAGCCTCGATGCGTTCGAGGCCTGCATCCAAGCCGCCGCGCGGACCCTGGTTGTCAGTTCGGCGGGTTGAGCCCCAGCGCCCGCGCCGTGTCCACGATGCTCTGCCAGGTATCCACCTGCAGCGGCACGCCGTTGGCCAGCCGGTCTGCCCGCGCCCGCGCCTCGGGCTCGCCGGGCACCAGCACCTCGTCCACCCCTTCGGCCAGGCGCGAGGCCTTGACGTAGTTGGCGTATTCCCGCGCCTCGGCGACGAAGTTGCTGGAGCCGAAGCGGTTCGGGTCCAGGTAGATCGAGAACATCCCATTGGCGATGCGCCGGCGCGTGCGGTCCGGGTCCACCGGGCCGGAGGTGCCGCCGCCGGTGAGCACGCCGGCCAGGATCTCGCACATGAAGGCGATGCCGCTGCCCTTGTGGTCGCCGAAGGCACGGATCGCGCCCGGCCCGTTGCCCGCGCTGCGCGGCCCGCCGGGCGTGAGCGGCCCGTACAGCACCGCGGGATCATCGGACATCTTGCCGTCCGGCCCGATCAGCGCATCGCCCGGCAGGGGCTTGCCGCCGTTGGAGGCCACCAGCACCTTGCCTTCGGCCACCACGGAGGTGGCGAAATCCAGCAGCAGCGGCGGCTGGCCGTTCTCCATCGGGATCGCGATGCACACCGGGTTGGTGGAAAACCGCCGGTCCACGCCGCCGAACGGCGCCACCAGCTGGCCCTGATAGACATTCACGAAATGCAGCGAGACCAGGCCCTGCTTCGCCGCCCGCTCGCCCCAGTCGCCGATGCGCCCGATATGGCCGGAGGCGCGCAGCGCGATGATGCACATGCCGGCCTGCTTGGCCTTGGCGATGCCGAAATCCACCGCCTGCGGCCCGACGGTCTGGCCGAAGCCCATGTTGCCGTCGATCACTGCATGGGTTGGGCCTTCGGTGACGATGGTGATCTTCGCATCCGCGGTGACGTCGCCGTCCCGGAGGTTCTGCACGTAGCGCGGCACGCGGATCACGCCATGGCTGTCATGCCCCGTGAGGTTCGCGCCGATCAGGTGATGGGCGATCCGGTCGCCCTCGGCGCGGCCGGTGCCGGCGGCGACGAAGATGTCGCCCACGAAGCGCTGCAGCGTGTCGACGGCAATCAGATGGGTGGGCAGGTCGGCCATGGTCGTTTCCCTGGTTTCTTGATTCAGCAAGACTCTTCTTTTTCTGAAGAAAAAGAAGCAAAAAGACTTTTCTCACTGGCACGCGTGCCGGTCACCCAGCACGCGTGCAAGAGGATAAAAGTTTTTTGGTTCTTTTTTTCAAAAAAGAACCGCTTCCTTAGCTTCGCGCCGCAATCGCCGCAGCATCGGCCCGATAGAAATTATTGTCCGTCGGCACGATCGTCAGTTCGCTCACGCAGCTGCGCGCAGGGAGGGTGCAGGCGAACAGCACGGCCGCGGCCACGTCATCCGGCTGCACCATCAGCGCGCGCGCCTCGGGCGAGGGCGGCTGCGGGCGCTTGTCCATGATCGGCGTTTCCACTTCGCCGGGGTTGATGCACACGGCGCGGATGCCGTGGATCCCTTCCTCGGCGTTCAGGGAGAGGCTCATTGCCCGCGCGCCATGCTTGGTGGCGTTGTAGGCCACGCCCGAGACCAGGAAGATCCCGGTGGCGGCCATGGAGGCCACGTTCACCACCACCCCGTCGCGCTGTGTGCGCATCGCCGGCAGCACCTTCATCGTGCACAGGAACGGCCCGGTGAGGTTCGCACCGACCATCTGCTGCACGATCTCCGGCGTCAGCTGCTTCCAGGCGCGGTTCGGCGTGTTCCAGCCGGCATTGTTCACCAGGATGTCGATATCGCCGAACTCGGCCACCACCGCGTTCCAGGCCGCATCCACCTGGGCCGCGTTGCCCACGTCGCAGGCGGCGATGGTGCAGATGCCGCCCTCGCTGCGGATCGCCGCCGCCGTCTCGTCCAGCGTGCCGCGCGTCCGGCCGGAGAGGCCCACCTTGCAGCCGGCGCGGGCCAGCGCCACTGCGATCGCGCGCCCGATGCCGGTTCCCGCGCCGGTGACCCAAGCCGTCTTGCCATTCAATGCGGGCATTGCCGTTCCTCCTCGTGATGGGCCGCAAACGCAAAGCGGCCGACCGGACGGTGGCGTCCGATCGGCCGCGATGCAAGAGGGCAGGGTGCCCGATCAGACCACGCGGTTGGTCGCGTCCTCGATCAGGTGCATGTTGTTCATGTCCACCGCCAGCGGCAGGATCTCGCCCGGGCCGGTGTGCACGTTCGGGTCGATGCGCGAGCACACCGCCACGCCGTCCACGAAGTGGTGCACCAGGGTTTCCATGCCCATCGGCTCCACCACGTCCACCTTGGCATTCAGGATCTGGGTGCCGGGCTTCTCGCTGTCGTGGGTCTCGGTCATGTGCTCCGGGCGGATGCCCAGGGTCATCTTCTTGCCCTTGTAGGGGCCGTAGCGATCCACGCGCGCGGCGGGGATGGCCATCTTGGTGCCGTCGGCCAGCTGCACCTTCAGCCCGCCATCATCCACCACCTGGCAGGGCAGGAAGTTCATGGCCGGAGAGCCGATGAAGCCGGCCACGAAGCGCGTGGCGGGGTGGTGGTACAGCTCCTGCGGGGCGCCGACCTGCTCGATCACGCCGTGGTTCATCACCACCACGCGGTCGGCCAGCGTCATCGCCTCGATCTGGTCGTGGGTCACGTACACCGTGGTGGTGGGCACCAGCTGGTGCAGCTTCTTGATCTCGGTGCGCATCTGCACGCGCAGCTTGGCATCCAGGTTCGACAGCGGCTCGTCGAACAGGAACACCTTGGGGTTGCGCACCACGGCGCGGCCCATGGCCACGCGCTGGCGCTGGCCGCCCGAGAGCGCCTTGGGCTTGCGATCCAGCAGCATCTGGATGTCGAGCATCGTGGCCGCCTCGTCCACCCGGCGCTTGATTTCCTCCTTGGGAAACTTCCGCAGCTTCAGGCCGAAGGCCATGTTGTCGAACACGCTCATGTGCGGATAGAGCGCGTAGTTCTGGAACACCATCGCGATGTCGCGGTCGCGCGGCGGCACGTCGTTCACCACGTCGCCCCCGATCCAGATCTCACCGGCGGTGATCTCCTCCAGCCCCGCGATCATGCGCAGCGTGGTGGATTTGCCGCAGCCCGAGGGCCCCACCAGCACGACGAACTCGTGGTCGATGATCTCCAGGTCGATGCCCTTCACCGCCTGCACGTCGCCCTCGTAGGCCTTCACCACCTTGCGGATCGACACGTTCGCCATTGCCGTCACTTCTCCTCGTTGAGCCGCAGCACCGCGCGGCTGTCGTTTGGTCCAAGCCCGCGGTGCGCGGTCAACCCTTCGTGGCGCCGGCGGTCAGGCCGGCAATGTAGTAGTCCATCAGGAACGTGTAGATGATGATCGGCGGCGCGGCGGCCATGGCACAGGCGGCCATGATCATGCCCCAGGCGAACACGTCGCCCTTGATCAGCTCACGCACGATGCCCACCGTCAGCGTCGCCTGATCGGCACTGTAGAGATAGGCGAGCGGGTAGAGGAAGGCCCCCCAGGCGACAGTGAACGCGAAGATCGTCGCCGCGATGATCCCCGGCAGCGCCACCGGGATGAAGATCTGCACCAGGATCTGCGGATAGCTCGCCCCGTCGATCAGCGCCGCCTCGTCCAGCTCCTTCGGGATCGAGCTGAAGTAGCCGATCATGATCCAGGTGCAGAACGGCACCGCCAGCGTGGGGAACAGCAGGACCAGCGACCAGGTGGAGTTGATCAGCCCCAGCCAGCCCAGGATCTGGAACAGCGGGATGAACAGCAGCGAGGGCGGCACGAGGTAGGTGAGGAACACGCCGGTGGAGATCACCTGGCTGCCCTTGAACCCCATGCGCGACAGGCTGAACGCCGCCAGGATGGCGATCGTCATGCTGATCGTCACGGTGATCGCCGTCACCCAGACGGAGTTGATGAAATACCGCTGGAACGCGGCGTTGGTCATCAGCTCCCAGTAGTTCTCGAAGGTCGGGTTCTGCACGATCCACGGATTGCCCGCCTGGGCCGAGATCTCGGCCGAGGTCTTCAGGCTCGTGACGATCATGTAGAACGGCGGGATCAGGAAGATGATCACGAAGAAGGTCAGCGCGATGTAGCTGGCCCACAGCGCCATGCGGCGCTGCTGCTCCATGCTGCCGGCCCTGGACTTCGGGCGCGGCACGTTGCCGGCGGTGGTGGCGGACATCAGTTGGCTCCCTCGCGCTCGCGATGCTCGCTGCCGGTCATCAGTTTGCTCCCTCGCGCTCGCAGTGCTCGCTGCCGGTCATCACGCCATCTCCTTGTTGCGCTTCATCACGTCGCGCAGCACGAAGAAGGCAAGCGCGGCCAGGATCGGGAACATGAACAGGCTCACCGACGCACCGCGCGGGATGTTGCCGGACTGGATGCCGACCGTGAACGCGTAGGTGGCGAACAGGTGCGTGCCGTCCTGCGGGCCGCCATTGGTCAGGATGCGCACGATGTCGAAATCGGCGAAGGTCACGATCAGGCTGTAGAGCACCGTGATCAGGATGATGTTGCGCATCATCGGCAGCGTGATGAAGAACAGCTTCTGCACGGCGTTGGCCCCGTCGATCGCGGCGGCCTCGTACAGCTGGTCCGGCACCGATTTCAGCGCCGCCAGATACATGATCATGAAGAACGGCGCCCCGAACCACACGTTCACCGCGATCACCGACAGGCGCGCGTTCCACACCGTGCCCAGGAACGGGATCTCGTCGAAGCCCATCAGGGTCAGCGTCCAGTTGAACGCGGAATAGGAGGGGTCGAACAGCCACCACCAGGTGAGGGTGGAAAGCGACAGCGGAATCACCCACGGCACCAGCAGCAGCCCGCGCCACACGCGCTCGTTGCGGCCGCGGATGTTGTGCATCAGGTGCGCCAGCACGAAGCCCAGGAACGCCTTCAGGATCACCGCCGTCACCGCGAACAGGCAGGACTGGAAGATCACCAGCTGGAAGCTCGGCCGGCTCAGCATGAAGGCGAAGTTGTCGAAGCCGACGAAGTTGTTCATCCGCCGGTCGAGCATGCTCAGGAACACGGCGTAGAAGGTGGGATAGACCTTCAGGCAGACGATCAGCAGGATCAGCGGCGCACACAGCGCCAGCGCGGCCATGGAACGGCGGCGCGCCAGCTGTTTCATGCTGCCGGCCTGGCGTGGCCCGGGTGAGGTCGCCGGTGCGGCCCCGACCACCATGGTGCTGCCGTCTGCCATGAAGGCTCTCCATCAAGCGGATGCAAGCGAGGCGCCCCAGGGGCGCTGCCACACCATCACAAGGAAAATACCCTGCCGATGCCCGTTCCCGGGCACCGGCAGGGCAGGGTCGCAAGGCTTACAGGAAGCCTTCCAGCTCGCGCGTGCCCCAGGTGATCACCTGGTCGATCGTCTCGCCGGCCTTCAGCTTGGCGACCATCGTCGGCAGCGTGCCGCGGTTGTAGATCTGCACCGCGATTTCCGCCGGCGCCGGCATGTGCGCCAGATGCTCGGTGGAGCCGTGGTTGGCGCGCACCGGGTAGTGGTACACGGTGCCCGGCGGCGGGCCGATCTTGTCCCACACGTTGGAGGTGGCCATCTTCGCATACGGCGGCAGGTCGTAGCCCAGCACCGCGGCGGAGCGCGCGTCCACCATGTCCGGCTGCATCAGGAACTCGATCAGCTCCTTGGCCGCGCTCTTGTTCTGCGCGAACTGCCAGATGCCCCAGAAGTTCATGCTGTGCGGCGTGAAGCGGCCCTTCGGGCCTGCCGGCGGCGCCAGATGCCAGGTGTCCTGCGCCACGGCCGGCGCATCGCGCGTGGCCACGGCCCAGGCCGACGGCGGGTTGTAGATGAACGCCGCGTTGCCGGAGATCAGCGCGCGGTTGTTCGAGCTGTCGTCCCAGCTCTGCGAGTCCGCCGGCAGGAACTTCACCAGCTTCTGGCTGTATTCCAGCGCCTGGCGCACCGCGGCCGACTTGATCTGGATCTTGCCGTCCTTGTCCACCAGCTCGGCGCCGAAGGAGGCGAAGATCGCACCCCAGGTATCCACGTTGTCCGCCGTGGTGCCGCAGCCCAGGCCGAACACCTTGCCGCCCTTGTGGATCGCCTCGGCCGCCTTCAGGAAGGCGTCCATCGTCCAGGCCTTGTCGTCGAGCGCGCCGCCCGGGCCGGGATACATCTTCTGGACATCGATGCCCGCCAGCTCCTTGAACATGGAGATGCGCGCCACCGGGCCCTTGTTCTGCGTGCCCCAGCTGGAAGGCACCGCGCGCCAGATGTTCTTGTCCTTGCCGAGGTAGTTCGCCACCGCGTTGGCCGGGCCGCTCTGGGCTTCCAGGCGCTTCACCACGTCGTCGACATTCTCGAGCTTGTCGGCGTGGTCCTTCACGTTCCAGTTGGCGATCGTGATGATGTCATGCCCGCGCCTGGCCTGAGCCTGCGCGTTGATGGTCAGCAGCGTCTGGTTGCCCTGCGAGGTGATGAAGTCGGCCTTCACCTCGGTCTTGGTCTTGTCCGAGAACGCCTTCACCTGCTTGCGGATCTCGTCGTTCCCGGCCGGAACCCAATGGTCCCAGAAGAAGATGGAGACGGTGCCGGCAGCACCAGCGGTGCGGATGTGCACCCACGGCAGCGCGGAGGCAGCGGCGCCGAACTTCAGCACCTTGCGGCGCGTGGCCGCATGCGTCGACAGAATGTTCCTGGTCATCAGGATATCAAGCCTCCCGGTTGCGCACCGACTTTCCGCCGGCTGCTGGTTCCCATGATCACACGGCGCGTTTTGCAACGCGGCCCTGCTGTCACAATTCTAGGCACAATGCCCCCACCCAAGCAACGCATTGATGCGCGTCAAGGCAGGCGGGCCGCTTAATTCCGCGACAGGTCGCCTGCACGCTCCAGTACCCGGTCCACGAAGGCGCCGGCGCTGCCCAGATAGGCGGCGGGGTCCACCAGCCGCGCAATCGCCGCGCCATCCAGTCGGGCCGTGACCGTCGAGTCGCGCCCCAGCGCCTCGGCGAGCCCGATCCGCTCGGCCAGGGCGAGGTCGCAGGCATGCTTCACCACGTGGTGCGCCGCCTCCCGCCCCAGCACCGGCCCCAGCCCCATCATCACCGCCTCGGCCACGATCTGCCCGCCGGTGAGGTCGAGGTTGGCGCGCATCCGTGCCACGTCCACCGCCATGCCCTCAGCGATCTGGCGCGCATGGCACAGCGCGCCATGGGTCAGCACGAAGGCCTGGCCGATCGCCAGCGGCTCCGCCTGCCACGGACCGGTGGCCCGCTCATGGTCCTGCGCCATCGCCCCCTGCATCAGCGGCACCATCGCCTGCACCGCGCGGGCGGAGGCCAGGATGTACTCGCTGGCGATCGGGTTGCGCTTCTGCGGCATGGTGGAGCTTTGCCCGCGCCCGTGCACATAGGGCTCGGTCAGCTCCGCCACCTCGTTCTGCGCCAGCAGGATCACGTCGGTGGCGATCTTGGACAGGCTCCCGCACAGCAGCCCCAGGAACGACACCGCCTCCGCCAGCCCGTCGCGGCCGACATGCCAGGGCGCATCCGGCACACCGAGCCCCAGCTCCGCCGCCAGCCCCTCCATCACCGCAATGCCGTCGCCGCCCAGCGAGGCCAGCGTGCCCGCGGCGCCGCCGAACTGCACCACGCAGGCGCGCGGCCGCAGCTGGTCCAGCCGCTCCACATGGGCCAGTAGCGGGGCGAGCCAGGTGGCCAGCTTCAGCCCGAAGGTGACGGGCAGCGCGTGCTGCAGATGCGTCCGCCCGGCCATCAGCGTATCGCGATGCACGGCCGCCTGCCGCGCCAATGCGGCGGCCACCGCCACCAGCTCCGCCCGCACCAGCGCCAGCCCGTCGCGCACCTGCAGCGCGGTGGCGGAATCCATGATGTCCTGGGTCGTGGCGCCCCAATGCGTCCAGCCGCCATGCGCACCGGCGGCCTCCGACAGCCCGGCCACCAGCCCCACCACGGGGTAGCCGACATTGGCGACGCTGGCCGCCATCCGCCCGATATCCAGGTGTTCCACCCGCGCCGCGGCGCTGATCGCCGCCGCCGCCTCGGCCGGGATGATCCCCATCCGCCCCTGCACGCGGGCCAGCGCCGCCTCCACATCCAGCATGCGCTGAAGGAAGGTGCGGTCATCGAACACGGCGCGCATGGCGTCGGATCCGTACAGCGTTCCGAACACCGGGCTGTCGGCGAAATTCACGGGCATGGGCACGTCCTCCGGGGCTTTCCTCCGGCGTGCCCCAGCCTCAGGCCGCGCGCAAGGCCCTCGCCTTCGCCGCCACGATCTCCGGCGTGTCGCCGGGCTTGTAGATCGAGCTGCCGATCCCGAACCCCGCCGCCCCGGCCGCGCGCCAAGCCGGGATGTTGCCCGCGTCGATCCCGCCCACCGGCAGCACCACCGTGTTCGGCGGCAGCACCGCGCGCATCGCCTTCAGCACCCCGGGGCTCGCCGCCTCGGCCGGGAACAGCTTCAGCCCGTCCGCCCCGGCCGCGAGCATCGCGAACGCCTCGGTGGGCGTGAAAAAGCCCGGCACCGCCACCATCCCGCGCGACTTGGCGGCGCGCACCACCGCCTCGCTGGCATGCGGCAGCACCACCAGCCGCCCGCCGGCATCGGCCACCGTGGCCACCTGCGCCGCCGTCATCACCGTGCCGGCGCCCACCAGCAGCTGGTCACCGAACCGCGCCACCAGCCGCCTGATGCTCTCCACCGGCCGTGGCGAGTTCAGCGGCACCTCCAGCACGACGATCCCCGCCTCCGCCAGCGCCTCGCCGATCGGCACCACCTCTTCCGGCGTTACCCCGCGCAGGATCGCGACCAGGTCGCAGCGCTGCAGCCAATCCCTCAAAGCCATCCCGCCTGCCTCCCGATCACCGCGAGGCCCAGGGCCGCCGCATCCTCGTCCACCACCACCGCATGCCCGCCGCAGGCAGCGATGGCGGTGGCATACAGCCCCACCAGCACCTCATCCCCCAGCAGCCGCACCTGGGCCACGCCCTGCATCGCCGCGCGCACCTCGTGCCCGATCATGAGGCCGGAGAGGAAGCCCGCGGCCTGCGCCTCCGGCAATTCGCCGAACAGCCCCAGGGCCCGCACGCCGAACAGGTGGTGCAGCAGGTGCCCCGCCTCGCCGGAGCGCGCCACGCCGCGGCGGAACCCCTCGGCGTCCGTCTCCTGGCCCATCATCCGCCCCAGGATCGTGTGACCGCGCAGGGCGGCGAAGGCCTCCCCGGTGAAATAGGTCGCGAAGCCCTCGATGCACCCGCCGGCGATCCGCGCCCACTTGGTGTGGCTGCCGGGCATGCACACCACGCCCTCGCCGCCCAGGGAGGCCATCAGCCCGACCAGCTTGGTCTCCTCGCCGCGCATCACCTCCGGCACGCCGGAGGCATCGCGGCCGGAGAGCCCCGGCACCAGCCGCACCTCGGCCTGATCGAACGGCACCGCCACCAGCGCCTGCGCGATCGCCCGGGGATCGGCGGGGCAGGGCAGGTAGGGCGCCTCCACCCAGCCCTGCCGGCTGCCGATCATGCCGCACATCAGCACGTGCCGCTCGCCGTCCTGCAGCCAGGCGCCCACCGTTTCCTGCAGCACGGCCGCGAACGCGCCGCCCTCTATCTTGGTGATCCCGCGCGGGGAGGCGGCATGGTCCACCACCTGCCCCGCGGCATCGAACCGGTAGGCGCGCAGGTTGCTCGTGCCCCAATCCACCCCGATCATGCGGCTCCTCCCCTGGGATGTTCCCAGTGGCGGCGTTTCAGCCACCGATCGCACAAGACCGCAAGCCCGCGCGCCGTTCCCTGCCGGCTGGCCCGGGTCAGATCGGCAGGTTCGCCAGCTTCTCCACCAGCCGCCCGCCCAGCCCGGTGAACGCCATCGAAATCGCCGCCGCGAGCGTGCCGATCACCACGGCATACTCCACTGCCACCGTTCCGCGCTCGTCCCTGGCCGTTCCCGGCCAGCAGGAAGAAAAAAAGGTCAATGCAGTGCTTTCGGAATATGGCGTGAATGACAATCGCTGTAGCGGTATGGATACAATCTGCCACGAATTCGCTACATCAATCTTTCAATCGAACCCCCGCTCGCGCCCAGTTGTCCGCACGGGGGGCTGGTGTCGGGGGGCCCAATGCGCCATATGCTCACCCTCGGCGCTTTTCGTTCTGGGCTGAACGCCTCGCAAGTCCCGCCTTCTGGTTGTCTTCGCACTGGTTCTCCCTGCCTCGAAAATCAATACCGGCCCGCCAAACAGCGCGGGGCGCCGGAGACGAAGGAGACTCGCGATGACGACAGGAACGGTTAAGTGGTTCAACACCACCAAGGGCTATGGCTTCATTCAGCCTGACGACGGCTCCAAGGATGTGTTCGTGCACATCTCCGCCGTGGAGCGTGCCGGCATGAGCCTGAAGGAAGGCCAGAAGGTCGGTTACGACCTGGAGCGTGGCCAGCAGGGCAAGATGTCCGCCGTCAACCTCAAGAACGCCTAAAGCGGAGCAAGGGCGCGGGCGCATGCCCCCGCCCACCCGCAAATTCGCCGTCGGCGACCGGGTGGAGCTCTCCCCCGGTCGGTCCGACCCCCCACGCTTCAGCGCGTCAAATGTCGTGGCCGGCACCTACACGATCGTGGGGCTCATGCCGTGGCAGGGCACCGACTACCAGTACCGCGTGAAGCATGCCCGCGACCAGCACGAACGCGTGGTCAGCGAGACCGAGCTTCGCCGCGGATGAACAGGGGCTGCAATGGTTTTCAAGGTTAACTACAACCAGCAGCGCAATGAGCGCGACCGCGCCAAGCAGGCGAAGAAAGACGCCAAGCTGCGCGAGAAGGAGGCGGAAGTCGCCCGCCGCCGCAACACCCGCGACGAGTCCCCCAACCCCGAAAATCCGGTACAGGAGGACGAACAGAATGGCCCCACCTAGGCGCCGCATCGAAACCAGCTTCGTCGCCTTCGACGTGACCTATGTCGACGGCACCCAAACCTCCAACCGCCGCGTTCCCGCCACCGCCCTTACCGGCCTGGAAGGCGACGCGGCCGCACAGCCCATCATCGAGCAGCAGGACCGCGAAATCGGCCAGGCCTCCGGCCGCCCCCGCCCCGCCATCCGCTCCCTCGCCCGCAGCCCTGCCAAGGGTTAGCCAGCGTAGCGTTCATAATAGACGAACGCATGCAGCCGCCCCGCGAAGGGGCGGCTGTAGCCACGGGTCACCACCCAGCCCGCCCGCTCATAGAAGCGCCGCGCCGGCCCGTTCGCCCGGAAACACTCCAGGCTGCACACCCCCCGCGCCACCGCCTCCGCCAGCAAGGCCCGCCCCGCCCCCGAGCCCTGCACCGCCGGGTCGATGAACAGCATGTCCAGATGCATGCCGGTCACCAGCGAGAACCCCACCACCCGGCCATCAGCCTCTGCCAGGCGCAGGCGCTCCAGGCTTTCGGTGAAGCGCGCCACGAAACTCTCCGGCGTGCGCCGTGCCAGTTCCTCGGCCTCCAGGATCGGCGCGAAGGCGGCGCGGTAGGAGGCGCTGGCCACCGCGCTCGCCGCCGGCACATCCCCTGGCGTGGCGGGGCGGACGATCAATGGCCCCCCCGCAGCCGCGGATCCAGCGTATCCCGCAGCGCATCCCCCAGCAGGTTCAGCCCGAACGCCAGCAGCAGGATCGCCACGCCCGAGAACACCGCCGGCCACGGCGCCAGCATCAGGAAGTTCCGCCCCTCCGACAGCATCAGCCCCAGCGAGGGCGTCGGCGGCTGCGTCCCCAGCCCCAGGAACGACAGCGACGCCTCCACCAGGATCGCGGCGGACAGCAAGAGCGAGGTCTGCACCAGCACCACGCTGGCCAGGTTCGGCAGCACGTGCAGAAAGATGATGCGGCCATCCGTGGCCCCGGCGGCCCGCGCCCCGGTCACGTAGTCGCTCTCGCAGATCACCAGCGCCGGCCCGCGCAGCAGCCGGGCGAAGATCGGCGTGTACACCACCGCGATCGCCACCGCCGCGGTTTCCTGCCGCGGCCCCAGCACCGCCACCACCCCGATCGCCAGCAGCATCACCGGGAAGGCGAACAGCACATCCATCGCCCGCATCACGATACGGTCCGTCCAGCCGCGGTAATAGGCCGCCACCAGCCCCAGCGTCCCGCCGGCCACCAATGCCACCCCCACCGCCAGCGCGGAGACGAACAGCGACGTTCGGCTGCCATGGATGATGCGGCTGAGCACATCGCGCCCAAACTGGTCCGTCCCCAGCCAGTGCGGCGCCGTGGGGCCCTTCATCCGCGCCATGATGTCCTGCGCCACGGGATCATACGGCGCCACCCACTCGGCCAACCCGGCCACCAGCACCTGCAGCACCACCAGCGCCACGGCGAACCACAGCAGCCGGCGCCCCTTCACGCCCGCACCCGCGGATCGATGGCCAGGTACAGCAGGTCCACCACGAAGTTCACCACCACGAACCCCAGCGTCACCATCAGGATCGTCGCCTGCAGCAGCGGGTAGTTGCGCTCCGCGATCGCCCCCAGGATCAGCCGGCCGAGCCCGGGGATGGCGAACACCTGCTCCACCACGATCGCCCCGCCCAGCAGGTACCCGGTCATGATCCCCACCGAGGTGACGAACGGGATCAACGCGTTGCGCAGCGCATGGCGGTACACCACGCTCCGCTCCGGCACCCCCTTGGCCCGCGCGGTGCGGATGTAATCCTGCCCCAGCGCATCCAGCATCGCCGAGCGCACCAACCGCGACAGATTGGCCAGGATCGGCAGCCCCAGCGCGAAGGCCGGCAGCGCCAGCCGGGTGATGTTTCCCACGGGATCAACGCTGAACGGCACATAGCCGAGCAATTGCAGGGAGGGCGCCACGGTGGCCAGCACCAGGATCATCACGATCCCCAGCCAGAAGCTCGGGATCGTCAGCCCCGCCACGGTCGCCACCCGCATCGCCGCATCCGCCCCGCCGCCGCGCCAGCGCGCCATCAGGCACCCGGCCGGCACCGCCAGCCCCGCGCCGACCACCAGCGCCAGCACGGTCAGCTGCACCGTCGGCCACACATGCACCAGGATTTCGCCGGCCACCGGCTTGCCGGTCCACAGCGAGGTGCCCAGGTCGCCCTGCAACACCTTGGACATCCAGCCGAGATACTGAACGTAAATCGGCTGGTCCAACCCGATCTGCGCCCGCAGGGCGGCGATCTTGTCCGGCGTCACCTCCGTATTCGCCCCCAGCATGATCGCCACGGCATCGCCGGGGATCAGCCGGATCATCGCGAACACGATCACCGAGACGGCGGCCAGCACCACGGCTAGATCGACCAGCCGCGCCAGCAGCAGGCGCCTTAGCATCAAGTCGCCCGCAGAAAGCAAGAAACACAAAGAGACAAAGAGGCAGAGAGAACCAGCCTCTCTGCCTCTCTGCCCCTTTGTGAACCTGACTGCCTCACCGCGCCACGGCCGTGTCGGCCAGCGTCGAAAGCGACCGGTTGGCGATGATCTCGAACCCGCCCACATTCGCCCGCATCGCGGTGAACAACTGGCCATAGGCGATGTGCATGATCGGCCCATCGCAGGCCAGGATCGCCTGCGCCTTGTCATAGGCCGCCTTGCGCGCCGCCTGGTCCTGCAGCGTCCGCGCCCCATCCAGCAGCCCATCCAGCGTGGTGTCGGAATACTTGAAGACGTTGGTGGAGCCGCCGGTGCGGAAGGTGCGGAAGAAATAGTCGTCGGGATCGGGGCTGCCGGCGTTGGTGCTGGCGAACATGTCGAAATTGCTGTTGCGCCAATCCTGGATGAACTGGCCCAGCTCCTGGTTCTTCAGCTCCACCTTGAACCCGGCCTTGTTGAGCTGCGCCTGCACCACCTGCGCCATGTCGCGGATATCCTGCCGCGGCAGCACGTTGATGGTGATCGCCACCGGCGCCGTATGTCCGGCCTCCTTCAGCAGCGCCTGCGCCTTCGCGGGATCGTGCTTGTAGCAGGCGAACTGCTCCACCGGAGTCGCCCAGTCCTTCAACGCCGGCGACAGCGGCCCACCCGGCACCCCAGCCCCGAACAGCGCCGCGGCAATCACCTCCTGCCGGTTCAGCGCGTAGTTCACCGCCTGGCGCACCTTGGGGTTGTCGAAGGGCGGCTTGGAGGCATTCACCCCCACGAACATGTAAGCCAGCTCCAGCGTCTCCGCGAGCTTCACCCCCGGCCGGCCCTTCAGCTGCATCGCGGTGGCGGCATCGATGTTCGGCAGCATCCCGTACTGCCCGCTGGAAAGCCCCACCTGCCGCGTGGCGCTCTCGGGCACGATGTTGAACTTGATCCCGTCCAGCTTCGGCGCCCCCGACCGCCAGTAGCCGGCATGCTTCTCCAGCGCCACGAACCCGTTGGCCTGCCATTCCTTGAACTTGAACGGCCCGGTGCCGATCGGCGCGCGCTGCAGCATGTCCTTCTCCGCCTCCATGCTGCGCGGCACGATGGCGATGGTGGCGATGGACACCAGCAGCGGCGCCGTAGGCTCTTTCAGGTTCAGCACCACCGTGCCGGCATCCGGCGCCTCGGCCTTGTCCAGCGCCGCCAGCCGCGAGGCCAACGGCGAGGCGATGTCCTTGCTCAGCACCCGGTTGATGGTGGCCACCACATCAGCAGCTTCCACCTTGCTGCCGTCATGGAAGGTCATCCCGCTGCGCAGCTTGAAGGTATAGGTCTTGCCATCCGTCGAGACGGTCCAGCTCTCAGCCAGGCCCGGCTTCACCCGCAAATCCTTGTCGATCGCGGTCAGCCCTTCGTAGATCGTGCCGTTGATCATCTGGAAAGTGGAGAACGCCGTCGCCCGATGCGGGTCGAGCCCCACCGGCGAGGCATCCACAGCCACCTCCAGCACCTGGGCCGAGGCGGTGCCCGCCATCAGAACCCCAGCCAGCAGCATCGCGCGGAACGAAAGACGAGCCATGTGAGCCTCCTGCACGCCCCTGCGCCGGGGCTTCCTGTTCCCCGGGAAGCTATGGCCCTATAGGAATCGTGACAAGGAGAACGCGCATCCCATGGGCCTGACCACCGCGATCGGCGTGATGAGCGGCACCTCGATGGACGCGATCGACGTCGCCCTGATCCGCACCGATGGCCGCAGCATCGTGGAAGCCGGCCCCACCGGCGCCTACCCCTACGCCCCGGCCCTGCGCCAGAAGCTCATCGCCTTCCTCGCCGATCCCGCCTGCGCCGAATACGACCCGCTCACCGAACTGGAGGCCGAAGTCAGCGACGCCCATGCCGGCGCCGTGCTGCTGTTTCTGGAGGAGCACAACCTCCCGGCCGACGCGATCGACCTCGTCGGCATCCACGGCCAGACCGTGTTCCACAAGCCCGAAGCCCGCTTCACCCGCCAACTCGGCAGCGGCGCCCGCATGGCCGCCACGCTGGGCATCGACGTGGTCAACCGCTTCCGCCACGCCGACATAGCCGCGGGCGGGGAGGGCGCGCCGCTCGCCCCGCTGTACCACCAGGCGCTGGCCTCCGGCCTCGCCCAGCCGCTGATGGTCCTCAACCTCGGCGGCGTCGCCACCGTGACCTACCTGGATGGCGAGACCGTCATCGCCTTCGATACCGGCCCCGCCTCCGCCCTGCTGGACGATTTTCTGCTCAAGCGCCGCGGCGAGCCGTTCGACCGGGATGGCGCGCTGGCTGCCTCCGGCACGCCGGACGCCGAGCTGCTGGCCCAACTGATGTCCCACCCCTACTTCACCCGCCCGGCGCCGAAATCATTGGATCGCAACGCCTTCCACGCCTGGGCCGCCGCCATCGACCGCATCAACGACGATGCGCGCGGCGCCGCCACGCTGGCCGCCTTCACCATCGCCTCGGCCGCCGGCGCCACCGCCCAGGTGCCCACGCCGCCGCGCCGCTGGCTCGTCACCGGCGGTGGCCGCCACAACCGCACCCTGATGCAGGGTCTGGCCGACACCCTCGGCGTGCCCGTCGATCCCGTGGAATCCGTGGGTTGGGATGGTGATTTCCTGGAAGCCCAGTGCTTCGCCTACCTCGCCGTGCGCTCCCTCCACGGCCTGCCGCTGAGCCTGCCCAGCACCACCGGCGCGCCGCACCCGATGCCAGGCGGCGAGCTGTGGCGGGCATGAACATCCTGGACGTCCAGGGCCTTACGCTCGCCACTTCCCAGGCCGCCCTGGTGGAGGATGTCTCCTTCACCCTCGCCCCCGGCGAGATGCTCGCCCTGGTCGGTGAATCCGGCTGCGGCAAATCCGTCACCGCGCTGGCCATCATGCGCCTTCTGGCCCCGGCCATCCGCCGCACCGCCGGCGCCATACGCTTCGACGGCACCGACCTCGCCGGGCTGGACGACGAGGCGATGCGCCGCCTGCGCGGCCACCGCATCGGCATGATCTTCCAGGAACCGATGACCAGCCTGAACCCGGTCTTCACCATCGGCGAGCAGATCGCCGAACCGCTCCGCCTGCACCTCGCCCTCTCCGCGAAGCAGGCTCTCGCCCGCGCCGCGGAACTGCTTGATCTCGTGGGAATGCCAACCCCGACCCGACAGCTTGCCCGCTACCCGCACCAGCTCTCCGGCGGCCAGCGCCAGCGCGTGATGATCGCCGCGGCCCTGGCCTGCGAGCCCCGCCTGCTGATCGCCGACGAGCCCACCACCGCGCTCGACGTGACGGTCCAGGCCCAGATACTCGCCCTGATCGACCGGTTGCGTCGCCAGCTCGACATGGCCTGCCTGCTCATCACCCACGACCTCGGCGTGGTCGCCGAATACTGCGATCGGGCCGCCGTGATGTATGCCGGCCGCATCGTGGAAGCCGGCCCGGCCGCGGAGGTCTTCGCCACGCCCCGCCACCGCTACACCGCCGCCCTGGTGCGCACCATGCCGGCCCGCAATCCGCCCGGCGACGTGCTGCCCGCCATCCCCGGCCAGGTGCCGCCACCGGGCCAGCGTGGACAGGGCTGCCCGTTCCAGCCGCGCTGCGATGCGCCCGTGCCGCACTGCGCCGAGCGCCCCGCCCTCGCCGGCGCGCCGCATCCGACCGCCTGCTGGAACCCGGCCGCATGACCATCCTGCTCGAAGCGCGCCATCTCACCGTCCACTACCGCACCCCAGCCGCCACGCTGCGCGCGCTGGAGGATGTCAGCTTCACGCTGGCGGAGTCCGAAGTGCTGGGCATCGTCGGTGAGTCCGGCTGCGGCAAATCCACCCTCGGCCGGGCCGTGCTGCGCCTCACCGAGCCGACCGCGGGCGAGATCCTGTTCCAGGGCCAGGATTTGCGCGCCCTGTCCGGTGCTGCGCTGCGCCGGGCGCGGCGGGAGATGCAGATCGTGTTCCAGGACCCGTTCGGCGCGCTCAATCCGCGCCACCGCGTGTCCACCCTCATCGGCGAGCCGCTCACCATCCACGGCCTGCCCGACGTCGATAAGCGTGTGGCCGAACTGCTTGATCTCGTGGGATTGCCGCAGGATTCCGCGCGCCGCTACATCCACGAATTCAGCGGCGGCCAGCGCCAGCGCATCGCCATCGCCCGGGCACTCGCCCTCTCCCCGAAGCTGCTGGTGGCGGACGAGCCGGTCTCGGCGCTGGATGTCTCCATCCAGTCCCAGATCATCAACCTGATCGCCGACCTCAAGCGCCGCCTGGGCCTGGCCATGCTGTTCATCAGCCACGACCTCTCGGTGGTGCGGCACGTGAGCCAGCGCATCGCGGTGATGTATCTCGGCCGCATCGTGGAGATCGGTCCGGCCGCCGAGCTGTTCGACCAGCCGGCCCACCCCTACACCCAGGCCCTGCTCTCCGCCGTGCCGCAACCGCCGGGTGCCCCGAAGCGCGAGCGCATCCTGCTGGAAGGCGACCTGCCGGACCCCACCAACCCGCCGCCGGGCTGCGCCTTCGCCGCGCGCTGCCGGCATGCGATGCCTGGTTGCACCGCCACCCGGCCCGACCTGATCCGCCGCGCCACCCCGCACGGCGCGCGGGAAACCGCCTGCCATCTGTACGAGCCCGCATGACCCAGTTCGACCGCGCCTTCGCCCCGATCCAGGCGGCCATCGACAACGCCCGCATTCCGGGCGCCGTGCTCGGCCTGCTGGAGGAGGGGCGCACCACGCTGCGCGCCACCGGCCATGCCGCGCTGGAGCCGGAGCGCAGTGTGATGCGCGAGGAGACGGTGTTCGATCTCGCCTCGCTCACCAAGGTGGTGTTCACCACCACCGCCATCCTGCGGCTGGTGGAGCAGGGGCGGATCGGGCTTGATGATCCGCTGACGGTGGCCATTCCCGATCTGCGGCAGTACGACGTGGCCGGGGCGGCGGAGCGCCGGCTGAAGTTCCGGCAGTGCCTGGCGCATGCCACGCACCTGCCGGCGGTGGAGCCGCTTTATACCTATGGGCAGGATCCGCAGACGCTGCGGGCCTTCATCCTGCAGCGGGAATGGCGGCACTGCCCGCCGGCCTATAGCGACAACAATTTTCTCCTTCTTGGCATCGCCATCGAGCGGCTGACCGGGCTGACGCTGGCGGACCAGGCGCTGCCGCCGGGGTTCAGCTTCCGCCCCGATCCGGCGGACTGTGCGGCCACCGAGCGCTGCAGCTGGCGGGGGCGGGTGATGCGGGGCGAGGTGCATGACGAGAATGCCTTCGCCATGGGCGGGGCGGCCGGGCATGCCGGGCTGTTCGGCACTGCGGCGGCGCTGCTGGGCTTTGCGGGGGGGATGATGGATGGGTCGCTGCTGGCGCCGGAGAGCGTGGCGGCGTTGCGGACGGAGCAGAACGTGATCCAGGGCGTGCGGCGCGGGCTGGGGTGGCAGCTGGCCACGCCGGGATGGCCGGCGGGGGATCGCTGCCCGGCGGGGGTGATCGGGCATACCGGGTTCACCGGGACGGGGCTGTGGATCGACCTGGACAACAAGCGGGCCTGGGCGTTGCTGACCAACCGGGTGCATCCTTCCCGCCATACGGAGAGTGGCATCATGGCGCTGCGGCGCGCGGTGGGGGATGCGCTGCACGGCTGACTTTCGGGCCACGCGGCGCTACCCTCGTGCCCTATCCAGGAGGTTTCCATGGCGCTGAAGATCTACGGCATTCCCCGCTCGCGCGCGATCCGCACCCTGTGGATGTGCCACGAGCTTGGCATTCCCTATGAGATGATCGAGGTGGCGCCGGGGCCGGACGGGTCGCGCCGGGCGGAGTTCCTCGCCATCAACCCGAACGGGCATGTGCCGTTCATCGATGACGATGGGCTGGTGCTGTGGGAATCCCTGGCCATCAACCTGCACCTGGCACGCAAGCATGGCGGGGCGATCGCGCCGGCGGAGCTGGCCGAGGAGAGCTTGGCGACGATGTGGACGGTGTGGGCGGCAACCGAGCTGGAGCCGCCGGCGGCGCAGGCGATGTACCATACCTTCATGCTGCCGGAGCCGGACCGGGTGCCGGGGCTGAAGGCGGCGGCTCTGCAGCAGGTGCAGGCGCCGCTGCTGGTGCTGGAGGGGGCGCTGGCCAAGGGCGGCGGGTTCGTGATGGGCGGGCGGTTCACGGTGGCCGACCTCAACCTGGCCTGCTGCGTGTTCTACCTGCGCATGAACCCCGAGGCGCTGCTGGACAAGCCGGCGGTGCGGGAGTGGTACGCGGCCGCCCTGGCGCGACCGGCGGCCAAGGCCGCCTTCGCGCTGCGGGGGGACTAGCCTACTTCGCGTCGTCCTCGTCGTCGTCCTGGGCGTAGTACCATTCCAGGACGTCGTCGTGGAACTCGGGGTCCTTGAGCAGGCGCATGGCGAGCGCCAGCACGATCTCGGGGGCGGCGCCGATTTCCTCGGCATCCTCGGCGACTTCGGTGGCGGAGACGACGCGGACGGACATGGCGCCGTCTTCCTCGCCGATGATCAGGGCGACCTCGTTCTCTTCGAGGGTGATCGAGGTCGTGGTGGTTCCGGCTGCCATGGGGCGGCTCCTTCGCGGGTTGGCTTGTGGCTTAGCGCGGTTCGGGCGCTGCGGCCAGGGTGGCACGTTTGCAGGCGGCATCGCGGGGTGTAGCGTGGCGGCACGTCCCAACGAGCCCGAAAGAACCTCCATGGCCGCCAATACCAAGCGCGTGTTCTACGTGAAGTATGTCGCGCATACCGTGTTCAACGAGATGATGGAGGCCCGGCCGGACGTGCGGCTGGACAAGCTGGAGAACGACTCGCCGGCCGCGGTGGTTGCGCCGGTGCTGGAGGCGGCGCACGCCTTCCAGATCGGGGCGAGCCGGGACGAGCTGGCTGCCGAGTTCTTCGCGCATCCGGAGTTCCTGGCGCGCTGCCCGAACCTGCTGGTGGTGAGCAGCAACGGCGCCGGCTACGACACGATCGACGTGGACGCCTGCACCGCGGCCGGCGTGCTGGCGGTGAACCAGGCGGGGGGAAATGCGGAAGGGGTGGCGACGCATGCGTTGGCGCTGCTGCTGAACCTGACCAAGCGGATCGGCGAGATCGACCGGGCGATGCGGCGCGAGCTGGTGTTCGACCGGGCGGCCTATATCGGGCGCAATGCGCTGGACAAGACGATTGGGATCATCGGGATGGGGCATGTCGGCACGCGGCTGGCGGAGCTGTGCCGGGTGGCGTTCCGGATGCGGGTGCTGGCGTATGATCCGTACCTGACGGCCGAGCAGATGACGGCGCGTGGGGCGGAGAAGGTGGATCTGGATACGCTGTGCGCCGAGGCCGACTATGTGAGCGTGAACTGCCCGCGCACCAAGGAGACGCTGGGGATGGTGGGGGCGGCGCAGTTCGCGCGGATGAAGCCTTCGGCCTATTTCATCACCACGGCGCGGGGCGGTATTCATGACGAGGCGGCGCTGTACGAGGTGCTGAAGGCGGGCAAGATCGCCGGGGCCGGGCTGGATGTGTGGGCCAAGGAGCCGCCGCCGCTGGAGCATCCGCTGCTGACGCTGGACAACGTGATCGTGAGCCAGCACACGGCGGGGGTGACTCGGGAAAGCCGGGAGCAGATGGGGCGGATCGCGGCACAGCAAATTTTGGATATTTTGGATGGGAAGCCGGCGACGCGGGTGCTGAACCCCGAGGTTTGGCCGGCGTTTGCCAAGCGGTTCGAGCGGGTGTTCGGGTTTGCGCCTACGCGTTAGGGGAATGAGTTGATATCGTAATAAAATAGATGTCGCATTGCGGCCCCGTTTGGGGCCGTTTTGCTGTTTGGGGCGTGGGGGGGAGCAGTTTGGGTGCGCCCTGGGAAGGCGGGGCGCGGGCGGTGCGGGGGTGGACGATGGGCGTGGTTCGGGCGTGGGGGCGCATGCCGCGGTTGCGGCGGGGGCCGAAGAGATAGAGCAGGGCGACGGGGAAGAGGGGGGCATCAGCCTCCTGGTCGGAGTCCTCCTGCGTGGGGGCGGGGTGCCAGGCGCGGGCGAGACGCACCAGCCGGCCGAGGAGGGCGGAGAGGAGGGTGAGCAGCATGACATCCAGCGCGCCGGCGTGCGGGCGCAATTCTCCTGTCTGCGGCTGGAGCGCAGCGCGCAGGCCGGCGAAATGCTCGGCGAGGGAGGGGGGATGGGATGTCATGAAAGGGAATATCTCTAACTGTCGTTGGGATGGCAAGGGGTCTTTTTACGTACGTAGGCGGAGGGACGCGAAACCGGTGATGCCGGTTTAGCTGGCGCATTTACAACGTTCGCGGACGGCTTCGCCCCCCACCCCGGCCCTCCCCACGAGGGGGAGGGGGAAGGAAAGGGCGCTGTTGGTGTTAGCGGGCGAAGCCTTGGCCGCCGCTGACGCCGATGACCTGGGCGGTGATCCACATGGCGAGCGGGGAGGCGAGGAAGGCGACGACGCTGGCGACTTCCTCCGGGCGGCCGAGGCGGCCGGTGGGCATGGCGCCGAGGATCTGGCCGTAGAGGGCGGGGTTCTCCGTCTTGCTGCGGTCCCACAGCCCGCCGGGGAATTCGATGCTGCCGGGGGCGACGCAGTTGGCGCGGATGCCGTGCCTGGCCAGGGCGGCGGCCTGGGTGCGGGTGTAGTGGATCACCGCCGCCTTGGCCGCGCCATAGGCCGGCGTGCGCACCGAGGGGTTGAGGCCGGAGCCCGAGGAGATGTTGATGATGCTGGCGCCGTAGCCCTGGCCGGCCAGGCCGCGCTCGCCGGCCTGCATCAGGTGCGGCATGGCGGCGCGGCTGGCGCGGACGGCGGCGAGCAGGTCCACATCCAGGCTGGCTTCCCAATCCGCCTCCGCGTCGCCCAGGCCGTAGCCGGTGGCGTTGTTCACCAGGATGTCGATGCCGCCCAGGGCCTCGGCGGCCTGGGCGATATAGCGGGTGATCTCCGCCTCCTTCGAGAGGTCGCAGGAGGCGACGTGGATCTGGCCGCCGCTGGCGGCGCGCACCTCCTCCAGCGCCGGCAGGCCGCGGGCGCAGGCGGAGACGGTGGCGCCGGCTTCGGCCAGGCCGAGAGCAATCCAACGGCCGATGCCGCGGCTGCCGCCGCAGACGACGGCACGGCGGCCGGTGAGATCGATGTGCATGATGGGGGCTCCCCTTGGATTCCAGGGCAGGGAGGATGCTTGGGGAGGGGTAGCAAGGGAAGGGGTTCTTTTTTGAAAAAAAGAACCAAAAAACTTTTGCGACTTTGCGCTGGGGCTCGCCACGGCGCAAAGTCATGAAGTCTTTTTGCTTCTTTTTCTTCAGAAAAAGAAGACTCCTTACTTCCTTCCGATAATCATCGCCCGCAGCCGTTCGGAGATCGCGTCGATGATCGCCACGGTGACGAGCACCATGAGGATGATGGCAGCGGCCTCGTTCCATTCCAGCACGCGGATCTGTTCGGAGAGCACCAGGCCGATGCCGCCGGCGCCGACGATGCCGATGATGGTGGCGGAGCGGGTGTTGCTTTCGAAGTAGTAGAGCACCTGGCTGGCGAGGACCGGCAGCACCTGGGGCACGATGCCGAAGCGGATGGAGTGGAGGCGCGAGCCGCCGGAGGCCAGCACGCCTTCGACGGGGCGGCGATCGGCGGTTTCGATCGCCTCGCTCATGAGCTTGGCGTAGCTGAACAGGTCTGACGACATGATGGCGAGCGCGCCGGCGAAGGGGCCGAGGCCGACGACGTTGATCCAGATGAGGGCCCAGATCAGCGTATCGATGCTGCGCCCGGCATCGAGCGAGCGGCGGGTGAGGAAGTGGACCAGCCGGTTGGCGACGATGTTGCGCGCGGCGAGGAAGCCGAGCGGGGCGGCGAGGATGGCGGCGGCCATGGTGCCGAGGAAGGCGATGGCCAGGGTTTGGCCGAGGGCGTGCAGGTAGATCTCGGTGCGGGCCCAGCTGGCAGGGATGGGCGGCAGCATGAGCGGGATGATGTCGCCCAGGCGGTAAAGGCCGGCGAGGATGCGCGCGGGGGAGAAGCCGAGCAGGACGAGGCCGGCGAGGTAGAGCGCGATGGCGCCGGCGATGCCACCGGTGACCATGAGGCGGGTGGCGATGTTGGGGCGCAGGGCGGCGGCATGGCGCGCGGCGAGGCCGGCCTGATCGGCGAGGAAGATGTCGCGCATCAGCGGGGTTCCAGGGCGAGCAGGCGGTGGCGGACGCGTTCGGAGACGAGGTCGATCACCACCACGCAGGCCATGATCAGCAGCAGGATGGCGCTGACATCGGCGTAGAAGAACTTGCGGATGGCGGTGATGAGTTCCTCGCCGATGCCGCCGGCGCCGACGAAGCCCATGACGGCGGCGCCGCGCACGTTGATCTCGAAACGCAGCAGCGTGTAGCTGACGAAGTTGGAGAGCACCTGGGGCACGGCGCCGAAGCGCACCTGGGCGAACCAGGTGCCGCCGCTGCTGCGCACGCCCTCGACGGGGTTCGCGTCGATATTGTCCACCACCTCGGCGAAGAGCTTGCCGAGCGCGCCGGTGGTGTGGATGGCGACGGCGAGCACGCCGGGGACGGGGCCGAGGCCGAAGGCGACGACGAAGATCAACGCGAAGACGATCTCCGGCACGGTGCGGGCGAATTCCAGCACGCGGCGGGTGGCGGCGCGGACCCAGGGAAAGGGCATGAGGCCGGGCGTGCAGAGGAAGCAGAGGCAGAAGGCGAAGGCCGCGCCGGTGATTGTGCCGACATAGGCGATGAGCAGGGTTTCGCCGATCAGCAGCGACCATTTGCGCAGGCCCCAGAACCACTCGGCGGGGTCTGACAGCACGGAGGCGCCGTTATCCAGATGGGCGAGGCGGGTGAAGTAGCTGGTGAAATTGCCGATCTTGGCCCAGAGCGTGCCGAGCTCGACCTCCGCGCCCAGGAGGGCCAAAGCGAGGGCGAGGGTGAACAGCACGGCGCCGAGGATGAGCTGGCGGCGCTTGGCGGCCATCGCCTCGCCATAGGCGCGCATCAGCGGGGCGAGCTGCGGATCGGGCAGCACGGTGACGGTGTGGTTCGCCGTGGTGGAGGCGGTCATTGCGGTTCCGGCATGCAGGGAGAGGGCCGGCGGCACCCAGGGGTGCCGCCGGCGGAACCGATCAGGACGAGCGGCGGCGCAGCTGGTCCACGAACTGGAGCAGCTTGATGGTCTCGTCGTAGGCGGCGTTGTCCACGGCTTCCCAGGGGCGGGCCTTGCCATCGGTGAGGCGCTTGAAGGCGGCCTCGTCCTTGGTGTGGGCCTGGAGATACGCGGTGCGGATGGCGGATTTCAGCTCGTCCGGCAGGTCTGACAGCATGGCGGTGGGCGAGTTGATGATCAGCGGCGACTTCATCACGATGCGGAAGTCCTGGTAGGTCATCGGCTTGCCGTCGGCGTGCTTGAGCATGCCCTTGTTCAGCATGCGCGTGAGGTTGCTGTCGTCGTCGGCGTTCCACCAGTTGGTGGCGACGTCCACGGTGCCCTGGGTGAGGGCGATGATGGCGTTCTCGTGGCTGCCGGTATTCTGGATGCGGCCGAAGAACTTGCTGGCATCGGGGATGCCGATCTGGTTCAGGGCGAACATCGGCATGGAGTAGCCGGAGGCGGAGTTGGGATCGACCATGCCGGCGTTCTTGCCGCGCAGGTCCTCGATCTTCTGGAACGGCGACTTCGCCATCGAATAGAACACCGAGTAGTAGCCCTTGGAGCCGTCGCCGTTCACATCGATGACGAAGGCGTCGGTTTTCACGCCGGTGAGGCGGGCGCGGGCGAAGGAGGCGGGGCCGTAGACGCCGATATGGATGTTGCCGGCGCGCTGGCCTTCGATCACCGCGGCGTAGTCGTTGGCGATGCGCAGGGTGACCTTGGTGCCCAGTTCACGCGAGAGATAGGCAACGAACGGGCCCATGCGATCGGTGACGCCCGAGGCGTTCTCGGCCGGGACGACGGCGAGGACGATTTCGGGGTAGCGGGCCTTCCAGGCCTGGGCGCGGGCGGCGGTGGCGAGGCCCGTGGAGGCGCCGAGGGCCACCAGGACGGTGCGGCGGTTCAGCATGGGGAGGTCCTTTTCGGGGGGAGGGGTGTCAGGCGGCCTGTGCGGCGAGGCCGGCTTCGAGGCCTGGGGCGGCCGCGTGATCGATCACGTCGGCGGCTTCCATGCCGTAGAGTGTGCGCGAGACGCCGTCGGTGAGGGCGGCGGGCACGTCGTCGAACACGATGCGGCCGGCGGCCATGCCGACCAGGCGGTCGCAATAGGTGCGGGCGAGGTCGAGCGAGTGCAGGTTGACCAGCACGGTGAGGCCGTGGTGGCGGTTGATGCGCTGCAGGGCGTCCATCACGATCTTGGCGTTGCGCGGATCGAGCGAGGCGACGGGCTCGTCGGCCAGGATGATCTCCGGCTCCTGCAGCAGGGCGCGGCAGATGGCGACGCGCTGCTGCTGGCCGCCGGAGAGGGTATCGGCGCGCTGGGCTGCGAGGCCGGCGATGTCCATCTGTTCCAGCGCGGACATGGCGAGCAGGCGGTCCTGGTGGGGCCAGAGGCGGGACATGGCGCGCCAGCCGGGCGTGTGGGCGAGGCGGCCGAGGAGGACGTTGTTCAGCACGTCCAGCCGGCCGACGAGGTTGAACTGCTGGAAGATCATGGCGCAGCGGCGGCGCCAGTCGCGCAGGGCGGGGCCCTTGAGCGCGGTGACGTCCGCGCCGTTCCAGGCGATGCGGCCGGCGCTGGGTTCGGACAGGCGGTTGATGCTGCGCAGCAGGGTGGACTTGCCGGCGCCGGAGCGGCCGATGATGCCGACGAACTGGCCGCGGGGGATGGACAGCGAGGCGGCGTCGACAGCGGTGACGGTGCCGAAGCGTTTGGTCAGGCCATCCAGAACCAGCATCGCGAATCCCCGTGGTGTGCGGGGCGGTTATGGCGGGGGGTTGGCGACAGTACCTTGAAGGTACTGTGACAGAGTGATGACGATTGCCGGGGGGGGAAGGAAGGCTGGGCTTCGCCCAGACCCACCTGGTCCGTTGCGCGCCTTCGCGCGACGGGCCTAGCCCCTGGACCTCTATTCTGCAGGATATTGCTTGGAGATATTTGAATGGCCGGCGGATGGAAGGTGGATTGCTTCGCTGCGGTCGCAATGACGAAGAAGAGATGGCCGGGTATCATTGCAATAATAAGGTCCAGGGGCTTGGCCCCTGGCGGGTCTGGGCAGAGCCCAGCCTTTCTTGCTTATGTCTTCCCGCCTAGGCCGGTTCGGTGTCCAGTGCGTAGCCGGCCGCGCGGACGGTGCGGATGATGTCGGCTTCGCCTTCGGCGTTGATCGCCTTGCGCAGGCGGCGGATGTGGACATCGACGGTGCGGGGTTCGACGTGGATGTCGGGGCCCCAGACGGCGTTGAGCAGTTCCTCGCGGGTGAAGACGCGGGTAGGGTGCTGGAGGAAGAATTCCAGCAGGCGGTATTCGGTGGGGCCGAGATGCACGGCGCGGCCGTTGCGCTGCACGCGGTGGGCGGCGAGGTCCATGGCGATGTCGGCGTATTCCAGGCGGCCCTTGGCCGGCGCGGTGCTGGCGCGGCGCAGCAGGGCGCGGATGCGGGCCATCAGGGCTTCGAGGCCGAAGGGCTTGGTGATGTAGTCGTCGGCCCCGGTGTTCAGCGCGCGCACCGCGTCCTGGTCCTCGGTGCGGGCGGTGAGCATGATGACGGGCAGCTCGCGGGTATCGGGGTGGCGGCGGATCTGGCGGCAGACCTCGATGCCGGAGAGGACCGGGAGCATCCAGTCGAGCAGGACGAGGTCCGGGCGTTCCTCGGCGATGCGGGCGAGGGCTTCCTCGCCGTTCCCTGCCTCCTCCACGCGGTAGCCGTGCTTTTCCAGGTTGTAGCGCAGCATGGTGAGCAGGGCGGCTTCGTCTTCCACCACCAGGATCAGCGGGCGGTTGGGTGTGGCCATGGGTTCGGGCGCCGGGGCCTGGCGGCGTGGCGGCATCGTTTCGGTCCTCATTCGCCGGCGGGCCGGACGTTGGCGAAGGACGAGAGGTCGCTTTTGGGCCTTGCCTCGGTAAGCGGGATGCCGGTGACGGCGTAGTGCACGGTTTCGGCGATGTTGGTGGCGTGGTCGCCGATGCGCTCCAGGTTCTTGGCGATGAACAGGAGGTGGGTGCAGGGGGTGATGTTGCGCGGGTCTTCCATCATGTAGGTGATGAGCTCGCGGAACAGGGCGTTGTAGATCTCGTCGATCGCCTCGTCGCTGCGCCAGACCTGCATGGCTTTCTCGGGGTCGTCGGCGCCGACCGCGTCGATGACGCGCTTGAGGTTCTCCTGCACCAGGGCGGCCATGTGGGCGAGGCCGCTGGCCGCCGAGCGCAGGCTGAATTCCTGCAGCACCAGGCTGCGCTTGGCGACGTTGGCGGCGTAGTCGCCGATGCGTTCGAGGTCGCCGGTGGATTTCAGCGCGGCGACGATGTGGCGCAGATCGCCGGCCATGGGCTGGCGCAGGGCGAGCAGGCGGATGACGTATTGCTCGATCTCGTGCTCGCGGGCATCCACCTTCGGGTCGGCTTCCATCGCCTGGGCGGCGGCGGTGCGGTCGCGCTGGAGGATGGCGGTGCAGGCCAGGGCGACCTGGCTTTCGACCATGCCGCCCATCTCCACGATGAGGTCGCGCAGGCGCTTCAGCTCCTGCTCGTAGCTTTTGACGATGTGTTCCTGGGGCATCTGGGAGCCTCTCAGCTGAAGCGGCCGGTGATGTATTGCTGCGTTCGCAGTTCGCGCGGGGCGGTGAACATCTGTGCCGCGGTGCCGACCTCCACCATTTCGCCGAGGTAGAAGAAGGCGACGCGGTCGGCGCAGCGGGCGGCCTGCTGCATGTTGTGGGTGACGATGGCGATGGTGAAATCCTGCTTCAGCTCGTCGATCAGCTCCTCCACCTTCAGCGTGCTGATCGGGTCGAGCGCGCTGGTGGGCTCGTCGAACAGGATCACCTCCGGGCGGACGGCGATGGAGCGGGCGATGCACAGGCGCTGCTGCTGGCCGCCGGAGAGGCCGGCGGCGGGGGTGGCGAGGCGGTCCTTCACTTCCTCCCACAGGGCGGCACGGGTGAGGGACCATTCCACGCGTTCGTCCATCTCGGCCTTGCTGAGCTTTTCGTGCAGCTTCACGCCGAAGGCGATGTTTTCGTGGATCGTCATCGGGAAGGGGGTGGGCTTCTGGAACACCATGCCGATGCGGCTGCGCAGGGCATTGAGGTCCACCTTCGGGTCGACGATGTTGATCCCGTCCATCGTGGCCTGGCCGGTGGCGCGCTGGCCCGGGTAGAGATCGTACATCCGGTTGAGGCAGCGCAGCAGGGTGGACTTGCCGCAGCCGGAGGGGCCGATCATGCCGGTGACCTGGCGATCCGGGAAATCGAGGTTGATCCCCTTCAGCGCCCTGTTGTCGCCGTAGTAGAAATCGAGGTTGCGAATGGCGATCTTGGCCGGGGTGTCGGCGATCTCCGGGCGGGTTTCAAGCGTGGGGCCGGTGATCGGCGCGGCCTGGCTGGTGGTTGTGGCTTCGTTCATGGCAGCTCCTGGAGGGCTGGTCCGGCAGGTGGCGGGGGTCAGCTGCGCTGGCGCAGCACGACGCGGGCGAGGATGTTGATGGCGAGCACGCCGAGCGTGATCAGCAGCGCGCCGGTCCAGCCCAGGGCGATCCAGTCGGCATAGGGCGAGCCGGCATAGGTGTAGATGGTGACGGGGAGGCTGCCCATCGGCTTGCTGAGATCGACCGCCCAGGTGAGGTTGCCGAGCGAGGTGAACAGCAGCGGCGCGGTCTCGCCGGCGATGCGGGCGACGGCCAGCAGGGCGCCGGTGATGAGGCCGGAACGCACGGCGGGGTAGCAGACCAGCACGATCATCTTCCATTTCGGCGCGCCGAGGGCGACTGCCGCCTCCCGCAGCGCGGTGGGGATGAGCGAGAGCATGTCCTCCGTGGTGCGGACCACGATGGGGATGACGATCACGGCCAGCGCGATGGCGCCGGCGATGCCGGAGAAGCCGCCGAAGGGCAGGACGAGGAGCTGGTAGACGAAGAGGCCGATCAGGATCGACGGCGCCGAAAGCAGGATGTCGGAGACGAAGCGCACCGCGTTGCCGAGCCGGGAGCCGGCGGCATATTCGGAGAGGTAGGTGCCGACCAGCAGGCCGATCGGGGTGCCGATCGCCGCGCCCAGCAGGGTCTGGATCAGGCTGCCGACGATGGCGTTCAGCAGGCCGCCATTGGAGCCGGGCGGGCGGGTGACATCGGTGAACACGCGCAGGCTCATCGCCTCCAGCCCGCGCCAGGCGAGGGTGGCAAGGATGGAGAACAGGAAGAACAGGCCGATGGCGGTGGCCGCGAGCGCGAGCCAGAGCACGATGCGGTCGCGGCGCTTGCGGCTGCGGCCCAGGCGGGCCGCGGCGTCCATGTCCTTGTGCGGGCCGGTGGCGATGGTGGTGGCGCTCATGCCGGCGCTCCCTATTGCCCGGCCCGGGGGCGCAGAAGCACCCGGGACACCGCCAGCACGATGAAGGACAGGACGAAGAGGATGAAGCCGAGGGCCAGCAAGGCCGAGAGCTTGAGGCTGCCGGCCTCCGCCTCGCCGAATTCGAGGGCGACCAGCGAGGCGATGGTGTTGCCGGGGCCGAAGATGGAGGTGGCGATGCGGTTGGCGTTGCCGATGACGAAGGTGACGGCGAGCGTTTCGCCCAGGGCGCGGCCGAGGCCGAGCATGATGCCGCCGACCACCGACTTGCGGGTGTAGGGGATGACGATGTTCCACATCACCTCCCACCGCGTGCAGCCGAGGCCGTAGGCGCTCTCCTTGAAGACGGCCGGCACGGTGAGGAAGACGTCGCGCATCGTGGCGGCGATGAAGGGGATGATCATGATCGCCAGGATCAGGGCGGCGGTGAAGATGCCGGTGCCGAAGGGCGGGCCGGCGAAGAGCCAGCCGATCAGGGGCAGCTCTCCCACCGTGTCGATGATCAGCGGCTGGACGTGCTGGGCCATCAGCGGGACGACCACGAAGAAGCCCCACATGCCGTAGATGATCGAGGGTACCGCGGCGAGCAGTTCCACTGCGGTGCCGACGGGGCGGCGCAGCTTCAGCGGCGCGATCTCGGTCAGGAAGTAGGCGATGCCGAAGGCGACCGGCACGGCGAGCAGCAGGGCGAGGATGGAGGTGATGATCGTGCCGTAGATCGGCACCAGGGCGCCGAACTCCTCGGCGACGGGATCCCAGTTGGAGCCCCAGACGAAACCGACGCCGACAGCCTTGAACACGGGCCAGCCGCCGATGAACAGCTCCACGATGATCGCGCCGAGCAGGATCAGCACGAAGATGCCGGCACCGCGGCAGAGGCCGGCAAAGATGCGGTCGCCTGTGCTGGCGGAGCGCCCCTTGCGGGAGACGAGATCGCTGTCGACAGTGGTGGTGGATGCCATGGGGTTTCCGGCGTGGTCGGTGGGGCAGGGCTATCCCCCGGCCGCCAGATGGCGGCCGGGGGCGCGGATCACATCACGGGCCGGCCGTCGGGGCCCTTTACCTGGGACTTCCAGGCGGCGCGCACGGCATCCTGCACCGCCTTGGGCAGCGGGATGTATTCCAGCTCCTCGGCCAGCATGGTGCCGTTGGTGAAGGCCCAGTCGAAGAACTTCATCACGTTGGCCGAGCGGGCCGCATCCTTGGGATCCCGGGGCAGCAGGATGAAGGTGGGCGACACGATCGGCCAGCTCTTGGCGCCGGGCTGATCGACCAGGTTGGCGGCGAAGTTCGGCACCGACCAGTCGGCGTTCTCAGCCGCGGCGAGGAAGCTCTCGTGGGACGGAGAGACGAAGTTGCCGGCCTTGTTGCGGATCTGGGTGGAAACCAGCTTGTTCTGGATGGCGTAGGCGTTCTCGACATACCCGATGGCGCCGCGGGTGTTGCGGACGGTGCCGGCCACGCCTTCGTTGCCGCGGGCGCCGGTGCCGGCGGGCCACTTCACGGAGGTGCCGACGCCGACGACGGACTTCCACTCCGGCGAGACGGCGGAAAGGTAGGACACCCATACGAAGGTGGTGCCGGAGCCGTCCGCCCGATAGACCGGGGCGATCGCCAGGTTCGGCAGGGCGACGCCGCGGTTCATTTCCACCAGCTTGGGGTCGTTCCACTTGGTGATCTTGCCCAGGTAGATCTCGGCCAGGAGTTCACCTGTCATCTTCAGCTGGTTGTCGGCCACGCCGGGGATGTTCACGATGGCGACCAGCGAGCCCATCACGGTGGGGAACTGGAGCAGCCGGTGCTCCTCAAGCTGCGGTCCGGCCATCGGGGCGTCGGAGGCGCCGAAATCGACGGTGCGGTTGCGCGCCTGGGTGAGGCCCGCGCCGGAACCGACGGACTGGTAGTTGAGCTGCACGCCGATGGCCTTCTGCGCCGCCTCGCCCCATTTCTGGTAGAGCGGGTTGGGGAAGGTGGCGCCGGCGCCGGTGATCTGCTGCGCCGAGGCGGCGGTGCCCGCGAGAAGTGCCACGCTGGCGATGGCGGCTCCCAACAGGGAGGTAAGGCGGTTCATGGGAACTCCTGACGGTTCATGCACTGGCGACCGGGACTCCGAGACCCGGTTGCCGGCACCCTAGGCAGGGTCGGCGACTCCGCTATTTCAGTTCGATGACACTATCATGACAACGCGCGAGGCCCGCAGTGATGCGGATCACTCGCGCGCTTGTCGATCTGCCGCCAGGGCTCAATCCCCTGCGGCGGTGCCCATCTTTTCCGCCAGGGTGGGCAGCGGGTGGGCGCGCTTGGGCAGCAGCATGCGCTGCAGGCGCTCCAGGTAGAGGTACACGATCGGCGTGGTGTAGAGCGTGAGCACCTGGCTGACCGCCAGCCCGCCGACCATGGCGAAGCCGAGCGGGCGGCGCAGCTCGCTGCCCGGGCCTTCGCCGAACATCAGCGGCAGGCCGGTGAGCAGGGCGGCCATCGTGGTCATGACGATCGGGCGGAAGCGCAGCAGGCAGGCCTGGCGGATGGCATCGAACGGCGTGGCGCCATCCCTTCGTTCGGCGGTGATGGCGAAATCCACCATCATGATGCCGTTCTTCTTCACGATGCCGATCAGCAGCAGCACGCCGATGATGGCGATGACCGAGAGGTCGTAGCCGAAGGCCATCAGCGCGAGGAAGGCGCCCAGGCCGGCCGAGGGCAGGGTGGAGAGGATGGTGAGCGGCAGGACGTAGCTTTCGTAGAGGATGCCCAGGATGATGTACACCGTGATCAGCGCGGCGGCGATCAGGTAGGGCTGGCTGGCGAGCGAGGCCTGGAAGGCCTGGGCGGTGCCCTGGAAGGTGCCCTGCACCGAGATCGGCACGCCCATTTCGCGCACCGTGCGGTTCACCGCATCCACCGCCTGGCCCAGCGCCACGCCCTCGGCGAGGTTGAAGCTGAGGGTGACGGCGGGGAACTGCATCTGGTGGCCGATGGAGAGCGGCGCGGTTTTCGTGGTGTCCACCTTCACGAAGGTGGAGAGCGGCACCGGGACGCCGGTGTTGGAGCGGACGAAGAGCTTGTTCAGCACATCGAGGCTGCCCTGCATCTCCGGCAGCACCTCGATGATCAGGCGGTAGGTGTTCACCTGGGTGAAATATTGCGTCACCTGGCGCTGGCCGAGGGCGCTGTAGAGCGTGTCGTCGATCACGGTGGGGTTGATGCCGAAGCGGGCGGCCTGGTCGCGGTCGATGGTGAGCATGGCGGTGGTGCCGCCGTTCTGCTGGTCGGTGGCGAGGTCGCGCAGTTCCGGCACGCTGCGCAGGCGGTTCAGGATGCGCGGCGCCCAGGAATACAGCTCGTCCGTGTCGGCACTTTGCAGGGTGTACTGGTACTGGGTTTTGGAGACGCGGCCGCCGATGCGCACATCCTGCCCGGCGGAGAGGAACATCTGCACGCCTTCCAGGCGGGCGAGCTTGGGGCGCAGCCGGGCGATCACCTGCTGGGCGGTGACCTTGCGCTCCTCCCACGGCTTCAGCGCGATGAAGAAGCGGGCGTTGTTGCTGGTCTGGCCGAAGATGCCGGCGCCGACCGCGGTGGAATAGGCCTTGATCGCCGGGTCCTGCATGAGAACCTCGCCCACCGACAGCGTGCGCTTCTGCATGTCGGCAAACGAGATGTCCTGGTTGGCCTCGGCGATGCCCAACAGCATGCCGTTGTCCTGTTCCGGGAAGAAGCCCTTGGGGATGGTGATGAACATGTAGACGGTGCCGCCGAGCGTGGCGAAGAACACCAGCAGGGTGATGAACTGGAAGCGCAGCGCCACATCCAGCGTGCGGCGGTAGCCGGCCAGCAGCAGGTCGAAGAACTTCTCCACCGCGCGGTAGGCCCAGTTGTGGGTGCCGGAATGGTGCGACAGGAAGCGCGAGCACATCATCGGCGTGAGGGTGAGCGAGACGACCATCGAGACGATCACGGAGATGGTGACCACCATCGCGAATTCGCGGAACAGGCGCCCGACGATGCCGCCCATCAGCAGCAGCGGGATGAACACCGCGATCAGCGAGATGGAGATGGAGACGATGGTGAAGCCGATCTCGGAGGCGCCCTTGATGGCCGCTTCCATCGGGCGCATCCCGTCCTCGATGTGGCGGTAGATGTTCTCCAGCATCACGATCGCATCGTCGACCACGAAGCCGATGGCGATGATGAGCGCCATGAGGGAGAGGTTGTTGAGGCTGTAGTCCAGCAGGTACATCGCCGCGAAGGTGCCAACCAGCGCGATCGGCACGGTGAGGCTGGGGATGATCGTGGCCCACAGGTTGCGCAGGAACAGAAAGATCACCATCACGACCAGGCCGACGGTGAGGACAAGGTGGTACTCCACCTCCTCCACCGTGTGCTTGATGGTGCCGGTGCGGTTGACGATCTCCGCCACCTCGATGGAGGGGGGGATGGAGGCCTGCAGGCGGGGCAGCTCGCGCTTGATGCGGGCCACCGTGTCCAGGATGTTGGCTTCGGCCTGCTTGAAGATGATCAGCTGCACGCCGCGCTTGCCGTTCTGGTAGGCGGCCACGCGCAGATTGTCTGCCGCTTCCACCGCGCGGCCCACGTCGCGCACGCGGATGGGGGCGCCGTTGCGGTAGGAAATGACGTGGTTGTCGTATTCCTCCGGCCGGGTCATCTGGTCGTTGGCGTAGATGGTGAAGCTGCGCTGGGCGCCATCGATCGTGCCCTTGGGCGCGTTGGCGGTGGCGGTGAACAGGGATGTGCGGACATCCTCGATGGTGAGGCCCATGGCCGCGAGGCGCGAGGGATCGACCTGCACGCGCACGCTGCGCTTCTGCTGGCCGCCGATGAACACCTGGCTGACGCCGTTGATGGTGGAGATCTGCTGGGCGAGGATGTTGTCGGCGTAGTCGTTCACCTCGTGCAGCGGCAGTTCCTCCGACTGCACCGAGAGGATCAGGATCGGGCTGTCGGACGGATTCACCTTCCAGAAGGTGGGCGGGCTGGGCAG
>JBIKOJ010000058.1:0-24761 GCA_044358135.1 Acetobacteraceae bacterium | reverse complement strand
CGGTCATCGGGTCCTCGTTCGGTTCAGGGTGAAGCCTCGCAACTCCACCGTAGCCGCCTGATCCGATGGCCACCTCTGCCTACACCCTCATGTCGTGCGAATTTCCACCACGAACGCGGACGCTACCAAGTGACAGCCCGGCCCGCGATCACGACCTGCCGCTCGGCCCATGCTGCCGTCTCGATCAACCAGACAAGTGCCGCCCGTCGGCAAAAGGGCTCGCGGGCGGTCGAAATGCCAAGGTCATCCAGCAGCCCGCGCGGCAACACGACGAAGCCACGCGACGGCACTGAAGGTTCCATGTTTACTTGCCAGCCGGCGCCTTAATCTTGGCCGGCGGCAAGGTACGCATCCAGGCGAGCGACGGAGGCACGTGAATAAGGCTCCGGCCACGCAGCTTCACCATCACGATGTCGCCCGAAGCCGCCAACTCATAGGCGAGGCTGCGGCTCATGCCGCTCATGGCACACCACGTCGGGATGGTCACAAATTCCGGCAGGAGTTCACCAGTGAGGGCGGGCTTCAGCTGTGCCATCGCTGTGTTCGCCAGCGCCTTGGGCTTGCCCGGGATAGCCGCCTGCGTGCGAGCGGGTACCAGCGGAGGCTGCGGTTCCTTAATCGGCGCTGAAGTCGACTCGGTCATTTGTCCACCACTCTCCAGACAGAGTGCGGACCATCCACCCATGCATGCGCCCGAAATAGACGCCCGAAATTCGGTGCGGACGATAATTTCGGGCCTCGTTGTGGGACGGGGCCTCAGTCTACCTCTCGTGGCTTAACCCGCCCGGAGCGTTGTGGCACCTTAAAATGCGGTCTGAATAAATCTACCATTGAATTCATAATACTTTTTGGTTTAGCGGGAGGCATTTCTGGGTGATGTTCTTCCAGCCATGCGCTAATATGTTTCGCTTCATTAGTCTTAGTAGTGCATTTTTCATTCGATGCGACGCGGCGAAGGAATTCCTGCCTGATGAGGTGCGCACTCGTTGGTCTTCCAGCCACGCCGCTGCGCAACGGTTCTGAGACCACTTCGGTACTTTCCAGGCGGCCTTGGATGCTGACCCGAAAATCCTCACACATCCAGATCGCCCCGTTGCCATCCCTGAAGCTGATCGAACCGTCTTGCAGCACCGACCAACGACGCGGCTCGAACTGCCGATATGGCAGCACTATAGGCTCACCGATGCGACCGCCATGCTGCGGGCAGCCAACCGCTTGCATTCGACCGTCCTGTAACTCATCGAGCGTGCGGCGCGCATGGGCCACCAGTATGTTCGACCGAACTTTTTCTATCCACCCTGCCCATTCAGCGGCGGCACCGCCATAGACCCAGAGAGGGTCGGCGCCCTTGGCCACCGGCGCTACGTTCCAGCTTTCGGCGTCGATGGAATTCCACCACGCGGTGCCCAGGGGTTGGTGAATCGCTGCGGATGAAAGAGGGGGCAACCTCTCGAAATGCCGCCGCCACATAGACGGAAAGCGCACGTCACTCGGGGAATCTGCAGCATCCGTCTTGGAAAAAGAGGTAGTCTGACGAATTAACATCAACCAGTGTCGGCTACCAGATTCGCGAAGAGCGTGCCGGCGCCAGTCGATGAGCTCTTTGATTTCCTCCGCCCACCTTCGATTCAGCTCATCTGCGAACGGCACTTCGTTCCCGCTGACTTCTGGCATTTGCCATCCCATTCGAGCGAGCGGCCGCAATGGATGCCCGCTAGCCACGGCAACAAGCCTTTGTAGCGAGTTCGGCGGAAAGATGCTCCCTGCCGAACGCCGCCAAGTCAAGCGGAGCGTGCGGCAGGAGCTGCCCAGCCGAAGCAAACAGTGAGCCGCGCGCAACCTCGAACGCCTGTTCCGCATCCTTGGCGGCCGGAGTTGTCCGATCGAGCCGGTCGATGGCCCTGAGCGCTTTCACTGCCGTACCGCCGACGCAGTCGGCAGGGATCAAGGCCAGCAGGTCTTCCGTCTCCTCCAGCAAATCCTGCGCACGCTCCACTTTGCCGCCGCTGGGCGGCCGCGCAGCGAGTCCAAAGTGGGTTCATCTACCCGCAATACAACCTCGATCGCGGTGGGGCAGGAAGAAAGGACCGTAGTCGTTGTAACGCTGAATTCAGCCTTGGTCATGAGGATTGATCTCCTTGCTCGGGGTCAGGCCAGCGGTGGACTGCAGGCGCCAGCGGGTCCTCCCGATTCGCCCGCCGGACGCCCCGGGCTACCCGGTTTCGCCGGGCGCAATCGGGAGGCGACTCAGCCGACGCACCGCAGAGGCGTCACGGAGGCGGGCGCCAGCGGCAACATAGCGCGACGCAGCAACTCCTCGGTCTGATCCACGATGTATGCTGCGTAATGGCGTTCGATCATGGCCACGGACGTATCATGCACCGCGGCCACCAGCCGCACTGGCAGGCCAGCCCGAAGAGCGCGAACAACCGAGGAATGCCGCAGCGCATAGGGCACCAAATCAGCACGCAGTTTTGCTGCGGTGAGGGCACGATGCCAAGCCCGCGTCAGCTCCGCGGCGTGCCGCCACGCCCGGCGCTCTACTCGCTCCCATGTCCCTATGCGACCCTGCGATGCCTCGCTGACCACTTGCCGATGGTGCCAGCGCATCAGCAGCGGTTCATGCCCTGCACGGCCTACGGAAAAGCAACGCAGGCGCGCCACAACATCATCGGGCAGAGGTACCGCAATGTGCGTCTGGGCCTTCGTGCCATGCCCCTTGCGGCTCAGCGGTATCATGATCCGCCGTGCGTCGGGTTGATAGTCAGCGACGGTGGCTCTGGCCACCTGATCAAACCGGGCTCCGGTTGCCGCCAGCACCAGCACTAGGGCTCCGAAGTCGGCATCCTCGTCCTCAGCCGCCGCCACCAGCCGGCGTATATCGGCGTCGGACAGCAGTTGCTTGGGCCGAGCGCGGCTAGCCCCCTCCGGCCGCTTGCACCCCGCAGTGATGGTAGCCACAACATCGGCGGATAGCCTTGCGCCGGCGGCAGCAGCCCGTAGTGCGGCTCGAAAGTCGTTGAGGAGGCGGGAAGGTGTGCCAGCAGACAGCGGCTGATTGGAGGGCTTGAAGGATCGACCACCTCGCTGCAGCCCAGCGCGCCATTTTGCGAAATGCGCATCCGTCAGGGCCGGCAGCGCTACATCGGCAATTAACGCGGCGAGCACGTGATGGGTCAGTCGCTGTTCGGCGTCCTTTCCAGCCCTAGGATCGCGCGCCTTCCTGCCCGCGACGTAGGCTTCCACGGCCCTGCGTACTGTCGGCGCTCCTACCGCGGCAGCGGCGGCCTGCTCCGCGGCGTGGCGCTGTTCGGCCCATGCAAGCGCGGCCCGCTGCGCTTGGTCGAAGGTCAGAATGCGGACGCCATCAGCAGGTGCACGAGGATCATCGTCGGCAATGCCCAGGGCTTCCGTCTCGTAGCGTGCGTTCCCAACATAGCGCCGGGCGCTCCAGGTGCCGGGGCGCCCGCCAGCCGCCCGGTAGTAGCCAAGGTGGACCGGAAAGGCGCCGGCCCGCGCAAGCCGGAAGTAGGGCCGCTTACGAGGCGTGAGCGCCTGGCGGGCGGTGCGGTTGTTCAACCGGGCTTCGGGAGCCTTGCGGGGCATGCGCCACTTGGCTGCCGGGTTCTTGGGGGCACTGCTGCGGCATGCTGCGGTGCAGTGCTGCACCGTCCAACGCCCGGCGAACCACAACGCTGTCCGGGCGCAGATCCTGCCCGGGAGTGGCGGTGAACGCGAAGGCGTGGCGGCCGCTGCCGAGGCCTGCCTCCTCCAGGTCGGCGCGATAGCGGTTGGTCAGCGCGTGCCCGACCACAAGACCGTCCATCACGATCTCTACCAGCACCCGCTCCTCGGGCGTGTCGGGGCACTGGACCCAGCCTTCGGCGACCTGCTGCGTCACCCGGTCGACGAAGCCGCGCGGCGGCATGGCGATCGAGGTGGCGATGCCATCTTCCGCCAGGCCCGCGATGCGGGCGATGCGGTTGCGCGCATCGTGCACGGCCATGCCGTGGTCGTGGCGCGGCGCGTAGTGAATCGTCTCCCGGGCCGGCGCATCGGGATACAGCGCGTGGTATTCGGCGGTGTTCTGGAACAGCGAGCGGTGATCGTCGCCGACGAAGCTTCCGCGGCGGCGCCTTCGGCGAACATCAAGTCGTGGCTGCCGAGGTCGATGTTGTAGTAGGTCACCGCGTCTATCGCCTCGGCCTGCGTGATTGTCAGGCCGTTGACCAGGTGCTTGGCTTCGATCAGGACGCCCTCGAGGTAGATTGCGTGCTGCGGCGACACGACGAGGTCGCGGGCAGGAAGCTGGGGGGCCAGCGCACCGGCGCCGATGGTCACCGGCAGAACGAGCCGGTTGCCGGCAATGAAGCGGCCGCTGTAGGACCGGTGGCCGATCCAGAGAATGGGGCGGAACGCGCCGGAGACGGTGGCCACCTTGTCGCCGATGCACAGGGCCTCGATGGGCATTTCGCCGCGGTCGGTGCGGATCAGGGTGCCGGGCAGGTAGCATGGCACGGTGTCGAGGGTGATCAGCGTGCTGCCGTCGGTGTCGGCGTTGGCGTGGAAATACTGGCCCGTGTAGCTGCCGGCGAGATCGAGCGTGGTTGTCGCCCCACCTTGCACAACCGTGAGAAGGCCGGTCTTGCTGTCGAACGCAATCGATCCGCCGGACGAGAACGTGGCGTTCTGCAGGTCGATCGTGCCGCCGCTGTTCAGGACAAGGTCGCTGACCTGCGCATCTATGTGGACGAACGCGGTGCCACCGCTGTTGATCGTGGTGCCGCTGGCCAGGCCGCCGGATCCAATGCACTGGCGGCCGCCGTTGCTGATCGTGGTGTCGATGGCTGCGCCGCCGTCGGAAACCGTCTGAACGCCAACGTCGCTGATCGTGGTGCCGCTGGCCACGCCGCCGGAGGAGATGGATTGGGAGCCGAAGAAGGTGATCGTGGTGCCGCTGGCCACGCCGCCGGCGAAGACGACCTGGGAGCCGAAGATGCTGACGAGGCCGCTGCGGAACTCGCCGCCGCCGGAGACGTTCTGAACGCCGCCGCTGATGATGATGGCGCCGATATCCTGGCCGCCGAAGCCGACAGTTTGCCTCCCGCCGCTGCTGACCGTGGTGCCGATGGTCCTGCCGCCGGAGAAGACTCGCTCGCTGCCGAAGTAAAACACCGTGGTGCCACTGGCGACGCCGATAAGTCTCTGCTCGCCGCCGCTGCTGATCGCGGTGCCGATGGCCACGCCGCCGGCCAGGATCGTGCCGGTTTCGTAGTTCACCAGGACCTGGCCGCTGCTGGTGGCGCCGCTGGCGACGGTGAATGAGGTCATGGGCGGGCTCCAGCCGTTGCGGTGCCATCACCGGCCGCAGGTAGCGGCCGTGCCAGTCCGGGAACGCGGTCGATCGTGCGGATGACGGCGTCGGCGGTGATGAGCCGCGTGCATTCGAAGTGCCGGTCGGTGCCGGCGTGGCGGGGGCACCACAGGTAGTCGTGGTTGTCGAAGCGCACGCGCGGGTCGTTCCAGCAGGAATTGCAGGCGTGCCAGTTCACCACCCGGAAGGGCGTTGCGAATTCGTTGGTGGGGTGGGTGAAGCCGCTGATCATCACCACCGGCGCGCCGCACGCCCAGGCCAGCCATGACAGGCCCGAGGACAGCCCAACGAACACGGCGGCGTGGCGCAGCCAGCGGGCCCGCTCGGCCAGCGGGCGGTCGCCGGTTTCGTCCTCGACGCCGTGGGGGATATGCGTCCACAAAAGGCCGGTGCCGTGTACTGGCTTCTGGTCGATGCAGATCACCCGATAGCCGCGCGCCTTCAGGTTGGCCACGACCTGGCGCCAGCCCTCGGGGTTGTTCCACATCTTGCAGCCGCTGCTGCTCTGCACGGCCACCACGGCGTAGGGCTCGGGGATGGGCCGGCTGTCGTCGGGCAAGGACAGGCGCGGCGGTGCCTCGGTGGGGTCCACCCCCAGGATGTAGCCGGCGGTGCGGTGCAGCCCCACCAGGCGGAAATCGGTCGGCTGCCAGATGCACTCGGCATCGTCGAAGAACAGGCCGATGGAATAGGTGGCATAGAATGTTTCGGCCAGGTTCATCGCCACCGCTTCCTCATGCGTGACGAAGCGGATATCCGGGTAGGCGTCGTGCAGCAGCGGGATGATCAGCCCGGACATGGCCACCGTCAGCCGGCAGCCATGCACAGCGGCGAAGCGGGCGGCATAGGGAAACCAGCCGATGGTATCGCCCAGCGTGCCGACCGGCAGTTGCACCAGAACCTCGGGGCCGCGCGCCTCGTAGCGATGGGCCAGCACCTCGGTGGCGCGACCGGCGGCATCGACCTCCCACACCTCCAGGCCGAAGCGCACATGGAAGCGCTTGGACGAGTTCACGAAGGCGCCCTGGTTCTCGGCCTCGAACAGGATGTTGCCGCTGTCGAGGTCCCGCAGCCGCACCCGCCACGCACCCTCGGTGCGGTTGGGCAGCACCACGCGGGCACCTTCGTTGAAATTGAAGCGGATGCCGGATGTCCCGGCCTGCGTGGGCACGCCGGCGGGCGGGGGATAGGCGCGCGGCGGCGCGGTGGCGGCCGGGGCATTCACTATCGGCGCGGCTGGCGCGATCGGTGTTGGGGCATGGGGCACCACGTCCGCACCGCCAGTGGTTTCAGCGCATGGGGTGTGGTTGCACTACGATTTCCAAGTACTGGTGACTATGTCTGGGGCCCGCGCCCCCGTGGCCAAAAATGATGCAATGCCATCGTATTCGAGAATGACGAGATTACGCAGGATGCCGCGGGAATGGCAACGACGCTTTTGAAAAAATCAGACGCGCATTGGTCTCTTCAGTGTATTTATAGAAAAAACAAGACGAATATTTAAGATTTTTCTATCATATTGTGGATTTGTGATCCGATGCAACGTCGCGGGAACGGACAGATTTGTTCATTGTTTTTTATTGTTGGGCGGGGGCGATGGGTCCTTGAAGAAGCGGCGCACGGGCGGGAATTTTGGGTGGCGGACGGGACATTCGACGGCACCCGGATGCTCAAGGCCTGGCATGGCGATCACGGTGGATGATTTCGCCGCCGGGCCGTCGACAACCTGCACGGTGGGGCCGGGTGGCGCGGGTGCGATCGGGCTTGTTCATCACATGGCGTCCGGCGGCACCTGCACCCTCGTTGTCGCCGGCCAGGCGGGATCGATGGAGACCGACCGATCGGTTGCCGAACAGAGCAGAGGCTGGGTGGATATCGCGGGCGCTTGCAACGCCGAGGGCTAAGGCGGCAGCGAGGTGCTCTCGTTCACGGTGATGCGCACGGGGGATTCCGCGGCGTTGCGCAGGCCGAGTTCACCCTGACCCGCAGCGGCGGCACGGCACCGTTCACGGTGGCGTCGCGACCCAGGACGGCACCGCTACCGCGGCCGATGGCGACTCTGCTGCGGTGGCAGGCACGCTGAGTTTCAGCGCCGATGTGACCACCCGGACCATTGCGGTGCCCGTGACCGGCGATACGCGGGTGGCACCGAACGAGGCGTTCACGCTCGGGCTGGGGAACCCGGACAATGGCGCGGTGCTCGGCAGGGCGACAGCCACCGCCACGATCGCCAACGACGAAAGTGCCGTTGCGCCCGGCGCGGGCTTTGTCTCGATCAGGCCGGCCAGCGTGGTGGACGGGAACAGCGGCACGCGGCTGGCGTGCAGTAGGGGCCCGCGAGCTCAGTCGGCCTGGGCCGTGTTGCGCGTTCCCGCGCAGGGCCTAATCTCGTGCGGCGAGATGAGGAGCGGCGGGATGAGTGTGCGGGTGGCGCGGCAGATTGCGGTGGGCGAGATCCCAGTGATCGATATCGGGCGGCTGGCCGAGGGGGATGCGGCCGGGTTGGCGGCGGTGGCTTCCGAAATGCTGGCGGCGGCGGAGAGCAGCGGGTTTTTCTATGTGCGCAACCACGGGATCGACCAGGCGCTGATCGATGAGGTGTTCGCGCTGTCCCAGGCGTTCTATGCGCGGGCGGACGAGGACAAGAAGCAGGTGGTGGTGAATGCCTGGCATCGCGGCTTCGTGCGCGCGGGCGAGGCGAAGATGTATCAGGGGGCGCGGCCGGACCTGAAGGAGAGCTTCGTCTGGGGGCTGGACAGCGCCACCGATGCGGGCGCGCCGGACGGGTTTGGGGTGCCGCCGAACCGGTGGCCTGCGTTCATGCCGGCGCTGCGGCCGACGCTGGTGCGATATTTCGAGGAGACCAATGCGGTGGGTTGGCGGTTGCTGCGCGCCTTCGCGGTGGCGATCGGCGAGCCGGAGGACCGGTTCGTGCGCACCATCACGCACCCGACGACGCGCGGGACGATGATCTACTACCCGCCGCAGCCGCCGGACCTGGACGACGAGCAATTTGGGGTTTCGCCGCACACCGACTGGGGCTGCCTGACGCTGCTGTATCAGGACCAAACCGGGGGGCTGGAGGTGCGCGGGCGCGATGGCGGCTGGGTGACGGCGCATCCGATCCCCGGGACCTTCGTGGTGAATGTCGGTGACCTGCTGGCGCGCTGGACCAATGACCGGTTCACCTCCAACCCGCATCGGGTGGTGAACCGCTCCGGCCGGGCGCGGTATTCGGTGGCGGCTTTCGTTGATCCCGATCGGGATACGGTGATCGATCCGGTGGTGCGGGCGGGCGAGGCGGCGAAATATGCGCCGGTCACCTGTGGCGAATACGTGCAGTCCCGTTTTGATGCTGCCTTTGCGTATCGCCAGAAGGGGGCTGCGTGATCTTCGACACGCACGCGCATTTCTACGGCGAGACGCTGTTTCGCCACATGGCGGCACGCGCGGGCGTGCCGAAGGTGGAGTTGCGCGACGGGCAGCGATGGATGGTGACGCCGACCAGCGCGTTCCCGCTGGTGGGTGGGTTCGTCTCCCTGGCGGAGCGGCTGGCGTGGATGGACGGGCAGGGGATCGACAGGCAGTTGATCACCTTCCCCGGGGCGCTGGGGCCGGATGTGCTGCCGATCGGGGAGTCGCTCGACCTGGTGCGCGAGGTGAATGACGAGCTGGGGGAGACGTGTCGGGCGCATCCCGCGCGGTTCGCGGCACTGGCGGGGCTGCCGCTGGCGGATCTCGGCCGCTCGGCGGAGGAGTTGCACCGGGCGGTGCTGCGGCTGGGGCATGTGGGGGCGATCATTCCCAGCAACTATTTTCACTCGCTCAAGGGGTTGGAAGCGTTGGCGCCGGTGCTGGAGGCGGCCGACGAGGTGGGGGCGCATCTGATGCTGCATCCCGGGCAGCGGCATGACGAGAGCCTGGAGAAGAAGCCCTGGCCGGATCTGGCGATGCACCGGGCCTCGACCATCGAGCTGCATGCGGGGATTACGCATGCGTTGATTTCGCTGATGCATTCCGGGGCGATGCAGCGCTATCCGCATATCACCTGGCAGGTGGTGAATCTGGGCGGCACGTTTCCGTTCGTGGTGGAGCGGATGGACCATATCGTGATGACGCGCGATCCCGCAGCACCTCGGCCTTCGGAGATGCTGGGGGAGATCGTGTTCGACTGTGCCTCGCTGGGGCCGCGCGCGCTGGAGATGGCGGTGACGGTGCTGGGGGCGGAGCGGGTGATGTTCGGGACGGACTATCCGATCTTCACCTCTGACGTGTGTTCGCTTGCGTTGCGCGAGGCACGGATTTCGGAGGAGGCGCGGGCGATGGTGGCTTCAGGCACGGCGCTGGCGACGCTGGCGAAGAACGCAGGGCGGCGGGCGGGATGAAGATTGGTGTGCTCGGCGCGGGGGTGATGGGGCTGTGCACCGCCTGGGCGCTGCGGCGGCGTGGGCATGATGTGACGGTGTTCGACCAAGGGGCGATCCCGAACCCGGTTTCGTCTTCGTATGATTCGCACCGGATCATTCGGCATGCCTATGGGGCGATGCGCGGTTATGCGCTGATGATGCCGGCGGCGTTCGCGGCATGGGGGCGGCTGTGGGAGGATCTGGGCACCAGCCATTACGTGGCGGCGCCGGCGACCTATTGCCTGCGGATGGAGTTCGACTGGTACGGGCCGGTGAGTGATTCGCTGTCGCGCATGGGGGTGCCGTTCCGCGATGTGGCATTGGAGGAGGTGGCGCGCTGCCTGCCGATGGTGAACCCCGAGGGGCTGCTTCGGGTGGTGGAAACGCAGGGGGCGGGGCTGCTGCTGGCGGACCGGATCGTGGCGGGGCTGGCGGCGCATCTGGCGGCCCAAGGGGTGGAGCTGCGGCCGCATACGCAGGTGGCGCGGGTGGATGCCGAGCGCGGGCGGCTGGATGAGTGGGAAGGCGATGCGGTGGTGGTGGCGGCCGGGGCCTGGGTGGACCGGTTGCTGGGCGCGCTGCCGGAGAACCCGCGCGCTTCACTGCAGACGGTCGCCTATCTGGAACCGCCGGCGGAGATGGCGGAAGCCTGGGCGACGGCGCCCGTGTTGCTGAACCGGTTGCCCGGGGCGGCGGGCGGTACCTATGTGCTGCCGCCGCGGGCGGGAACGCGGCTCAAGATCGGTGACTATGCCCAGGCGTTCGCGGGCGACCCCGATGGGGCGCGGGTGGTCGATCCCGACCGGTTGGCGGCGCTGATGGAGGCCGGGGCGATGGCGATCGCGGGATTCGACCGCTATCGCGTGGTGGAGGCGAAGTCGTGCTTCTACACGATGACCGATGACGAGCGCTTCGCGGTGCGGAAGCTCGGCGCACGTGGATGGCTGGCGAGTGCCTGTTCCGGGCACGGGTTCAAGCTGGCGGCGCTGATCGGGGAGACGTTGGCCGAGGGAGTGGACGGCGCGCGGCCGGCGGCGGAGGTGACCGGGTATCTCGCGGGGCGGCTGACCGAGCCGGCCTAGGTGGTGGCGCGGCGTTCCAGGCGGCGGAAGGCGAGCGAGAGGCCGAGGCAGAGCACGAGGTAGAAGGCCGAGGCGGTGATCCAGGTTTCGAACACGCGGCCGGTGGAGACCGCGATGTCGCTGGCCATGAAGGTGAGGTCCTGCACCGAGATCAGCGAGACGATCGAACTGTCCTTGATGAGCGAAATGAACTGCCCGGCGAAGGGCGGCAGCATGCGGGACAGGGCCTGGGGCAGGATCACGGTGCGCAGCGCCTGCGTGCGCGTGAGGCCGATGGCGGCGGCGGCTTCCCATTGGCCCCTCGGGATCGATTGGATGCCGGCACGCAGGATTTCCGCGATGTAGGCGCCTTCGAACAGCGCCAGCACGATGAGGGCGGAGAGGAAGTTCTTGAGCAGGCGCGGGTCGCCGAAGCAGAACGAGACGGCAGTCAGCGTGCCGGAAGAGGCGGAGGCCAGGAACGCGTCGATGCCCAGCAGCGGCATGATCTGGCTGGAGACGAAGAAGTAGCCGACGAAGATGAGCACCAGCGGCGGGGTGTTGCGCATCAGCTCCACGTAGCTGCCGGCCAGCAGGCGCGGCAGCAGCGACCTCGCCGTGCGGGCAAGCCCGACGACGAGGCCGAAGAGCGTGGCGAGCAGCATGCCCCAGAGGGCGAGGCGCAGCGTGTTGAGCAGCCCCTGCAGCAGCAGGTTGGCCACCCAGCCGCGCTCCGCATCCCAGCGGATGATCCAGTTGGGGATCGGCGCCCAGTTCCAGCGGTAGTTGAGCACCGCCTGGACGCGCCAGGCGATCAGGAAGGCGGCCGCCGCGAGGCCGAGGAGCAGCGCGGCGTCCAGCCAGCCTAGGCGACTGCGCTTCAGCTTTGCACCAGGGCGCGCCAGTCGCGCTTCTCGAACCAGTAGCTGAAGCGCTCGGCCAGGAAGCCATCGGCCTTGCGGGCGGCGATCCATTCGTTCAGCGCGGCCATCGACTTGGTGTCGCCCTTGCGGATGGCCATGGCATCGCGCTGGCCGACGACGGGCTTGGCGACCGGGAGATAGAGCGTGTCGGGGTTGTCCAGCACGGCGAAGGCGGGCTTCGGCGTGGAGGTGAACCAGGCGGCGGCGTTGCCGTTCAGCACTTCCTGCAGCGCCTGGGCGTCGTCGTCGAACTGGCGCAGGGTGGCGAGCGGCAGCATCTGCTGCACCACGGTGGCGGCGTTGGTGCCGCGGCGGGCGGCGAGCGTGATGGTGGGCTTGTTCAGGCCCTCCATGGCGGTGAGGCCGGGAGCGACCTTCTTGTTGGCGGCGAAATGCACGCCGGTGAAGGAATAGGCCTCGGTGAAGTCCACGCTGGCTTCGCGCTGGGGGGTAACCGTCATGCCGCCGATGATCGCGTCGAAATTGCCGGCCAGCAGGGCGGGGATGATGCCGTCCCATGCCGTCGGCACCGGTTCGTGCTTCACGCCCCAGTCTTCGGCGAGGCGGCGGGCGACATCCAGCTCGAAGCCGATCAGGCCGCCGTTCTTGTCGCGCATGGCCCAGGGCACGAAGGTGGCCAGGCCGGAGCGGAGCACGCCGCGCTTCTTCACCTCATCCACCATGGCAGTGGGCGCCTGCGCGATGGCAGGATGGGCGAGGAGCAGGGCGGGGGTGGCGAGCAGGAGGGAGCGGCGCTTCATGCGGGGGGCTTTCAGTGGCGTCCGGCCGCGAGCCGCCGCTCCAGGAGTTGGGCGAGGCCGGACAGGATGAGGGTGACGACCAGGTAGATGGCGGCGATTGTGAGCCAGATTTCGAAGGTGAGGAAGGTGTCCGCGATGATCGAGCGGGCCTCGTTGGCGAGATCGAAGATGGCGATGGCACTTACGATGGCGGAATGCTTGACCAGGCTGATGGCGAGCGAGGCCAGCGGCGGCAGCACGATGCGCAGTGCCTGGGGCAGGATGACGTGGCGCTGCACGCGCCAGGGAGAGAGGCCGAGGCTTTCTGCGGCCTCGCGTTGGCCGCGCGGTACGGCGGCGATGCCGGCGCGGATGATCTCGGCCGCGAAGGCGCCTTCGAACAGGCCGAGGGCGAGGATGCCGGTGGCCTCCCGCCCGATGCCGAGGATGGGGGCGAGGACGAAGTAGAACAGGTAGATCTGCACCAGCAGCGGGGTGTTGCGCACCAGTTCCACGTAGCCGCGCGACAGTGCCCTTCCGACCGCGGAGGGGGAGAGCGCGAGCATGGCGGCGGCGAGGCCGGCGGCGAGCGTGGTGGCGAAGGCGGCGGCGGAGATCCAGAGCGTGACGCCGAGGCCGCGCAGCAGCGGGCCGGGATAGAAGGCGCCCTCGTAGGTTTTGTAGAGATAGCCGGGCACGCGGTCCCATTGCCAGCGATAGGGCATGGCGCCGGCGCCGCGCACGATGAGCCATGCCAGTGCCACCGCGATGGCGGCGAAGGCGGCGACCTCCAGCAGCGTGCGGCCGGTGTGGCGGCGCTGCCGGGGTGCGGAGCGGATGGCGGGCACGTTTAGGCGCGTTCGAGGATCATTGCGCCGGAGGGGTGCATCGCGATGGTCCAGCCGGCAGGGGCGAGGGTGGTGGCATCGAGCTGGGTGACGATGGCGGGGCCCGGCAGGCGCAGGCCGGCGCCGAGGGTGGCGCGGTCGTAGACCGGGGTTTCCTGCGTGCCGGCGGCGAAATGGACGGTGCGGTGGCTGGCGGGCGTGGGCGGCGGCAGGGCGCCGAGCTGGGGCATGACGGGATCGGGCAGGCGGCCGACGGCTTCCACGCGCAGGGTGACGAGTTCTACCGGGGCATCGAGCGTGAAGCCGTAGAGCGCCTTGTGGGCGGCGGCGAAGCCTTCCACCGTGGCGGCGACGGTGCCGGACCATGGAACGGTGAGCTCGCTGCCCTGGCCTTCGTAGCGCAGCAGGGCCATTTCCTCTGTGCGGCGGTCGGCTTCCGGCACCTGTTCGGCGGCGAACCAGGCCTGGGCGTCGGCGTGCAGGGCGGCGAGGACGGCGAGCGCGGTGCCATCCGGCGGCAGGCCGGCGGTGGGCAGGGTGCGGTGGAATTCGGTGCGCATGTTGGCGGCGAGCAGGCCTTCCGCGCAGAGCACGCCGGGGGCGGGGGGCACCAGCACGCGGGTGATGCCGAGCAGGTCGGCCAGCGCGCAGCCGTGCAGCGGGCCGGCGCCGCCAAAGGCGACCAGGGCGAAATCGCGCGGGTCATGGCCGCGTTCCACGCTGACCACGCGGATGGCGCCGACCATGTTGCTGTCCAGGATCGCCAGCATGCCGCGGGCGGCTTCGTGCAGGGGCAGGCCGAGCGGGGTGGCGACGTTGGCCTGGATGGCGGCTTCGGCCTTGCCGGTGTCCAGCGTCATGCGGCCATTGAGCAAGGAGGGCGGGAGGTGGCCGAGGGCGACATGCGCGTCGGTGGTGGTGGCGAGCGTGCCGCCGCGGCCGTAGCAGGCCGGGCCCGGCTCCGCGCCGGCGCTGGCGGGGCCCACCGTGAGGGCGCCACCCGTGACGCGGGCGATGGAGCCGCCGCCGGCGCCGACCGTGATCATGTCTACCATCGGCAGCGGCAGCGGCCATTCGCCGACGCGGCCCTGCTGGGTGAGGCCGATGCGGCCATCCTTGATGAGGCAGATATCGGCGCTGGTGCCGCCGATATCCACGGTGATGATGTTGCCGATCCCGGCCGCCTGGGCGACCTGCAGCGCGCCGACCACGCCGGCGGCGGGGCCGGAGAGCGCGGTGACGGCGGGCGCGCGGCGGATGGTGGCTGCCCCCGCAACGCCGCCATTCGATTGCATCAGCAGCAGCGGGGCGGCGATGCCTTCCTCCGCCAGGCGCTGTTCCAGCCTTGCGACATAGGTGGAGACGGCGGGCATGACGCTGGCGTTGAGGATGGTGGCCAGGCTGCGTTCGTATTCCCGCACCACGGGCAGCACATCCACCGAGGCGGTGACGGCGATTCCGGGCAGGGCCGCGCGCAGTAGCTCGGCCACGCGCAGTTCATGCGCCGGATGGGCGAAGCTGTGCAGCAGGCAGACGCCGACGGCGGAGACGCCCAGGCGGCGGCAGGCTTCGGCGGCTTCGGCGACCGAGGCTTCGTCCAGCGGGGTGACGACGCTGCCGCCGGGGCCGACGCGTTCCACCACTTCCAGGATGCGGGACGGCGGCACGGGGCGGGCGGGCTTGATCCAGGAATAAAGGTTGGCGCGGCGCGGAATGTCCTGCCGGCCGATTTCCAGCACGTGGCGGAAGCCGGCGGTGGTGACCAGGGCGGCGGTGGCGCCCTTGCCCTCCAGGATGAGGTTGGTGGCCACCGTGGTGCCGTGCAGCACGCGCGTGACCTGCTGGGCGGGGCGGCCGGCGGCCTCCAGCGCCAGGCGCACGCCGGTGATGAAGGCGAGGCTGGGGTCGGAGGGGACCGAGGGCGTTTTGGCACGCCAGGCCTGGCCGGAGGCGGCATCCTGGAGGGTGACGTCGGTGAAGGTGCCGCCGATATCGACCGCGACGGAAAGGGAGGTCATTGCTTTGGCATCCGGGCGGCGGAGGGGAAAAAAGGAAAATTCACATGGAGACGGAGAGACGAAGAGAAGAAGAAAGCGCTCATCGCTTTGCTTCTCTCTGTCTCTCCGTCTCCATGTGAATCCTGGCTTTGCTTCGGGTGCACGACGCTAGACGAGTGCATCGACATATTCGACACGATGGAACGCCCGGCTGGCGGGCCTTGTAGCGCGGGCGGCCTGGGTGGCGGCGGAGTCGAGCAGGCCTTCGCGGATGATCACGCCGTAGAGCCGTGCGGCGGCTTCCACGGAGACAAAGCCGTCGGCCACGTCTTGCAGCACGGCTTCGGGCGGGCGGTCGTAGGGGTGGCCGTGGCCGCCGCCGCCGCCGGTTTCGATGCGCAGGATGTCGCCCTTCTTGACCTTGTTGCCGTCTGACAGCGGGCGCAGCAGGCGTTCGTTGGGCCGGCCGGGGTTGACGATGGCGCGGCCGGTGCCGCCGGAGAGGCCGCCCTGGGTGCCCCAGGGGGGGCAGACCACGCTGTCGATGCGCACGGCGAGCACGGCTTCGTCGGCCAGCACCTCGTATTCGCGGATGATGCCGCAGCCGCCGCGCTGGCGGCCGGCGCCGCCGCTGTCGCGGTGGATGGCGTAGGTGTTGAGGCGCACGGGGTAGCCGAGTTCGAGGAATTCGACCGGGTAATTCTCCTGCGCGACGAAGTAGACGGCGTCGATCCCGTCCGCGGTGGGGCGGGCGCCGTAGCCGACACCGAGGCCGTCGCTGAGGAGGAAGGGTTTGCCGTTCGCGGTGCCGCGCATGAGGATGATGATGTAGGCGGAATGGGCGGCCGGCGCCGGGGAGCCGGCGACGTTGATGAGGCCGTTGAGGGCTGCGAGCACGCGCATCATGGTCATGCCGCGCATGCCGAGGGGGGCGGGGGAGCGCGGGTAGAGCAGGGAGCCTTCGCGCAGGATCACCTCATCCAGCGCGCGCGCCCCGCCGGCGTTGCAGACCTGGCCGGGGTCGCCGCCGAGGAAGGTGAGCGCGAAGGCGGTGCCGGGCATGTCGGGGTTCATGAGGTAGTTCACCGGGCCGGGCGCCTGGTCGTCCGTTTCGGTGGCATCGAGGATGAAGCGGTCATCCGGGGTGCGGGTGAGGGCGAAGCGGATGTGCAGCGGGCCGGTGCCGTGGCCGTCGCTGTCGATCGCATCGGTGAACTTGTGGGTGCCCACGGGGAAGGTTTCGCGCAGGCGCTGGCGGACGAGGGCTTCGGTGCGGGCGAGGAGCTGGGCCAGGGCGTCGGCCAGGATATCGGGGCTGAAGCGGGTGGCGATTTCCTGCATGCGACGCACGCCGAGATCCACACTGCCCATCAGCGCGCGGGTGTCGCCCTTGCAGGTCTCGGGGTAGCGGGAGTTGCGGTAGAAGATATCCAGCGCCGCGGTGTTGGTGGTGCCCTGGTCGATCAGCTTGGTAGGCGGGATGATGATGCCTTCCTGGAAATGGTCGGTGGCATCGGGCGAGATGGAGCCGGGGCGCAGGCCGCCGACATCGGAGAAATGCGCCCAGCCCATGACGAAGGCGCAACGGCGGTCACCCAGGAACACGGGGGCGAGGAAGACCTGGTCGTTGGTGTGGGAGACGGCGCCGCGGCTGCCGTAGCAATCGGAATACCAGTAGAGGTCGCCAGGCTTGATGGTCTCGATCGGGAACTTCTTCAGCACGGGTCCGCAGACATCGCCGAAGACCGGGACGTTGGAGCCGACCGCCATGACGCCATCGGCATCGAGCAGGGCGGTGTAGAAATCCTTCTTCTCGCGGATGAAGGCGCTGATGGCGGTGCGTTCCAGCAGCGCCTCCATCTCGGCCTGGGCGGCGCGGACGGCGCCGCGGATGATTTCCAGCGTGATGGGGTCGCAGGTGCTCACGATGGGGCTCCCTCCTCGAGATGGCAGGCGACGCGGCGGGATTGGCCGGCTGCGCGCAGGGCGGGTGCCTCGGCTTCGCAGCGGGGCATGGCGTGGGGGCAGCGGTCCCGGAAGGCGCAACCGGTGCCGCCCAGCGGGCTGTCGGACAGGCTGCCGCGGATCGGCAGGGCGGCGCGGTCCTGATCGACGCGTGGCACGGGCACGGCGGCGACGAGGGCGCGGGTGTAGGGGTGGCGCGGGGCGGCGATGAGTTCCGCCGTGGGGCTTTCCTCCACGATGCGGCCGAGATACATCACCACGGTGCGCTCGCAGACGTAGCGGATCAGGGCGAGGTCGTGGCTGATGTAGATGGCGGCGAGGCCCAGCTCGTCGCGGGCGGCGCGCAGCAGGTTGAGGATGCCGGCGCGGACGGAGACATCGAGCATCGACACGGGCTCGTCCGCCACGATCAGGCGCGGGCCGGGGATGAGGGCGCGGGCGAGGACGACGCGCTGGAGCTGGCCGCCGGAGAGTTCGTGCGGGAAGCGATCGAGCCAGGCGCTGGCGGGGGTGAGGCGGACGCGGGCCATGACGGCATCGATGCGCGCGGCGTGCTCGGCTTCGGGGATGCCGAAATTGCGTAGCGGTTCGGCGAGGGTGCGGCGGATGGTGAAGCGCGGGTTCAGCGCATCGAACGGATTCTGGAACACCAGCTGGGCGCGGGCGCGGAAGGGCAGCAGGGCGGCGGACCGGCGGTGGGTGATGTCCTCGCCTTCGAAGATCACCTGTCCGGCGGTGGGTTCCTCCAGGCGCAGCAGCATGCGGGCGGTGGTGGTCTTGCCGCAGCCGGATTCGCCGACGATGCCCAGTGCCTCGCCGGCGGCGACCGAAAGCGAGACATCCTGCACGGCATGCACGGTGCGCCGGCCGGTGCGGAAGGTCTTGCCCAGGCCGCGAGCTTCGATCACGGCGCTCATGCGGGCACCACGGCGGCCCAGGTGGCGGGGCTGGCGGCGGCTTTGCGCAGGGCCGGGGCTTCGCCGGCGCGCCAGCAGGCGACCATGTGCTCGCCTTCGGTGACGGCGGGCGGGGCCTGTTCGTGGCAGCGGGTTTGCGCGAAGGGGCAGCGGGCGGCGAAGCGGCAGCCGGTGGGTGGGTGCAGCAGGTTCGGCGGCGAGCCCTCGATGGGCACCAGCTCGCCGGTTTCGCCATGGACATCGGGGAAGGCGTGGGTGAGGCCCATGGTGTAGGGGTGGAGCGGGCGTTCCAGCACCTCTCGCACTGCGCCGGATTCCACCACGATCCCGGCATACATCACGGCCACGCGGTCGCAGGCATAAGCGACGACGGCCATGTCGTGGGTGACGAGGATCATGGCCAGGCCCAGGCGCGATTGCAGGTCGCGCATCACATCCAGCACCTGGCGCTGCACGATGACATCGAGCGCGGTGACGGGTTCGTCGGCGATGACCAAAGCGGGGTTGAGCGCGAGGGCCAGCGCGATCGAGGCGCGTTGGCGCATGCCGCCCGAGAACTGGTGCGGGTAGTCCGCCAGGCGCACGGGATCCAGCCCGACCATGCGGAAAAGCTCGGCGGCGCGTTCATGGGCGGCGGCGCGGGCGAGGCCGCCGCGTTCCATCAGCACTTCCAGCATCTGGGCGCGCAGGCGTTGCACGGGATCCAGCGCGTTCATCGCGGTTTGCGGGATGAAGGCGAGGCGGCGCCAGCGGATCTCGCGGCGCTGGGATTCGGTGAGGGCGACGAGGTCGCGGCCTTCGAACACAACGCGGCCGCCGGCGATGCGGCCGGCATCCGGCAGCACGCCCATGATGGCGCGGCCGAGGGTGGACTTGCCGCAGCCGGATTCGCCGACCAGGCCGAGGATGGAGCCGGGGGCCACGGAGAAGGTGGCGCCATCCACCGCGCGCACCGGGCCGGCGCCGGTGCGGTATTGGACCTGGAGGTTCTCGACGCTGAGCAGGCTCATTTATCCGCCAGTTTCGGGAACAGCAGCTTTTCGGAGCCGCGGGAGATCATGAAGCCGGCGAGCACCATGGAGACGATGGCAAGGCCGGGCGGGGTGAACCAGTTCCAGGCGCCGCGGCCCAGGGCCTGGTTGGCGTAGGCTTCCTGCAGCATCACGCCCCAGCTGATGGTGTTCGGGTCGCCGAAGCCGAGGAAGCTGGCGGAAGCTTCGGCCAGGATGGCCCAGCCGATGGCCACGGAGCCGTAGAGGGCGGCGAGCGGCAGCACCTGCGGCAGGATGTGGACGAACATGATGCGGGTGTTGGAACAGCCCGTCACGCGCGCCGCCTCCACCCAGGCGCGTTCGCGCAGCGACAGCACCTGGCTGCGGATGACGCGCGCGGTGTTGGGCCAGAGCAACAGGGCGACGCAGGCCACCACCCCGGTGGTGCCCGGCGTAGTGAGGGCGGCGAGCACCAGCATGAAGGGCAGGAACGGCATGCTGAGCACGATGTCCGCCAGCCGGGTGATCAGCTTGTCCACCCAGCCGCCGAGATAGCCGGCGAGCAGGCCCATCAGCGTGCCGATGGCGACCACCACGATGGCGGCGGTGAGGCCGACCTGCAGCGCGGAGCGGGTGCCCCAGATCAGCTGGCTCAGCACGTCCCGCCCGCTGGAGGTGGTGCCGAGCCAGTGCTCCGGCGAGATCGGCAGGTAGCGCGCCACGCGGCGGCCGGCGCGCAGAATCTCGCGCGGGTCGTGCGGGGCGAGCTTGTCGGCGAAGATGGCGGTAACCACGATCAGCGCATAGATCGCCGCCCCCACGAACGCGAAGGGCTCGCCGCGCAGGAAGCGCCACGCGGCCCTAGCGGCGCGCACCGACGGACACCCTGGGATCGAGCGCGGCGTAGAGCAGGTCGGCGATGGTGTTCATGGTGGCCAGAACAACGGAGATGAGGATGAAGGCGCCCTGCGCCACGGGGTAATCGGCGCCCTGCACCGCCTGCACCAGCACGCGGCCGACGCCGGGCCAGGCGAACACGGTTTCCACCACCACGTTGCCGCCGACGCTGGCGCCGAGGCCGAGGGCGAAGGCGGTGACAACCGGCAGCAGCGCGTTGCGCGCGGCGTGGCGCATGACGATGGACCAGCGCGACAGGCCCTTCATGCGGGCCATGACGATGAACTCGTCGTTCATCACCTCCAGCATGGTGGCGCGCATCAGCAGCAGCGGCAGGCCCTGGAGGTAGAGCACGAGGGTGAGTGCCGGCAGGAACAGATGGCGCCAGAATTCCGGCGAGGCCAGGCGATCGCCGATGCCGCCGAGGTTGGAGCCGGGCGGCACGGCGCCGCCGGTGGGGAACCAGCCGAGCTGGAAGGCCAGCCCCGCGAGCAGCAGCATGCCGAGCCAGAATTCCGGGGCAGAGCGGGTGGCGAGGGCCGCGGGGATGGCGAAGCCCTCGATGCCGCGACCGCGTTGGAAGGCCAGGAAGGCGCCGGCCACGATGCCGAAGGCGTAGGCGATGGAGAGGGCCACCAGCGTGAGGATCAGGGTGTTGGGCAGCGCATCGGCCAGCAACTGGGAGACCGGCACGCGCTGCAGGAACGAGGTGCCGAGATCCCCCTGTAGTAGGCGGCCCATGTAGATCAGGTATTGTTCCCACAGCGGCTTGTCGAGGCCGAAGCTGCGCAGCAGGGCAGTGCGCGTTTCCTCGTTGAAGGTGGGCGAGAGGTAGGCCAGCGTGGGGTCGCCCGGCATCAGGCGGAACAGCAGGAAGGTGACGGTGGTGGTGATCCACACCGTCAGCACCAGGAACCCCAGCCGCTCGGACACGAGGCGCAGGAAGCCGGAGCGGCTCATGCGCCGTGCGGGGCCGGGCGGAGGGGATGGTTCATCGTGCGGCGATCACTGGAACGGCGCGGTGGTTTCCTTGACCCCGGCCGGGTAGTGCAGGCGACCATTGACCAGCACGAAGCCAGCATCCTTCAGGATCTTCTTGGCCGCTTCCACGGTGCCGCCGGGCACGCGCTTCTCGATGCCCTGGTCATGCCAGAAGGTCAGTGCGGGTGAGACCCAGGAGTTGGACGGCACGGCAGCCCCGCCCCAGGCATCCTCGGCCAGCAGCTCACGGTCGATCGAGGCGGAGAGCGCCTGGCGGAACGCGGTGCTGTCGAAGGGCGGGCGGCGATGGTTGTAGGCGATGAACTTGAAGCCCATGTCGAGCGCCTCGGCGATCTTGATCTTGGGATCGGCCTTGGCGATGTCGCGCAGGATCTGCGGGTCGCCGTTGTAGTCGGCCAGGAAGTTGATCTCGCCGGAGCGCAGGGCGCCGAGGGCGGCTTCCGTGTTCGGCTGGATGCGCATGATCCAGCGCGCGGCCTTGGGGGCAGCCCAATGGTCGCGGTTGGCTTCCAGCACGATCTCCTCGTTCAGCTTGGCCTTGACCATGCGGAACGGGCCGGAGCTGACCGGGGTGGTTTCCATCACGCTCTCGGCGGTTTCGGGCTTGCCCTGGAGCGACTGGAAGATCGGCTCCCACACATGTTTGGGCGCGAGGTTCAGCTTGGCGAGCGAGGAGACGAGGAAGGCGGCATCGGGCTTCTTCAGCGTGATGCGCAGCGTATCGGTGCCGGTGGCGGTCACGCTGGCGATGTTGGCCACGAAGGGCTTGTACATCGGCGACTTGTCGCCAATGCCGGGGGCCACGAGGCTGAACACGGCATCTTCGATGGTGATCGGCCTGCCGTCGCTCCACTTCATGCCCGCGCGCAGCTTCACGTCCACGGTCAGAGGATCCGGACGGGTAACGGCTTCGGCGGACCAGGGCTGCGGCAGGCCATCGGTGCCGATGCGCATCAGACGGTCCCAGGTGATCTCCGCCGCCCAGGAGCCTTGCGCGCCCGAAATATTGAACGGGTTGAGGTTGGTGGGGGTGGAGACGGAATTCAGGATGATGTCGCGCTGGGCGCCGAGCGGGGCGATGGAGAGCCAGGTCCAGGTGTTGCGCGCGCCGATGCCGGCCTGGTCGACGATGCTCTTCTCGTCCCACACGTTCTTGTTGAACGCGACGACGTTCTTGGGATGCACCATGAAGCCGTAGGGCTGGTCGCGGTTCACCAGTTCCTGCGCCTGGATCATCAGCAGCTTGCGCTTGGCCACGTCCAGCTCTTCGCGCTGGGCATTGGCGAGGCGGTCATATTCCGGGTTGTTGTAGCCGACGAAGTTGTAGCCGTTGGCGATGTTGGCCGACAGGAACAGGTTGTAGGTGAGCTCGTCGGGGTCGCTGCGCTCGGGCCGGCCGACCATCTGCCAGGTGGTGGTGTCCCAGCGCTGGCGCTCGTACCAGACGATCTGGCTGAACTGCTGGCTGGGCAGCGGGCGGATCTGCACCTGCAGGCCGAGCTGGCGCCAGGCGGCGGCGATGAGCTCGGCGGCCTGGTATTCCTGCGGCAGGGCGGCCTGGGGCTGGGCGAGCAGCACGAGGGTGCGAACCGGGTCGCCCGCCGGTTGCGCCGAGACCGGCAGGGAGGTGACCAAACCGACGGCCGCCATGGCCGCGACAACGTGCCGCTTCATCAAAAGACCCCCTGCAAGGTTCATGTTGCAGTGCATTCAACGCGCGCCCGCGCCGGCCCGCAAGCCCCCATCTTGCTGCGGCGCGGAAACGGTGTAGCCATTGCGATGCAGAAGCTGGAGTTCCCCCATGCCAATTAGTGAAGCCGAGCGCCGTTTCGTGGACGAAGTAACCATCGACCTGCCCTGGGGGCTGGTGGAGAGCTTCGCCGGGATGCCGCGCTGGCGGCCGGAAGATGTGAATCGCGGCATGGACACGCTGGTGCAACGGTTGCGTGGCGAGGGCATCCCGGTGGAGGTGCATGAGCCCGAGATCTACCTCTCGATTCCCTACGCCGCCTCGGTGAGCGCCGGCGGCATCACCTATCGCGCCAAGCCGCCCTCCTCCGCGCTGCCGGTCCCGGGTGGACGGACGGGCAAGCTGGTGAAGCTCACCGCCAACCCCAAGGCGCTGCGCAGCTACAACCGCGACATCAAGACACTGTTCGGCGGCTCCATCTCCTCCGTGGAGGAGGTGCGCGCGCTGGTGGGCGGCAACATCGTGGTGATCCAGGGCTTCGGCAACCCGGCGCTGACCAGCCTGATCGAGGAATGGGGCGGCATCGGGCTGATCGCGGTGAACCCTGGCACGGACATCCATTGGGGCACCTGCACCACGATCTGGGGCAGCCCGGACCTGCAGGATTGGGGCCGCAAGCCCAAGATCCCAGTCGTCGCCGTGAACAATCCCGATGGGCAGAAGCTGATGACGCTGGCCGAGCAGGGCGGCGAGGCCACCATCCGCACCGACCTGGTGGAAGGCTGGTTCGCGCAGAAGATCCCGGTGGTGACCATTCCCGGCACGGTGGAGCCGGAGAAGTTCGTGATGGTGCACGGGCACCTGGACAGCTGGGACGTGGGCGTGGGCGACAACGCCACCGGCGATGCTACGCTGCTGGAACTGGCCCGCGTGTTCTGGAAGCACCGCGACGGGCTGCGCCGCAGCGTGAAGATCGCCTGGTGGCCCGGCCATTCCACCGGGCGCTATGCCGGCTCCACCTGGTTCACCGATGCCTTCGCCATGGACCTGGACCGCAACTGCGTGGCGCAGGTGAACTGCGATTCGCCCGGCTGCCGCTGGGCCACCAGCTACCACGACACCCGCGCCTTCAGCGAGTGTGCCTCGCTGACGGAGGCGGCCATTCGCGACATCGTGCCCGATGCGGTGGTGGGGATCCATCGCCCGCCGCAGGCCGGCGACTACAGCTTCAACAATATCGGCCTGCCGAGCTTCTTCATGCTCAGCTCAACGATGCCAGACGCGCTGCGGGCAGAGAAAGGCTACTACGACGTCTCTGGCTGCGGGGCGAACATCGCCTGGCACACCGAGAACGACCAGCTGGAGATCGCCGACCGCAACATCCTGATGACCGACATGAAGATCTATCTTCTGTCGGTGCTGCGGGTGGCAAATGCCGAGGTGCTGCCGTTCGACTGGTCGGCCACCTGCGACGAGTTCCTGGCCACCATAGCCAGCTACGAGAAGGCGAGCCAGGGGCTGGCGGATCTCGGTCCGGCGCGGGCCGCGACAGAGGCGCTGAAGGTGGCCCTGGCCGGGCTGTCGGCCGCGCCGGTGGAGAAGCGCAACGCGGCCTTGCAGGAGTTGGCGCGCGTGCTCGTGCCGGTGAACTACACGCGCGAGGCCCGTTTCCGCCACGACCCCGCCTACACCGTGCCGCCGCTGCCCACGCTGGCCGTGGCCGCGGAACTGCCGGAGTTCGCGGAAGGGCACATGCGCAAGATGGCGCAGACCGAGCTGTTGCGCGGGCAGAACCGGTACCTGGCGGCCATCGATCAGGCCTGCCGCATCGTGGCAGCGGCGGGCTAGGCAAGGGGTGGCGCAGGGGCGGGGCTGGCCGGTAGTGTTCCGCTCCCTGCGTTGAGGAGGAGAGGCCGATGGACGGAACCAGGCAGCACGGCGCCAATGAC
>JBIKOJ010000159.1:0-12568 GCA_044358135.1 Acetobacteraceae bacterium | reverse complement strand
GGTGCGGGTGGGGCTGAACCTGCAGGCCGGGCAGGAGCTGGTGATGACCTCCTCCATCGACGCCCTGCCGCTGGCGCGGCTGATCACCGATGCCGCCTATCGCGCCGGGGCGAGCCTGGTGACCACGCTGTTCCACGACGACGAGCAGGCGCTGTCGCGCTATCGCAATGCCCCGCCGGAGGCGTTCGACACCGCGCCGGGCTGGCTGTTCGAAGGCATGGCCGAGGCGTTCAAGCGCGGCGCGGCGCGGCTGGCGATCGTGGGCGACGACCCCGGCCTGCTGGCCGGGCAGGATCCGGCGCTGATCGCGCGGGCGAACCGGGCACGCTCCACCGCCTACAAGCCGGCGCTGGAGCTGATCACGTCGTCGGCGATCAACTGGAGCCTGGTGCCCTATGCCGCCCCGGCCTGGGCGAAGGCGGTGTTCCCCGAACTGCCGGAGGCCGAGGCGCAGGCGAAGCTGTGGGATGCGCTGTTCGCGGCGACGCGGGTGGACGCGGCCGATCCGGTGGCGGAATGGGCGGCACACAACGCCAAGCTGATGTCACGGCGCGAGATGCTCAACGCGCGGCGCTTCTCTGCGCTGCGCTTCCGCGGGCCGGGCACCGACCTGGTGGTGGGGCTGGCGGACCAGCATGCCTGGATGGGCGGCCAATCCAAGGCGCTGAACGGGGTGGTGGGGAACCCGAACATCCCGACTGAGGAAGTGTTCACCACGCCGCATGCCGCGCGCACCGAGGGCACCGTGGCGGCCACCAAGCCGCTGTCGTATGCCGGCACGCCGATCCGCGACATCCGGGTGCGGTTCGAGGGTGGGGCGCTGGTGGAGGCGCATGCCAGCACCGGGCAGGAAGTGCTGCAACGCATGATCGCCACCGATGAGGGTGCAAAGCGGCTGGGCGAGGTGGCGCTGGTGCCGGCCTCCTCGCCGATCTCTGCCAGCGGCATGCTGTTCCTGAACACGCTGTTCGACGAGAATGCGGCGAGCCACATCGCCCTGGGCCAGGCCTATCGCAAGTGCTTCGTGGATGGGGACACGCTGGACGAGGCCGGCTTCACCGCCCGCGGCGGCAATAGCAGCCTGATCCATGTGGACTGGATGATCGGCTCGGCCGAGGTGGATGTGGACGGGATCGCTGCCGATGGATCCGCAGTGCCGGTGATGCGCGGAGGCGAGTGGGCCTGAGGCGAGGCGTGCCGCCGCTGCCCTAGTGCGCGGCGGCGGGGCCGTCGCAGGCCAGTGGGGCGCCGCAATCGACGCAGGCGAACGCATCCGTCCAGTTGGTGCGGCCGCAGGCCTGGCACGGGGCGGTGGCCTTGCCCATCAGCCCATTCCCCTGTGCCTTCCCCGCCCAGCCGGATAGCCGGGCGGGCAGGCCGTTGGCGTTGTTGCCGGCCCGCTCCAGCGCCGCGCGCACGGCGGCGATCTCGCGGAGGATCACCATGGTCCCGGCGGCCAGCACCGAGGTGAGCAGCGCGAAACCCGCCAGCAGCAGGATGGGCGTGAGCTGCTGCAGATCCTCCATGGAGCCCAGCGGCAACAGCCGGGGCCTGAACACGATGATCGGCAGCAATCCCATGGCGACCGCGAGCAGACCTCCCCAGTAGGCGCCAACGATGAACTTGCGCAACGGCATGCACTCCGACGCCGGATGCGGCGTGCCCCGATCCTAGGCCGCAGCCCCTACAGATTCATTTCAGCACATCACGTTCCGGGGCCAGGGAACGCAGCGCCGTGCCGGGCGTAGTGACGGGGAAGGCGGGGGCAGGATTTCAGGAGCGCGCGATGAAGGCACTCGTCTGGCACGGCAAGGAAGACATCCGCTGCGACACGGTCAGCGACCCGCGGATCGAGGATTCGCGCGATGCGATCGTCAAGGTGACAAGCTGCGCCATCTGCGGCTCCGACCTGCACCTGTTCCACAACCTGATCCCCGCCATGCTGCCCGGCGACATCATGGGCCACGAGACGATGGGCGAGGTGGTGGAAGTGGGCGCGGCAGCGAAAGGCAAGCTGCGGAAAGGTGAGCGCATCGTGGTGCCGTTCACTATCTTCTGCGGCGAGTGCGCCCAATGCCGGCGCGGCAACTTCTCCGTCTGCGAAACAACCAACCGCAACGGCAAGCTGGCCGATGCCGCCTTCGGCCACCGCACCGGCGGCCTGTTCGGCTACACCCACCTCACCGGCGGGTATCCGGGCGGGCAGGCGGAATACCTGCGCGTGCCGTATGCCGATGCCACGCACATCAAGGTGCCGGATGGCATGCCCGACGAACAGGCGCTGTTCCTCAGCGACATCCTGCCCACCGGCTGGCAGGCCGCGAAGCAATGCGACATCGAGCCGGACGACCTCGTGGCGATTTGGGGCTGCGGCCCCGTCGGGCAGATGGCGATCCGCAGCGCCATCCTGTTGGGCGCGAAACAGGTGGTGGCGATCGACCGCCTGCCGGAGCGGCTTTCGATGGCCGAGGCGGCCGGGGCCATCACCATCGATTTCTCGCGCGAGAGCGTGGTGGAGATGCTGAACCACCTGACGGATGGTCGCGGGCCGGAGAAGTGCATCGATGCCATCGGCATGGAAAGCCATGTCAGCCTCGCCCAGCCCGACACGGTGTACGACCGGATGAAGCAGATGATGCTGCTGGAGAACGACCGGCCGCATGTGCTGCGCGAGATGATCTACGTGTGCCGCCCGGCCGGCATCATCTCCGTGCCCGGCGTGTACAGCGGTTTGGTGGACAAGATCCCGTTCGGCATCGCGATGAACAAGGGCCTCACCTTCCGCATGGGCCAGACCCACGTGAACCGCTGGACCGGCGAGCTGACGCGGCTGATCGAGGAGGGGCTGCTCGATCCCTCCTTCGTCATCACCCACACGAAACCGCTGGAGGAGGGGCCGGAGATGTACCGCGTGTTCCGCGACAAGCAGGAGGGCTGCATCAAGGTGGTGCTGAAACCGGGAGAGCGGCCATGAGCCTCACCACCCGCCTGTCCCGCATCGCCCGCGCGCCGGGCGACCCGCGGGTGATCTGGTCCGGCCCCAGTGCGGTGCCGGCGGCGGACCGGCTGGCCAAGGGGCTTGGCTGGTTCGGCATCGGCCTCGGCCTGGTGCAGCTCCTGGCGCCGCGGCGCGTTACACGGGCGCTGGGGATGCGGGGCCAGGAAGGGCTGATGCGGGCCTGCGGGGCGCGGGAGGTGGCAAGCGGCATGGTGTCGCTGTCCATCGACCGGCAGGTGGGCGCGGCCGGCCGCGTGGCCGGGGATGTCATGGATGTGGCGCTGCTGATGCGCGCCATGCACTGGCGCAACCCGCGCCGTGGCAATGTGGCGGTCGCGCTGGTGGCCGTGCTGGGCGTGACGCTCCTTGATATCGCCGCCACGTCGGGCCTGGCGTTGCGGCATCGCCGTGGCGGCAGCGGCGCGCACGACTATTCCAACCGCAGCGGCTTCCCCAAGGGCGTGGCCGCCGCGCGCGGGGCGGCACGGCGCCAGCCTGCGGCGGTGGACTGAGCGGCTTTGCAGCCGGGCCGGATGGCGGCATCGTGGGCCGCCATCGGGCCAGGAGCAGATGTGACCGTCTACGTTGACGACATGCGCGCCGCATTCCGTGGGCACATCATGTGCCACATGATCGCGGACACGGAGGAGGAGCTGCACGACATGGCCGAGCGCATCGGCATCGCACGGCGCTGGTACCAGGGCGACCATTACGATGTCACGCTGGATCGCCGCGCGCTGGCGGTGGAGTACGGCGCGCGGGAGATCACCTGGCGGCACTGCAGCCTGATGACGGTGCTGCGCCGGCGCGATCCTGCCGCCCCGCTGGTCACGCCGGAGGAAGGTGCGGCCTGGCTGCGGGCCCGGCTGGCCGAGAAGCTAGGGATATAGGGCAACGGCCTGGGTGCGGCCCATCCGGTTCTCGAACACCACGAACCAGGGGCGGGTGTTGCGCCGCAGCCGCCCGGCGGCATCGGTGGCGTAGCGCACGGCGGTGACGGCCTGGGCGACATTGCCGCCGATCACCACGATCTCGCCGGGCAGCGCCTCGGCCACGATGTCGCAATGCATCGGCCTGCCCATCCCCATCTCCGCGCGGCGCGCAGCGAGGCTGGCGAGCGGCCGGCGGCTGCGGTCGGCGCAGACCAGGTCGCCGGGGGCTGGGGCGTAATCCTCGATCTCTCGGGCCAGGAAGGTCGCGCGCCCGCCCCAGCGATCCCCCTGCAGGATCAAAGCGTCCACATACTGCCAGTGTGCCGCGGCAGGCAGGAACTCGGCGGTGTCGATGCCGGTGGCGCGCAGCACGAAGGCGATGAAGGCGGCGGACCAGGGCTGGCATCCCCACAGCGTGGAGCGCCCGCCGCCGGCAAGCTCACTGCGCGTGCAAGCTGTGGCTTCGCCCAAGGTGAAGGCGCGCTTGTTGCGGGCGATCTCGTCCGCCCAGTCCACCGCGGACCAGTAGGCGAGAACCTTGGTGAAGGCGGCCGGGTCCTGCTCTGCCAACGGGCCCTGCTGCTCGTCGCTGACCGGTACGGTGCTGGCATCCAGCATGCGCGCGCCCCATTCGCGCCATTCGCCGTCGAGCAGGCGCAGCAGGCGGGCGCGGGCCTCGGCGGGATAGGCCGGCGGCGGCAGGCCTGGCGGCACCGGCGGGGCGGCCGGGCGCGCGGCACAGGCGGCGAGGCCCAGCACGAGCAGTGCCATGGCGAGAAGGGCAGGGGGGCGCATGGCCGCACTTGGCGCGCCGCCTGGGGCTGCGTCAACGCCCCGCCCCTCACACTTTGCTGACCGGGCTTGCAGGTGGCGGTCGAGTGGCTATTAATATGGAACTGACTTCCATGATGATAGCGAGGTGCCAGCCATGCAGCGCAAGAGCTTCCGCACCATGCCGTGCCCCATCGCCCGCGGGCTGGACCGCGTGGGCGAGTGGTGGAGCATCCTGATCCTGCGCGACGCCTTCGCGGGCATGACCCGGTTCGAGGAATTCCGGGAGAGCCTCGGCATCGCCCCCGGCATGCTCTCCCGCCGTCTTGCCGCCCTGGTGGAGGCGGGGCTGCTGGAACGGCGGCGCTACACCGACACGCCGCCGCGCGAGGAATACGTGCTGACGCCGCGCGGCGAGGATTTCCGCCCGGTGCTGCTCACCCTGCTGGATTGGGGCAACCGGCATTTCGCGCCGGAGGGCGTGCGGGTGCAGATCGTGGATGCCGCCACCGGCGCGCCCGCGGAGCCGGTGCTGGTGGATCGGGCCACAGGGCGCGCCTTGCAGTCGCCCGATTTCCGCCTCGCGCCCGGGCCGGCGGCGAGCCCGGGCCTGAAGACCCGCCTCGCCCGCCCACGCCCGCGCGACCTGCTCGGCGCCAAGGAGACGCAGCCATGAGCACCAGCGCACCCGCCGCCCCCGCTTCTGTTTCCCATGCGGCCATGAACCCGCGCACGCGCATGCTGCTGCAGGCGCCGATCGTGCCCACCCTGCTGCGCCTGGCTTGGCCGAATGTGCTGGTGATGCTGGCGCAGGCCTCCGTTGGGCTGATCGAAACCTGGTACCTCTCCTTTCTCGGCACCGATGCGCTGGCCGGCATGGCGCTGGTGTTCCCGGGCTTCATGATGATGCAGATGCTCTCTGGCGGCGCGATCGGCGGCGGCATCGCCTCGGCCGTGGCCCGCGCCCTGGGCAGCGGCCGGCGGGAGGATGCCAACGCCTTCGTGCTGCATGCCCTGGTGGTGAACCTCGCCTTCGGCCTGCTGTGCACTGCCCTGTTCCTGGGCTTCGGCCGGCCGCTCTATGCCGCGATGGGCGGGCGCGACGGGTCGCTGGAAGCCGCACTGGTCTATTCCGACATCGTGTTTGCCGGCGTGGCGCTGGTGTGGGTGATGAACGCGCTGGCCAGCGTGATCCGCGGCACCGGCAACATGATGGTCCCTTCATTGGCCATCTGCGCCGGTGTGGCGATGCTGGTGCCGCTGTCGCCGGTGCTGATCTTCGGCCTGGGCCCGATCCCGGCCATGGGCATCGCCGGCGGCGCCTGGGCGGTGGTGGGCACGACGGCGATGACGGCCGCCGTGCTGGCCTGGTACCTCCTGGCCGGGCGCGCCGTGGTGCGGCCGGTGCTGGCGCGCCTGCGCTGGGCGTTGTTCGCCGACATCCTGCGCGTGGGCGCGGTGGGCGCGATCAGCACGCTGCAGACCACGCTCACCGTGGCGCTGACCACCGGCCTGGTGGGCATCGCGGCCGGGCCGGCGGCGGTGGCCGGCTACGGCACCGGGGCGCGGCTGGAATACCTGCTGGTGCCGCTGGTCTTCGGCCTCGGCGCGCCGCTGGTGGCGCTGGTGGGCACCAATATCGGCGCCGGCCAGCGTGACCGGGCGCTGCGCATCGCACTCACCGGCGGGGCGTTGGCCTTTGCGCTGACGGAGGCGGTGGGGCTGGGCGCCGCGCTGTTCCCGGCTGCGTGGCTCGGCCTGTTCACCAGCGACCCTGCGGCCCTTGAGACCGGTGCCGCCTATCTGCGCATCGTCGGCCCCACCTACGGCTTCTTCGGCCTCGGCCTGTGCCTCTACTTCGCCTCGCAGGGTGCGGGGCGGCTGTTCTGGCCGCTGGCGGGCGGCATGCTGCGCCTGGCGGTGGCGGTGGGCGGGGGCTGGCTGGCGCTGCACCTCACGGGATCGCTGACCGCTCTGTTCGCCGCCCTGTCCCTGGGGCTGATCGTGTATGGCGTGACGGTGGTGACCGCCATCTCCCGCGGGGTCTGGTTCCGCTAACCGGCGTGCTGGCGCACCCAGCCGGCATAGCGATCCATCCAGCCCTGCAGGAACTTGCGGCTGCCCTCGCCGATCTCGCCGGCCTCGGTGAACAGCCCGTCCTTCATCTGCAGGAACACCTCCGGCTGGCCCAGCGTCGGCATGTCGAGATAGGCCAGGATGGGGCGCAGATGCTGCTGCGCCATCGAGGTGCCGGTGGCGCCGACGGAGATGCCCACGATGCCCGCCGGCTTGCCGGCCCAGGCGCTTTTCCCGTACGGCCGCGAGGCATGGTCGATCGCGTTCTTCAGCACGCCGGGGATGGAGCGGTTGTATTCCGGCGTCACGAACAGGATGCCCTTGGCCGCCGCGATCTCCCCCTTCAGCCGCACCACCTGCGCCGATGGGGCGGCATCGTCGTCCTGGCTGTACAGCGGCAGGTCGCCGATCTCCGGGTGGGAAAAGCTGAAGCCCGGCGGCGCCAGCTTCTCCAGCGCCTGGGCGAGCCGGCGATTGAACGACTCCCGCCGGAGGCTGCCGACGAGAACGGCGATGGGCATGTCGGCCATGGGTGTCTCCAGTGCGGGTGGAGGGAGAAGCGCGCCGGGCGGGCAGCGGCCACACGCCCACCGGTCACAACCCTGCGAGCGGCGTTGCTTGCCCGGCATGGCCCGGCCTTGGCATGATCGGCGCAACGGCCGGCAACGGCGACAAGCGGGAGGATATGCCATGACCAACAGGATCGGGCGGCGCGCGGCACTGGCAGGGCTGGCAGGGGCCGCGGTGGCATCATCTGCCCGCGCCCAGGCGCCCGTGAGCCTGCGCCTGTTCACCGGCGGCCAGCAGCGGCCCGATGTGATGCGCCGCATCCTGGATGTGTTCCAGGAACGCAACCCCGGCATCCGTGCCGAGGTGGAAGTGGGTGGCGCCACCTCCGACCAGCAGCAGCAGTACCTCAACACCGTGCTCGCCAGCCGCGATTCGGCGCTGGACGTGGTGCTGATCGACGTGATCCGGCCGGCCCAATGGGCCGCCGCGCGCTGGGCGGAACCGCTGGATGCCTATCTCGGCGCCGAGCGCGACGCGATCATGGCCCGCTACCTGCCGGCCTATCGCGAGGCGAACATCGTCGGCGGCAAGGTGATGGCGCTGCCGTACTTCGCCGACGCGCAGTTCCTGTATTTCCGCCGCGACCTGCTGGCCAAGCACCAGGTGGCGCCGCCCACAACCTGGGAGGAGCTGTCCGCCGGCGCGCAGAAGATCCTGGCCGCGGAGGCCGCCGCCAACCCCAGCCTGCGCGGCTTCGCCACCGCCGGCGCGCCGATCGAGGGCACGGTGTGCAGCTTCCTCGTGCCGCTCTGGGGCATGGGCGGCGCGCTGACGGACGCGCAAGGCAAGCTGGCGCTGAACCCGGCCCAGGCCCAGCGCGCGCTCGCGCTGTGGTCCGACCTGCGCGCGAAGAACGTCACGCCGGCCAACCTCGCCGAGATCGCGACGGACCGCATTCGCGTGGACATGCAGGCCGGCAACCTGATCTTCGCCATGCAGTGGGGCTACGCCTGGAACCGCTTCCAGAACGACGCCGACAGCCAGGTGAAGGACCGCATCGGCGTGGTGCCGCTGCCCAGTTTCGCGGGCAGCCAGCCTGCCACCTGCGTCGGTGGCTGGCAGTTGGCGGTGAGCGCGTTTTCCAAGCACAAGGAAGCGGCGGCGAAGCTGGTGCGCTTCCTCTCCTCGCCCGAGGTCTCCAAGATGCAGGCGATCGCCGCCAGCCACCTGCCGGTGTTCCCGGAGGTGTACGAGGATGCCGAGGTGCTGGCCGCCAACCCCTGGTTCCGCGACGCCCGCGCCGTGGTGCTAGGCGCGCGCGCCCGCCCGGTGACGCCGCGCTACGCCGAGGTGTCGGAGGCGATCCGCACCTCCATGAACGGCTTCCTCGCCGGTACCCGCACCGCCGACCAGGCGCTGGCGGACATGACCCAGCGCCTCACGCCCGTGCTGCGCTAGCCCCATGGCGCGGCTGCGCGTCGGCCCGCTGGAGCGTGCGGAGCGGCGGCTCGGCTACGCGCTGCTGGCGCCGGCGCTGCTGCTGCTCTCCGCGGTGGTGCTGTACCCCATCGCGACGCTGCTCTGGACCAGCACGCAGCAGCTGCATCTCGCCCAGCCCTGGCTGGAGGGGTTCGTGGGCTGGGAGAACTACGCCCGCGCCATGGACGACCCGCGCTTCTGGTCGGCCCTCGGCGTCACGCTGATCTACGTCGGCGTGACCGTTCCGAGCGCGATATTGTGCGGGCTGGGCCTGGCCCTGCTCGCCAACCTGCCATTCCGCGTGAAATGGCCGGTGCGGCTCGGCCTGCTGCTGCCCTGGGCGCTGCCGCTGGTGTTCGCCGGGCTGATCTTCCGCTGGTTCTTCGAATACGAGCAGGGCATCGTGAATGCTGGCCTTGGCCTGCTCGGCATCGAGAGGCTGCGCTGGCTGTCCACGCCCGATCTCGCCTTCATCGCCACCTCCACGGCGATCGTGTGGAAATCCTCCAGCTTCGTGGCCCTGGTGCTGCTGGCCGGGCTGCAGGCCATCCCCGCATCGCTCTACGAGGCCGCCTCGGTGGACGGCGCCAGCGCCTGGCAACGCTTCCGCCACGTGACCCTGCCGATGCTGCGCCCGGCCATCGTGGTGGCGCTGATCTTCCGCACCATCACCGCCATCCAGACCTTCGACATCCCCTACGCCATGACCGGCGGCGGCCCCGGCCACAGCACCGAGACGCTGGCGATGTACGTGCACCGCACCACGATCGACGTGCTCGATTTCGGCTATGGCAGCGCATTGGCCGCGCTGATGTTCCTGCTCAGCCTCGCCCTCACCTCGCTCTACATCCGCCAGACGCGGCGCGACGAAGGAGGCGGCTGATGCCCAGCTTCAAGAAGGCCCGCGCGCTGGCCGCGCTGCTGATCGTGGCCAACGGGGTGATCCCCGCGCTGTGGATCCTGCTCACCTCGATGAAGACCGAGACGGAGCTGATGCGTGTGCCGATCACGATCCTGCCGGATACGCCGACCCTCGCCAACTACGTGCGCGTCTTCGTCGACCAGCCGATGCTCACCTTCCTGTGGAACTCGCTGGCCGTGGCCGCGCTCTCCACCGTGCTGTGCGTCTTCGTCTCCGCACTCGCTGCCTATGCCATCGTGCGGCTGCGGGTGCCGATGGGCACGCTCATTCTTTCGGCCATCGTATTGGTCTCCATGTTCCCGCTGATCAGCCTGATGGTGCCGCTGTTCCAGATCATGCGCACGGTGGAGCTGCTCAACACCTGGCCTGCGCTCATTCTTCCTTACGCCGTGCTCTCCATGCCCGTATGCACCCTGGTGCTGGCGAGCTTCTTCCAGGACATTCCGCAGGATCTGGAGCGGGCTGCCGAGATCGACGGCTGCACGCGCCTCGGCGCCATGTGGCACGTGGTGGTGCCGCTGGCCGGGCCCGGCATCTTCACCGCGGCGATCCTGGCCTTCGTGAATGCGTGGGATGAGTTCCTGCTGGCGCTGACCCTGTCCCCGCGCGTGCCGGCGCGCACCGTGCCGGTAGGGATCACGCTGTACCAGGGCGAGTTCGCCTTCCCCTGGCCGATCATCTCGGCCGCGCTGATCGTGGCGATCGTGCCGGTATGCCTGCTGATCGTGGTGTTCCAGGAACGCGTGGTCGGCGGGCTCACCGCCGGCGGAGTGAAGGGCTGAGCATGCCGACCGACCCGACCAAGCACGCCCGCGCCCAAGGCCTCACGCCGCGTGGGGCAGCGGAGTTCGAGACCTCCATCGGCCGCCTGCGCGTGGCCGCCCGCGGCGGCGTCACCCGCCTCACCTTCGGTGAAACCACGCTGCCCGACTACGGGTTCGTCGACACCACCGGCTTCGCCGCCACCGATGCGGAACTGGGCGCCGATCCCGTCACCGCCACGATGCGTGATGCCGAAGGACGCCTGGTGCTCGGCCCGCCGACGGACGAACATTTCCGTGGCTGGACTCGCCTGCCCGCCTTCGGCCGCGGCGCGGACGGATTCTGGTCCGCCGCCTTCGCGCTCGACAGCGGGTTGCCGGTGTATGGCCTGGGCGAGCAGTTCGGCCTGCTGGACAAGCGCGGACAACTGGTGCGCTGCCACGTGGACGATGCGCTGGGGGTGAATACGGCGCTCACCTACAAGCCATGCCCCTTCGCCTGGGGCTTCACGCCGGACGGCACCTGCTGGGGAATCCTGGTGAACACGCCGATGGATGTGTGGTTCGGCTGCGGCCACCCCGCCTGGTCACATCGCACGCTGGCCGTTGTCTGTGCCGACGAGGCGCTGGACCTGTTCCTGTTCGCCGCCCCCGATCCGGCCGCGCTGCTGCGCCAGTACCACGCGCTCACCGGTGCGCCCGCCGCGCCGCCGCTGTGGTCCTTCGGCGTGTGGCTTTCCAAGGCCTATTACCGCACCGCGGACGAAATCCTGGAGGCCGCCCGCACGGTGCGCGCCAAGCGCCTGCCCTGCGACGTGATCACCTTCGACGGCCGCGCCTGGCAGGACACGCCCACGCGCTTCCACTTCCATTTCGACCCGTCGCGCTATCCCGATCCCCGGCCGGTGATCGACACGCTGAAGGGCCAGGGGTTCCGCATCTGCGTCTGGGAATACCCGCCCGTGGCGGTGGAGGGCGCGCTGTTCCCCGAACTGGCGGAAAGGGGGTTCCTGCTGACCGACGACGACGGTAAGCCGCTGGTGTTCGACTGGGACAAGACGCCGGGCAGCTCGCCGTTCGGCAAGGTGCTCACCCCGCTGCCCGCCTCCGGCCTGCCGGACTACACCCACCCCGGCGCCTACGCCGATTGGCGCGATCGCCACCAAGCGCTGTTCGCGCTCGGCGTGGATGTGGTGAAGAGCGATTTCGGCGAGCAGGTGCCGGAGGAGGCACGCGCCGCCAACGGGGATACCGGCGCGCGGCTGCACAACGCCTATCCCGCGCTCTACAACCGGTGCGTGTACGAGGCGACGCAGACATTCACCGGCGATCCCGTGGTGTGGGGCCGGTCCGGTTGGATCGGTGCGCAGCGCCAGCCGGTGCAATGGGGCGGCGATCCGCAATCGGATTGGGAAGGCCTGGCCGCCAGCCTGCGCGGCGGGCTCTCGCACGGCATGACGGGGGTGCCCTGCCATGCCAGCGACATCGGCGGCTTCTACGGCAGTACTCAGCCATCGCCGGAGCTGTTCCTGCGCTGGCTCGGGGCTGCCGTGTTCAGCTCCCATTTCCGCTTCCACGGCATCGGCCCGCGCGAGCCGTGGTCGTATGGCGATGAAGCCGAAGCCGTCGCGCGGCAGTGGCTGGATCTGCGCATGCGGCTGGTCCCCTATCTGCACGCCGTGGCGCGCGACGCCGCCCGTACCGGGCTGCCGGTGATGCGCGCCATGGCGCTGGCCTTCCCCGGGGATCGCGCCGCGCGTGGCTTCGAGGAGCAGTTCTGTTGCGGCCCCGCCCTGCTGGTGGCTCCCATCCTGCGGCCCGGCGGCATCGCGGAGCTGTGGCTGCCGGAGGGCGGCTGGTACGATCTCTGGACCGGCGAGCGCCACGAGGGCGGGCGCCTGCTGCGGCTCTCCGGGCTGCCGCTGGATCGCATGCCGGTGTTCGGCCGCGAAGGCCATCTCCTGCCGCTCGGCCCTGCGGTGCAGCACACCGGCGAGATCGATGCGGCGCGGCCGGTGGAGGAGGTGGTGGCGTTCGGCCTGCCCACGGTGCCGCCGCTGCCGGGGCTTGGGCTGGGTTGGCAATCGGGCCGCCTGTCCGGCACGCCGCGCGTGCGGGC
>JBIKOJ010000236.1:0-7287 GCA_044358135.1 Acetobacteraceae bacterium | reverse complement strand
AGGCCAGGGGCTTTGCCCCTGGACCCCACCAGGGACCTGAGGTCCCTGGACCCACACTTCTTCCGCCTTCGGCGGGGAGGGGCCATCGAGGCCAATCGAACCAGCGAGTAGGCCCCTCCCCGCCGAAGGCGGAAGAGCTAGAGGGGTCTGGGGCCTAAGGCCCCAGCGGGTCCAGGGCAGAGCCCTGGCCTTTCTTTCTGCACCACACTCCAGGGAGGGACGCATGGCGGGGACGTATGAGGCGCATCGGGGGCAGCTGGAGGTGATTCTCCGGTCCTGGGGGATGCCGGCGATCAATGCGGCGGTGACGGCGGAGATCATGGCGTGGGCGGATCTGCATGGGATCGACAGCCACGGGATTTCGATGATTCCCAGCTATGACGAGCGGCGGCGCAGCGGCAAGACGAGCATGACGGTGCAGCCGCGGGTGGTGGTGGACAAACCGGTGGCCGGGCTGATCGATGGCGGCGGCGGGTTGGGGCACTACAACTCGTACACCGCGATGCAGCTGGCGATTTCCAAGGCGCGGACGGTGGGCGTGGGGATTGTGGGGGTGCGGAATTCCTCGCATTTCGGCGCCTGCGGGTACTACGCGAAGATGGCGGCGGATGCGGGGTTCATCGGGATGGTGAGCACCTCGGCATCGGGGATTCAGGTGGCGCCGACGGGCGGGGCGGAGGCGAAGTACGGCACCGATCCGATCGCGTTCGCGGCACCGGCGCGGGACGGGGAGCCGTTCCTGCTGGACATGGCGACGACGACCGTGGCGGCGGGGCGCATTCGCAACAAGGCGAATGAGGGTCTGCCGACGCCGGATGGGTGGCTGGTGACGAAGGAGGGCAAGCCTTCCAACGATCCGCTGGAGGCGTCGCAGAAGGGCGGGTTTTTGACGCCGCTGGGCGGGTCGGCGGAGAGCAGCAGCTACAAGGGCTATGGGCTGGCGGCGATGGTGAACATCTTGGCCGCGGGGCTGTCGGGGGCGACGTTCCCGACTGATCCCAGCCACACGAAGAAGCCGGGCACGATGGATATCGGGCATTTCTTCATGGCGATCGACACCGGGCTGCTGCGCGATCCCGATGAGTTCCGGGCGGAGGTGACGGCGTTCTGTGATTCGCTGCGGGCGACGAAGCCGGCCGATCCCAGCAAGGCGGTGATGGTGGCGGGCGATCCGGAGCGGCGCAATGCGGCGCGGCGGACGCAGGAGGGGATTCCGGTGGGGCCGAACCTGCTGGCCAAGGTGCGCGCGATTGCCGAGGCGTCTGGGGCGCCGTGGCTGCTTGGATAGTACCAGGCCCTGTTGACCTCGACCTGATGAGGAAGGCAAGAGCTGGACCTTATTCCTCTAAAATAATGGGATCAAAGGGCCGCCGGCCCTTTGCGGGTCCAGGGCAGCGCCCTGGCCTTCCTTTGGTTCGACCGGTCAGCGACGAGCGGGGCCAGGGGTTGCTGGGGCTCTGTCATAAAAGTCAATATAAATAACTTTACCACTGAAGGCAAAGGTCTTGTTTGCCGCAAGCACTCGCGGGCGGGAGAGGAGTCAGCCGACGCAGGCGCGGGGCTGGGATGGGGCGGTCTCGGCGCTGTCGAAGCCGGCGAAGATCTGCAGGATGCATTGCACGCCCAGGATGCGGTCGTTGCGCTGGGTCGCGGTGTCGGCGGTGGCCAGGAGCACGCGCAGGCGAGGGGGCAGGGCGGGCGTGGCGCTCAACGGCGGCAGGGTCTGTTCGGGCGACATATTGTCGTTCCTGGCAAGGAGTCTCGAAGGGCCTGCCACGCACACACGCTTGGGCCAGCGGAATAATCACTGGCTTAGGGTGTAATGGTTAAGAAGTGGTGCAGTTGGGCTCGGCGGGGCGGCTTCGGCAACGATTGGCCAGGCCGCCTGGCACGGGTCTGCGCGGGCGGTCGCGCCCGCTGGTCAGACCCGTGCGGGGAGGAGGATCAGGCCTTGGCCTTGCGGCGCAGCCGGGCCTTGGGGGATTCCACCACCGCAGGCGTGGGCGCGGCGGCGACGGGGGCCGCCACGTCCGGGTTGAAGCGGTACGATTCCTGCAAGATCTGCTGCAGCCGGGCCAGGATGCGCAGGCCGACGGCGCGGTTGCCATGGCTGCGCAGCACTTCGACCTGGCCGCGGCGGGCCAGGGCGGCGCCGCGGCTGGGGTCGTCCAGCAGCGGGCTGGCGAGGCTGACGGCGTGGTCCACGCTGGGTTCGGCCCAGGACTGGCCCTGCCAGTGCGGGTAGTCGCCATCCTGCAGCGCGGTCATGCCGTGCTCGACCAGGAGGGAATTGTCCTTGGTCATGAAATCGACATTGCCGGACCAGCCGGTGGCCAGGGCGAGGCGGCCGAGGGCCATCGCCTCCCCGGGGCCACGGCCGAAGCCTTCGGAGCGGTGCAGCGAGACCAGGCAGTCGCAGCAATTGATCAGGCTGCGCACGCCCAGCGTATCGAGCGGGGTGGCGATGACCTTGATCTGGGAGTTGGCGGGCAGTGAGGCGGCCCATTCCTCCGCGCCGCGCTCGCCATTCTTGGCCTTCAGCACAAGCTGAAGGTCCTGGTAGGGCCGTTCGGCGCGCAGGCGGTCGAACATCTCCAGCACGGCGAAGGGGTTCTTGCGGCTGGCGTAGCTCGAGAGGTCGAAGAAGGTGAGGAAGACGAAGGCGCTTTCGCGGATGCCGAAATGGCGGCGCGGCAGCAGCGGGCCGGCCAGCGGCTCGATCGCCTGGCCGGTGTAGTGGCTGCCGAGGCCCGAGGCCTTGAGGCTGGTGGCGATGAAGTGGGACAGCGCCCAGACCTCGTCGAAGCGCTTCAGCTTCTCGGCCCAGGCGGCGGGGTAGGTGGGCAGTTCCCAGGCCGGGACGATGATGTTGTAGCCATCGTCGAAGCTGCCGCCGCGCGCCTCGATGGCGGCGATGACGGGTTCGACCTCGTCGCCGTTGATGTGGAAGATGCGGATCCCGCCGGGCAGCACATCCACCTCCAGCCCTTCCAGGATCTGGGCGTGGGCGGCATCGGTGCGCTGGGCGTAGCGGAACACGTCATACACGCGCTGGTTCAGCATCATGGCGCGGCCGGCCATGATGTGGCTGCGCATCTGTTCGCCCATGCCGATCGGCGCCCAGGGGTGGCCGACGATGGTGACGTCCACGTCGTCGATGGTCGGGAGTGCCATGGCTATGCCCACCGCTTGGCGGTCATGGCGTCCCGCAGGGCTTCAAGCCAGCGGTGGCCGTGCGCGATGTCCGGTTCCAGGTGGGTGCCCTCGGCCCATTCGTTCCAGGCATTGACGAAGAGAAGGCGCTCGCCGCCCATGTGGAACTGGCGCACTTCCTCGATCTTCTCCTCGGCATAGACGCGGAAGGCTTCGGGGCTGGTGCCGTCGAAGCTGTGGCCGCGCAGCGGCTGGCGGGCGGTGTTGTCCCAGCTGGGGAAAATGGCGGGGTAGCGGGGATAGGGCACGCTGTCGCGCCGGAGGAAGTTCAGCACGGTTTCCGGGTAGTTGTAGCGGGTGCCGGCCCAGTCGGGCTTGAACACCTCCACCGGGCTTTCCTCCTGCGCCGCGCGGCCCTGGGGGGGGAATTCCACGGCGGCGTCGAAGCCGAGATCGGCGGGGCGCATGCCGCGATCGACGGCTTCCATGCTCTCGACATAGACGAGATGCACGCCGGGGAAGCCGGCCTTGGCAAAGGCCTCGCGGGCCATGGCGGCGAAGGCCTTGCAGTCCGGCAGCAGCAGCGGGCGGTAGAGCAGAAACAGCGGCTTGCCGTCCACGCGGATGTAGCGTGGGTCGGCGGCCTGTTCCACGGCATCGGCGATGATCGAGGCGAGCGTGTCGTCGTCGTAGCTCTGTTCCAGCAGGATCTCGCGCGTGCCGCCATCCCAGTGCTTGGTCCAGTTCTCGTTGGCCCAGCACAGGCACCAGTTGAACGGGATGTCGGGGTTGGCGCGGGCCACTTCGATCGGCTTGTGCAGCACGCGGCGGGCGCCGAAGTTGTAGTAGTACACCACGAACCCATCGATGCCGTAGCGCGCGGCGAGCTCGCCCTGGGCCCGCAGGGTGTCGGGGTTGCGCAGGTCGTAGAAGCCGAGGTCGCTGGGCAGGTGCGGCTGGTATTGGCCGGCATAGCTGGCGCGCGCCTTGGTGACGTTGGTCCATTCCGTGAAGCCGCGGCCCCACCAGAGGTCGTTTTCCGGCGTGGGGTGGAACTGCGGCAGGTAGAAGGCGAGCGTGCGGACCTGGTTCAGGCGCTCCAGCAGCGGGGCCCAGCGGGTGGACAGCGTCTGCTGGTTGCGGGTGATGGTGCGCAGCTTGCGGGTGATGGACTGGCGGTTGGACGAGACGCTGAGGTGGTGCAGCACCACGGCATCGGCGATGAAGCGGATGCGGTAGCCCTTGTCGATCAGGCGCAGGCAGAGATCGGCGTCCTCGCAATAGGCGGGCTTGAAGGCGGGGTCGAACAGGGTGTCGCCGACCAGTTCGCGGCGGACCATCAGCGCGGCGCCGGAGATGTAGGGCACGTCGCGGTCGTAGCAGTAGCCGCCCTCGCTGGGGTCGGCGAACAGGCCGACCATGCCGGCCTCCCCGTTCGGCTTGAGGATGCAGCCGGCTTCCTGCACGCGGCCATCGGGGTAGATCAGCTTGGGGCCGGCGGCGCCGATGGTCTTGTCGGCATCCAGGGCCGCCACCAGCATGTCGATGGCGCCAGGCATCACCTGGGTGTCGTTGTTCAGCAGCAGCACGTATTCGCCGCGGCAGCGGCCGAAGGCGGCGTTGCAGTTGCCGATAAAGCCGGCGTTCTGGTCCTCGCGCAGATAGACGAGGCCGGGAACATTGGCGAGGCGCTGCACATCGGGGTCGGTGGAGCAGTCATCCGCGATGATGATCTCGACCTCGGTCTCCGGCAGGCTCTGCTGCAGGGCGAGCAGGCATTCCACGGTGACGTCGAGCTCGTTGTAGACCGGGATCAGCAGGGAGACGCGCGGCTTCTTCGCCGCCGGGAATTCAAGGATGGCGATGTCGTCCGCCGGCGTGAGCGAGCGGATGCGCGGGGCCGGCGAGACCTCCACGCCGTCCTTGCGCTGCTGGCGCATCCAGGCGACGCGGCGGCGCATGTCGGCATCGTGGGCCAGGGCGTCGGCGGCGTCGGCGGGGAAGGCGAGGCCGATTTCCGGCTGCGGGGCGCTGGATTGCGGGCTGGCGGGGCCGGGGACGATGAGGGTGAAGGCGGGGGCCTCGCGGCCCTCGATGCGGCCCTGGGTAAGGAAGTGGCGCAGCGGCAGCATGCCGGCCTCGGCCACGTCCGGGTTGCGCAGGAGGTAGGTGCGGCCATCGAATTCGGGGCTGGCGGCGCGGCCTTCGGCATCGCCGATCTGCACGAAGTGGCGCAGCGCGCCGTAGGGGTCGCTCGGCACGTCCTCGTACTGGGTGGCATACCAGGTGGGATCGAACCAGGGGTTGGGGCGGAGCCGCTCCCACAGGCCGGTGGTGATGTAGTGGCGCAGCAGGGCGTTGGCCGGCGCGGCATCGCCGAGGGCGGCGCGGTAGGCGGCGGGGTCGAAATAGGGGCTGGGTATGGCGAGGTCGTATTCCAGCAGGTCGACCAGCAGCTCGATCTGCGGCGGGTTGCCGAGCAGGCCGGAATCCTGGGTCAGGATGTACTTGATGTCGACCAGGGGGTGGGGCGCGCGTTCTTCCGAGACGCCGGGGTCGATGAAGTGCAGCAGGGGGTCCAGCCCGGCGTCCACCACATCCGGGTTGAGGTCCCGGTAGTAGTTGGCGTCGAAGTAGAAGGACAGGATGGGGCGGTCGGGGATGGGTGTGGCGAGGTAGCGCGCGATCGTGCCGATATTGGCGCGGCCGGCACCGAAGGCGCGACGGAACAGCTCCTCGCTGACGAAAGGGGTGCAGAGCGCACGGTGGGTGCGCATCAGGTCGCTCATCGGCGGCTCCCGCCCAAGAAATCCGGCGCGGCCGGCACCCTTCCCACGGGGCGCCCTGCCGGCGGCAATCGGTGGTCGTCCGCGGGCGGCGGGGTGCTGGCGGCCCGCGGCAGGGTGGTCATTCGCGCAGGACGACCATCCAGGCCTCCAGCTCCTGCCGGATGTCCTCGTTCGGCACGCGGCCTTCGGAGGCGCCGGAGCGGAGGTAGTGCTCGGTGCCCGAGGTGACATCGCCCTTCAGCACGGCCTGGCCAACATCCTTGTAGGTGCTGGTGTAGTAGGCCTCATCCACCGGCGGTGCGGAGCCGAAGCGGCCCTCGAAATAGCCGGTTTCGATGAAATGCTTCTGCAGGTCGGGGATGGCGCCGGAGGCCTGCGCGGCGGCGAGGTCCGGGTAGTTCTGCTTGTAGAACGCCTCGTTGAACGGGGCGCCGGCGACCATGGCCTGGAGGATGGTCTTCAGCAGCTTGGCGTCGATGGCGATCTTCGACTTGCTGTTCAGCCGGTCGCGGTTGACGCGCAGGGCCTGCAGCAGGAGGTCGATGTGCGGGATATAGGGCGTTTGCGGCAACGAAGAGGCTCCTTGCTCGGCTGGGCATCCCCGTGCGGCGTTGGGGCCCGGGCCGCAGGCCAGGAATACCCAAGCACGCGTCTGGCCGCAACTGCCCCGGAGCGGCATCGCATGCCTTCATTACCCGAAGTTTGTGTACGGAGTCTTTCCGACCGGGCGAAAACGTGCCGGTCAGGTTTCGGGCAGCTCGGGCAGGCCGATGGCGCTGCGCTCCGCGTCGGTCATGCCGTTGTTGGAGCGGCCCCAGGAGACGCCTTCGCGGATGACGCGGGCGGGGGTGCCGGCAACGACGACGCGCGGCGGCACGGTGCCCTTGACCAGGGCGCGGGTGCCGACGATGGCGCCGGTGCCGACGCGCTCCGTGGCGAGCAGCATGGCATCGTGGCCGAGCCAGACATGGCGTTCGAGCACGGTCTGCACCGGGGGGCGGTTGATGCGCGTGCCGGTGCGCAGGTCGTGGATGGCGTGCATGTCGTGGTTGCGGATCCAGACGCCGTTGGAGATCAGCGCGTCGTCGCCGATGACGACGCCGACACCCTCCCCTTCGATCTCCATGGAGATGCCGACGGCCGAGGCGCCACGGCCCCAGAAGACGAACTGGCCGTTGGAGCGCAGGTAGATGTCCTGCATGGAGACGTATTCGTCGCCGATGTCGTTGAACAGCATGACAGTGTCGCTGCCGAGCATGCGGATGGTGGCGTAGCAGTTGCCGCCCCAGGCCAGGTTGTCGAAGAAGAGGGTGTTGTCGCGGCCGGCGGACTGGACGCGGATGTC
>JBIKOJ010000316.1:0-4179 GCA_044358135.1 Acetobacteraceae bacterium | reverse complement strand
GCCGAGGCGGCGGGTGGGGTCGGTGACCACAAGGGTGACGCCGCCGCCGGTGCACTGCACGCCGAGGCGCTTGGCGTCCTCGTCCGACGCGTCGAGAATGGTGTAGTCGCGGGCGGCGAAGCTGTCTTCGGCGATGTCCGTCACGCGCGGGTCGAGGACGCCGGTCAGACGCGCCTCGGCATTGGTGCTGATGCCTGGAATCATCGCCTTGACCTGCCCCTTGCCGGTTGATTGTTCCTTGCCGGATGGCCCGGAAGGGATTTGTTCATCAAAGCGGCCGATTTCTGGGTTAACTACAACCATGGCTGCCCGTCGCGGGCAAGTCTGGCGGCTGCAAGCCTGTCCGTCGGAAGACGATGCGATGCGGCCGTTGGCGACATGAAAAGGTTGTGATCGGCGGGTCCGGTCACGCGGGCACTTCACGGTTGCGGACCCGGCAAGGGGCTGGCAGTTTGCGGCCATACAGAGAGGGTTATTTACACATCATGCGCCTCATGGTGACGGGCGGATGCGGGTTCATTGGATCCGCTGTTGTGCGCCACGTGATCCGGACGACCGATCATTCCGTGGTGAACGTGGACAAGATGACCTATGCGGCCTCCGAGGAGGCGCTGGAGGATGGTGCCGGCCACGCGCGGCACACGCTGGTGCGGGCGGATGTCGCCGACCATGCGGCGATGCGGCAGGTGTTCGCCACGCACCAGCCCGACCTGGTGATGCACCTGGCGGCCGAGACGCATGTGGACCGGTCGATCGACGGGCCCGGGCCGTTCATCCAGTCCAACGTGGTGGGCACCTACACGCTGCTGGACGCGGCGCTGGAGTATTGGCGCGGGCTGCCGGCCGATCGCAAGGCGGCGTTCCGCTTCCACCACATCTCCACCGACGAGGTGTTCGGCGCGCTGGGCAAGGGCGATCCGCCGTTCAACGAGGAGACGCCGTACGATCCGCGCAGCCCGTATTCGGCGAGCAAGGCGGCCAGCGACCATTTGGTGCGGGCCTGGAAACACACCTATGGGCTGCCGACCATCGTGAGCAACACGGTGAACAACTACGGGCCGTGGCAGTTTCCCGAGAAGCTGATCCCGGTGATGATCCTGAACGCGCTGGAGGGAAAGCCGCTGCCCGTCTACGGCGACGGCACCAACATGCGTGACTGGCTGTATGTGGACGACCACGCCGATGCACTGCTGCACGTGGCGCTGAAGGGCCAGCCGGGCGCGACCTACGGGATCGGCGGGCGGCAGCCGCGCACCAATCTGGAAGTGGTGCACGCGATCTGCGCCGCGGTGGATGCGCGGGTGCCAGACCCGGCGGGGCCGCGGACGCGGCTGATCAGCTTCGTGACCGACCGGCCGGGGCATGATTTCCGCTACGAGATCGATCCCAGCCGCGCCGAGGCGGCGCTGGGCTGGAAGGCGCCGCACGATTTCGAAACCGGGCTGGGCCGCACGATCGACTGGTACCTGGCCAACCGGGCCTGGTGGGAAAAGATCCGCGCGGCGCGCTATGCCGGGCAGCGGCTGGGCCAGGCAAAAAGCGCGGCCTGAGGAGATTTGAGGCCATGAAGGGCATTCTTCTTGCGGGCGGGTCGGGCACCCGCCTGCACCCGATGACGCTGGCGGCGAGCAAGCAATTGCTGCCGGTGTACGACAAGCCGATGGTGTACTATCCGCTGTCGGTGCTGATGCTGTCCGGCATCCGCGAGATCTTGGTGATCTCCACGCCGGAGGACCTGCCGCAGTTCCGCCGCCTGCTGGGCAGTGGGGAGCGGCTGGGGGTGACGTTCACCTATGCCGTGCAGCCGAAGCCGGAAGGGTTGGCGCAGGCCTTCCATATCGGGGCGGAGTGGCTGGATGGGCAGCCCTGTGCGCTGGCGCTGGGCGACAACATGATCTTCGGCGAGCACCTTTCGCGCACGCTGCGCCGGGCGGCGGCAGTGCAGGAGGGGGCGACGGTCTTCGCCTACCACGTGCGCGACCCCGAACGGTATGGCGTGGTGACGATGGACGATGACGGCCGCGCGCTGGAGATCGTGGAGAAGCCGACCCATCCCAAGTCCAACTGGGCGGTGATCGGGCTGTACTACTACGACAAGCGGGTGACGGAGATGGCGGCGCGGGTGAAGCCCTCGGCGCGCGGGGAGCTGGAGATCACCGACCTCAACCGCATGTACCTGGAGGAAGGCTCGCTGCAGGTGGAGAAGCTCGGCCGCGGCTGCGCCTGGCTCGATGCCGGCACGCCGGACAGCCTGCTGCAGGCGGCAACCTTTGTGCAGACCATCCAGACCCGGCAAGGGATGCTGGTGGGTTGCCCCGAAGAGGTGGCGTTCCGCATGGGCTGGATCGATGCGGCACAGCTGCGCGAGCGCGCCAAGGCACTGGGCAAGACGGAACTGGGCCAGGTGCTGATGGCGCTGGCCGATCACGGCACGGGGGACTGACGCGCCATGCAGGTGGAACGTCTGGCCATTCCCGAGGTGATGCTGGTCACGCCGCGGCGCTTCAGCGACAGCCGCGGCTTCTTCTCCGAAACCTGGAATCGCGCGGCCTTCGCCAAGGTGGGGATCGACGTGGATTTCGTGCAGGACAACCACAGCTACTCCGCCCAGCGCGGCGTGGTGCGCGGGCTGCACTGCCAGATCGCGCCGAACGTGCAGGGCAAGCTGGTGCGCTGCCTGAAGGGGGCGATCTGGGACGTGGTGGTGGATATCCGCAAGGGCTCCCCCACCTACGGCCAGCATGCCGCGGCGGTGCTGAGTGCCGAGAACTTCACCCAGCTTTGGGTGCCCGGCGGGTTCCTGCACGGGTTCTGCACGCTGATGCCGGATACCGAGGTGGCCTACAAGGTGAACGCCCCCTACGACCGCACCGCGGAGCGCGGGGTGATCTGGAACGACCCCGACCTTGCGCTGCCGTGGCCGGTGGGGCCGGGCGAGGTGAAGCTGTCCGACAAGGATGCGGCGCTGCCGCGGCTTGCCGAGTGCGACGCCTGGTATTCGGTCTGATCCGATGACGATCCTGGTCACCGGCGGCAGCGGGCAATTGGCGCAGGCACTGGCCGAGGCGGCCGGCGACCGGAAGGTGCGCGTGGTGGGCCGGCCCGATGTCGATTTCGACCGCATCGCCACCCTGCCGGCCATGCTGGCGGCGGCGAAGCCCGCGCTGGTGGTGAATGCCGCGGCCTATACCGCCGTGGATCGCGCCGAGAGCGACGTGGCGGCGGCGTGGCGGGCCAACCGCGACGGGCCGGCGGTGCTGGCGGCCTATTGCGCGGCGGCCGGCATTCCGCTGATCCATGTCTCCACCGATTTCGTGTTCGACGGCTCCAAGGGCGCGCCCTACACCGAGGACGACGCGCCGAACCCCACCAGCGTCTATGGCGCCAGCAAGCTGGCCGGCGAGCAGGCGGTGTTGGCGGCGTGCCGGCAGGCGATCGTGCTGCGCACCTCCTGGGTGTATGCCGCGCGGGGGCGCAACTTCGTGCTGACCATGCTGAACCTGGCGAGCACGCGCGACCGGCTGCGCGTGGTGGCCGACCAGCGCGGCTGCCCGACGGCGGCCTCCGACCTGGCCGAGGCGATCCTGGGCATTGCCGACGCGATCGCGCGCGAGGGCTGGCAGGACCGCTTCGGCGGCCTGTTCCATGCCGCGGGCGGCGGCGAAACCACCTGGCACGGGCTGGCCAGCGCGGCGATCGCGCGCGCCGCGCCCTATGGCCAGAAGCAGCCCGAGGCGATCGAGGCAATCGGCAGCGCGGAATTTCCCACGCCAGTGAAGCGGCCGGCGGATTCGCGGCTGGATTGCGACCGGCTGGCACGCGTCTTCGGCCTGCGCCTGCCGCAGTGGGAGGCGGCGCTGGACCGCACCCTGGCGCGCATCTTCGTGCCGGCCGCCGCACAATAGCGCTGGCCATGGCGTCGCGCGCCGAGGACGCCCGCGTTGTTATCCTCCTGGCCAGCTATGACGGCGCGGCGTTCCTGGCCGAGCAATTGGCGAGCCTGGAGGCGCAGGACCATGCCGATTGGCGGCTGGTGTGGCGCGACGACGGCTCCCGCGACGACACCGTGGCGATCCTGCAGGATTTCGCCGCCCGGCAGGCGCCGGGGCGGGTGGAACGGCTGGCCGGGCCCGAGGCGCATCTGGGCTCCGCCGCCGGGTTCCTGGCGCTGCTGCGCCA
>JBIKOJ010000174.1:0-11587 GCA_044358135.1 Acetobacteraceae bacterium | reverse complement strand
GCCAGAACGACGCACTCCCTTCCCTGACCAGCCCCAAGCGGGCCAGCCGGGTTGCCATGAGCGTCGCTGACACGGTCTTCCATGTATCCGATCTCGCCGGCCTCAACGCCGCGCTGCGCAGTGCGGCGGCCGGCGAAGGCGCGTACACGATCTCGCTGGAGGTGCCCGACGGCACGCTGCGCCTGACCGATGCGCTGCTGGCGGTGAACCTGGCGGCCGGATCGCGCCTGACCATCGAAGGCAACGGCGCCACGCTCGACGGGCTCGGCACCGAGCGCGGCCTGATGGTGCTGGGCGGCACGGTGGAGATCCGTGACCTCGCCATCACGAACGCCCTGGCCCGCGGCGGCGATGGCGGCAGCGGCTTCTATGGCGGCGGCGGTGGCGCCGGCCTGGGCGGTGGTCTGTTCGTGGGTGCCGCCGGCGTGGTGACACTGCGCGGCGTGAGCTTCAGCGGCAACACCGCGCAAGGCGGTGATGGCGGCGACGGCCTCGGCACCGGCGCCGGCGGCGGCGGCGGGCTTGGTGGCGATGGCGGCGACGGCGCCGGGCCCAGCGAGCTGTTCTACGGCACCGACGACCCCACCGGCTTCGGCGGCGGTGGCGGCATCGGCCGCGGCGCCAGCGGCGGCACGCTGGGCGCCACCGAGGCGGGCGGCGCGGGCATCGTGCCCGGCGCGGCCGCCGGCGGGCGCGGCAACGATTTCGACCTGGGCGGCACCGACGGCGGCGGCGGTGGTGCCGGGCGGCTGGCGAACTTCCTCAGCATGGCCGGCGGCGGCGGCATCGCCGGGCACGATGCCGGCAACGCCATTCCGCTCGGCTGGGGCACGGGTGGGTTCGGCGGCGGCAGCGGCGGTACGCTGGGCACCTATGGCGGCACGGTGGGCGGCTTCGGCGGCGGCGGCGGCGGCAGCTTCGGCGCCCACGGCCGCGGCGGCTGGGGCGGCGGCGGCGGTGGCGCCGCGCGCGGCACGGGGGCCTCTGCCGGGGTAGGTGCCGGCGCGGGCGGCGTCGACCAAGATGGTGCCGCGGGCGGCGGCGGGCTGGGCGGCGGGGGGGCGATCTTCGTGCAGTCCGGCGGAAGCCTCACGGTCGTTGGCGGCGCCATCTCCGGCGGCAGCGCCAGCGGCGGGCATGGCGGCGAAGGGCCACTGTTCGGGGCCTCCGGCGCAGACGGGCGCGGCCTGGGCAGCGGCATCCTGCTGCAGGGCGCCCAGGTGCTGATCCTGGCCGGCACCCTGACCGTGGCCGATGTGATCGCCGATGCGCCGCTGGCGGGAAGCGGCGCCGGGGCGGGCAGCCTGGTGATCGCCGCGGGCGGCACGGTAACGCTGAGTGCCGCGAACATCTTCGCCGGCGGCGTGACGCTGCAGGACAGGGCGGTGCTGGCGCTGGCACGTGCGGACTCAGCGGGCACCGGCACGATCCGCTTCGGCGAGGGCGCCGGCACGCTGGTGGTGGAGGGCACGCAGGGGCCGCTGGCGAAACTCGCCGGGCTGGGCGAGGACGATGCGATCCTGCTGCGCGGCATCAATGTGGTCGGCGCCAGCGCGATCCTGGAGGCCGGCAACCGGTTGCGCGTGGGCGACGGCGTGTTCGAGCTGGCGCTGAGCTTCGATGCCGGCTTCGACATCGCGGGGCGGCGCATTGCACTTTCGGCGGCGGCGGGCGGGGGCACGCAGCTGCGGCTGGTGCCGGCCACGCTGTCTTCCGTGGCCTGCTTCCGGCACGGCACGGCGATCGCCACGCCAAGCGGCGAGGTGGCGGTGGAGCGGCTGCGGATCGGCGAGGCGGTGCTGACGCGCGGCGGGCTGGCGCGGCGCATCCGCTGGATCGGGCGGCGCGAGGTGACGGGGCCGGAGATGGCAGCGGCGCCGGAACTGCGGCCGGTGCTGCTGCGGCGCGGGGCGTTGGGGCCGGGAGTTCCCAGCCGGGACCTGTATGTTTCGCCACAGCATGCGGTGCTGGCGGGCGGGCTGCTGATCCCGGCGGCGGCGTTGGTGAACGGCGTGAGCATCCTGCGCACGGCGCCGGCCGGCGGGATGCAGTATTGCCATATCGAACTGGATGACCAGGCGCTGGTGCTGGCCGAACGGGCGCCGTGCGAGACCTTCCTGGACGCCAACAGCCGGGCGATGTTCCACAACGCCGACAGCTACGCCCTGCTGGACATCGACCCCACGGCATCACCGCCGGCCGCGCTGGCGATCCCGCGGCTGGAGGAAGGGTTTCGGGTGGAAGCGGTGCGGCGGGCCCTGGCGCGGCGGGCCGGCGTGGCGCGAGCGGAGGCCAACGGCGCAGTGCGCTTCCATGTGGAGCGGCGCGAGGGTGGCGTCCTGGAAGGGTGGGCCTTCGATGTCGCGCGCCCTGGGGAGCCGATGGAGTTGGACCTGCGCGCCGGCGGCGAGGTGCTGGCGCGCGGGGTGGCGAACCGCTACCGGATCGACCTCGACCGGGCGGAGTTGGCAGGCGGGCGCTGCGGATTCCGGATCGGCGTGCCGGAGGGGCCGATGGGGTTGTTCCGGGCACGCGATGGAGCGTGGCTGGCGGAGGTGTAGGAAAGACGGGATCCGCCAAGACGCCAAGGGCACCAAGAGGTCGCCAAGGCGGGGTGCACTTGGCGATTTCTTGGCGGTCTTGGCGGTGAATCCTTCCCTTACCGGCCCTTGAACTTCGGCTTGCGCTTCTCCTTGAACGCGGTGACACCTTCCTTGTGGTCGTGGGTCATGCCCAGGGTGGGCTGCACGAAGGCTTCGTATTCCAGGTAGTCCTCCAGGCTCGGGCCCGAGGCGACGTGGAACAGCTTCTTGGACAGGCCGAGGGCGAAGGTGGGGCCTTCGGCGAGGTCGGCGGCCATGGCATTCGCGCGGTCCATCAGCTCAGCATCGGGAATGACGTGGTTGACCAGGCCGAGGCTCTTGCCCTCCGCGGCGTCGAAAACCCGGCCGGTGAAGACCAGCTCCTTGGCGATGTTCATCGGCAGGCGGCGGGCGAGGAACCAGATGCCGCCGCCATCGGGCGCGTAGCCGATACGGCGGAAGGTCTGGCCGAAGCGGGCGGTGTCGCTGGCCAGCACGATGTCGCAGCCCAGCACCAGCGACATGCCGATGCCCACGGCGTGGCCGCGCACGGCGCAGATCACCGGCTTTTCCAGCGCATGCAGGATGCGCATGTAGGTCTGGCTGAGGCCCTGGAGCCGGTCGCGCCGGTCGCGCAAATCCTGTTCGGCCATGCGGTCGATATCGGCGCCGGCGCAGAAATTGGTGCCGGCGCCGGTGAGGATCACGGCGCGGACGTCGTTGTTGAAGCGGAGCGACTGGAAGGCCTCGATCAGCTCCTCGCGCATTTCCTTGGTGAGTGCGTTCATGCGCTCTGGCCGGTTGAGCATGACGGTGGCAACGGCGCCTTCGATGGTGGTCTGGACGTGCATTTGCGTTTGCTCCCTTTGGCGGGAGTTTGGCGCGGGGCGCTGGGAGAAGAAAGGGAGGCAACCGCCAAGGCGCCAAGGACGCCAAGGAATGCGCCAAGACTCCCTTGGCATGCCTGGCGCCTTGGTCGCTCCCTTGCTCCACGTTGACGCTGCCCGGGTGTTTCCTCAGGCTGGCTGCAACGAGGAGGACCGCCCATGCCGTTGCCGCAACAGTTCCACCGCCTGCGCCTGCCGGTGATCGGCTCGCCGATGTTCATCGTGTCCTCGCTGGACCTGGTGGAGGCGCAGTGCCGCGCGGGCGTGCTGGGAACGTTCCCGGCGTTGAATGCGCGGCCGCAGGAAGAGTTGGCCGTGTGGCTGGAGGAATTGCAGGGCCGGCTGGAAGGCACGCACGGCCTCTATGGCGTGAACCTGATCTGCCATGCCAGCAACGACCGGCTGGCGGGCGATCTTGCGACCTGCATGACGTTCAAGGTGCCGCTGATCATCACCTCCTTGCGGCCGCCTTCGGAGGTGGTGCAGGGGGCGCATGAGTATGGCGGGCTGGTGTTCCACGATGTGACCACGGTGCGCCATGCCGAGAAGGCGGTGGAACAGGGGGTGGATGGGCTGATCCTGGTCTGCGCCGGCGCCGGCGGGCATGGCGGGGCGACCTCGCCCTTCGCGCTGCTGCCGGAAGTTCGGAAGTTCTTCGACGGTACCATCGTTCTTGCCGGCGCGATCTCCGACGGCGCCTCCGTACTGGCGGCGCAGGCGATGGGGGCGGACATGGTCTACATGGGCACCCGCTTCATCGCGACGCAGGAGGCGCAGGCGGTGGAGGGCTACAAGCGGATGATCGTGGAGAGCGGCAGCCGTGACGTGACCTACACGAACTTCTTCTCCGGCGTTCATGGCAACTACCTGAGCAAGAGCATGGTGGCGGCCGGGCTCGATCCCGCGAACCTGCCGGCGGTGGAAACAGGCAAGACCTACGTCGCGGGGCACAAGCGGGAGAAGCCGAAGGCCTGGAAGGATATCTGGGGCGCGGGCCAGGGCGCGGGTGCGATCGACGACATTCCTGATGTGGCCGAGTTGGTCGATCGGCTGGAGCGCGAGTATCGCGCGGCGGCCTCGCGCGTGGCGGGGCTGGTGTCGTGATGCTGCCTTTGGCGGGCGTGAAGGTTGTCGAGATCGCGGAAAACCTCGCGGGGCCCTATGCCGGGCAGATCCTGGCGCTGATGGGTGCCGAGGTGCTGAAGGTGGAGCGGCCGGAAGGGGACAATGCGCGCGGCTGGGGGCCGCCCTTCCATGGCGGGATGGCGACGACCTTTCACGCCATGAACCAGAACAAGCGCAGCGTGACACTGGATTTTCGCAACGAGGACGATTTCGCCTGGCTGATCGGGCGCATCGGCCAGAGCGACGTGGTGCTGCAGAATTTGCGGCCCGGCGCGCTGGAAAAGCTGGGGCTGGGGGCGGAGGCGCTGGTGCGGGCCAATCCGCGCCTGGTGTATTGCTCCTTGTGGGCGCTGGGCGCGGTGGGGCCGCGGCGGATGTCCCCGGGGTTCGAGCCGATGGTGCAGGCGTTCTCCGGACTGTTCGCGTTGAACGGCGATCCCGTGGGCGCGCCGAGCCGGATCGGGGTGCAGGTGCTGGATCTCGGCACCGGCATGTGGGCGGCGATGGGTATTCTCGCGGCGCTGCTGCGGCGGGAGCGGACGGGTGCCGGTGGGATCGTGGATACCTCCCTGCTGGAGACGGCGATGGGGTGGATGAGCGGGCATTGGGCCGCCTATGCCGAAAGCGGCAAGCACCCGCAGCGCGACCGTTCCGGCAACCCGCGCGTGGTGGTGTTCCAGGCGCTGCCGACGGCGGACCGGGAACTGGTGGTGGCGGCTGCCAACGACCGCCTGTTCGCCAAGATGGCCGCCGAACTCGGGCATCCCGAATGGGCGGCCGATCCCCGTTATGCCACCAACGCGGCGCGGGCGGGGAACAAGGATGAGATCATCGGCATGATCAGCGCGATCATGCAGACCCAGCCTTCGGCGTTCTGGGAGGAACGGTTCGAGGCCGCGGGCGTGCCCTGCGCGCCGATCAACGACATGGGCGTGCTGAAGACCGACACGCAGGTGGCCGCCCTGGGGATGCTGGTGCCGCCGCCGGGCATGACGCTGCCGCTGATGGGGCTGCCGATCAGCTTCGATGGCGTGCGCCCGCCGGTGGTGAGCGGGGCGCCGGCGCTGGGGGCGGACAACGCGGCGGAGCGGCCGGGCAGGTAGCGGTCAGCGCAGGCGGGTGCGGAGTTCCTCCAGCCGGGCGCGATAGCCAGCGGCGTCGCCATAGTCCACGAAGGCCTTGTAGTGCGCGTGCGGCCCGCGGATGGCGGTGGCGTGGCGGATGGGGCACCAGAACTGCTCGGTGCGCCCGGCGATCTCCCGCGCGTAGCCGAGCAGGCCGTTGGCGTAGCTGCAGAACAGGCAGTTCAGCCGCTTGATGATGTTGAGGTAGCCGAGCCGGTGGCGGTCCAGCACGATGTAGTCCCGCCGCACCACGCGCGCGATGCCCCAGGCGCGGAAGCAGATGTGCTGGTAGACGGTCAGCACGAGATCCAGCAGCGCGAAGGGCACCACCATCGCGTAGATCACCGGCGCGACGAGCAGGTGGCGCCACGGCGTTTCCCAGAGATAGCGCGGCAGGCTGGCGCGCAGGGTGCGGTGCAGGCGGCCGGTCTCGGCCTCGAATACGGCGCGGCCCTTGGCAACCCGGTAGCGGAACTGCTCACGTTGTTCGTCCAGCCGCTTTTCGATCTGCGCCTCGATGCCATGGACCTGGGCGAAGAGCCGGTCGATTTCGTCGTTCATGCCTGGGTATCCCCATTGATCCAGCGACGGTAACGCTCGGCCGAGGCGGCGATGGCGGGCTTGGCGCCGGATGGCATCTCCCGCTCCCACCAGGCGCCGTAGAGCCGGTCGAACGCGAAGGGCGCGATGGCCTGCTCGATGGCGGTGACGGTTCGCGCGGGCAGCGGGATGAGGTTGGGATAGCTGCGCATGAAGCTGACCTTGGCGCGGTCCGGCAGGAGCTGGATGATGTCGCCGGTCAGCAGCGCGCCCTTTCCCGCCGCGCCATCGCGCCAGTGCAGCATGGTGCCGCCGTCAAAATGGCCGGGGGCGTTGATGAGGGTGATGCCATCGGCCAGCGCGTGGGTGGGGCCGGACCAGAGGCGGATGGCGGGATCGGGGCGCATGATGTGGGTGCGGTCGGCTTCGTGCAGCCAGATCTCGCAGCCGAAGGCGTGGGCCCATTCGGCCATGGCGCTGTAGTAGTGCGGGTGGGAGATGGCGATCTTGCTGATGCCGCCGAGGGATTTCACCAGCGCGATGGTGGCGGCATCCAGCAGGGTGATGCAGTCCCACAGGATGTTGCCCTGGGGGTGCAGGATCAGCAGGGCGCGCTGGGCGATGGCGAAGGCGGGCGTGGTGCCGATGCCGAGCAGGTTGGGCTCGTGCAGGCGCCAGGCGTTCATGTGGGTGCGCTGGAGGTCGGGCAGCGTGGTCCAGCGTTGGCCGGCGGGGCCGACATACTGGCGTTCGTCCTCGCAGATCGGGCACACGGCGGGCGGCGTGGGGCTGGGGGCGTGCTGGGTGCCGCAGGTGGTGCAGATAGAGGGGGTCATGCGTGGTGGGCCCGGCTGTCGGCGGGGGCCTCGGCGCGGTCTTCCATGCCGTAGTCGCGCAGCACGGCGGCGACGCGCAGGCGGTATTCGGCAAAAACGCCGCCGCGGCCGGCGGATTGGGTGGCGCGGTGGCGTGTGTGGTTGCGCCAGACGGCCACCGCTTGCTCATCGCGCCAGAAGGAGAGCGAGAGCATCTTGTCGGGGTCGGTGAGGCTCTGAAAGCGTTCGACGCTGATGAAGCCATCCATCTGCATCAGGTCTTCGCGCAGCTTGGCGGCGAGGGCGAGGTAGGCGTCGCGGTGGCCTTCGGCGGGGCGGACTTCGAAGATGACGGCGATCATGGCGTGGCCTTTCGGCTGTGGCGCGGCGGTGGCATGGTGGCACGGAACGATGCCTTACGGGAGGATTTGCCATGGTTGATATTGCTGCCGCGCGGGCCGAACTGGCGCCGACCGGGGTGCTGCGGGCGGGGATCAACATGAGCAACTTCCTGCTGGTGACAGGCAAGGATGAGGCCGGTGGACCCCTTGGCGTTTCACCGAGCATGGCGGCCGAGGTGGCGAAGCGGCTGGGCGTTCCGCTGGTGAAGGTGCCGTATTCCAACCCCGGGCTGCTGGCCGATGCGGCGGGCACGGATGCGTGGGATATCGGGCTGATCGGCGCCGATCCGCTGCGTTCGGAAAAGACCGCGTTCACCGCGGCGTATTGCGAGATCGAGGCGACCTATATGGTGCCGCCGGGATCGCGGCTCAAAACGATCGAAGATGTGGACAAGCCCGGCGTGCGGATCTGCGTTTCCGCCCGCAGCGCCTATGATCTCTGGCTGGAGCGCAACATCCAGCACGCGACGCTGGTGCGGACGGAGGGGCTTGGCGGTGCGTTCGAGATGTACCTGAAGGGCGGCGTGGATGCGCTGGCGGGGCTGCGGCCCGGGCTGATCGGGGACCATCCGAAGGCGCCGGGGCACACGATCATGGACGGCAAGTTCATGGCCGTGCAGCAGGCGATCGGCTGCGGCAAGGCGCTGCTGGCGGGCCAGGCGTTCCTGCGCGACTTCGTGGAGGAGGCGAAGGCGAGCGGGATGGTGGCGCGCTTCATCGCCAAGCATAAGGTTGTCGGGCTGAGCGTGGCGCCGCTGGCGTAAGAAAGAGCCTTCTTTTTCTGAAGAAAAAGAAGCAAAAAGACTTCATTCGCTTGCACGCGTGCCGGAGACTGGCACGCGTGCAAGCATATGAAAGTTTTTTGGTTCTTTTTTTCAAAAAAGAACATGCTTCCCTTGAGGGCTTGCCGCGCGCCGCGCCGCTTGCCACGCTGCGGGGAAACGCGAGGAGACACTGCCATGGCCTACACGCCTTTCGACCTCACCGGGAAGGTGGCGCTGATCACCGGGGGCAATTCCGGCATTGGGCTTGGGATGGCGCAGGCGATCGCGGAAGCCGGGGCGGACGTGGCGATCTGGGGCACCAACCCCGCGAAGAACGCCGCGGCGAAGGCGCAGCTGGAGAAGACCGGCCGCAAGATCCTGGCGCTGGAATGCGACGTGGGGGACGAGGCGGCGGTGGATGCCGCGTTCGCGCGCACGCTGGATGCGCTGGGGCGCGTGGATGGGTGCTTCGCCAATGCGGGCGTGGGCGCCGGGCGTTCCGTGCCGTTCCATGAGTATGACACGGCGCTGTGGAACAAGGTGATGCGCGTGAACCTGGATGGCGCCATGTTCACGCTCCGGGCCGCCGCGAAGCACATGGTGGAGCGCGGCGGCGGTGGGCGGCTGGTGGGCACCGCCTCCTTGGCGGCGATCGAGGGGGCGGCACGCAACGAGCACTACTCCGCCACCAAGGGCGGGCTGATTTCGATGCTGCAATCCATCGCGGTGGAAATGGCGCGCCATGGGGTGACGGCGAACGCCATCCTGCCAGGCTGGATCGAGACGGACATGACGGCGAATTCGATCGCCAACCCCAAGTTCGCGGGCAACGTGATGCCGCGCATTCCGATGCGGCGCTGGGGGAACGGTGCGAATTTCGGCGGCATCGCGGTGTACATCATGAGCGAAGCCAGCGCGTATCACACCGGGGATTCCTTTGTGATCGATGGCGGGTATTCGCTGTTCTAGGGGTTCGTGACATGCGCTTCGGGTGGTTGACGCTGGCGGCATCGCCGTCGCCGGATGAGGATCGGGCCGCGATTGCGCAGCAGATCGAACTGGCCTGCACGGTGGAGGCGCTGGGCTTCGACAGCCTTTGGCTGACGGAGCATTATTTCACCGGCGAAAGCGTCTACAACGACGCGCTGACCTTTGCCGCGGCGCTGGCGATGAAGACCAGCCGCATCCGCATCGGTTTCGCGGTGGTGCAGATGCCGTTCCACCACCCGGTGCGCCTGGCGACGCAGCTGGCGTTGCTCGACAATCTCTCGGGCGGGCGCATCGATGTCGGCATCGGCAAGGGCACCGTGTTCAACGAATACGAGTTCATCGGCCACGGGCTGCGCAGCGATGACAGCCGGGCGCGGATGGAGGAGGCGCAGTCGATCTTCGAGCGGCTGTGGCGCGAGGCGCCGCTGACGCATCACGGCAAATACTACAACGTTCACGTGCCGGCGCTGCGGCCGAAGCCGGTGCAGCCGGGCGGGCCGCCGCTGTGGCGCAGCGTGATCTCGCCGGGCTCGTTCCGCGAATGCGGGCTGCGCGGCATTCCGATCCTGACCTCCCGCCTGTCGGTGCCGCGCATCCGCGAGCGCTGGGCCACCTATGAAGCGGCGTTGGAGGAAGGCGGGCACGATGCGGCCAAGCGCGCGCGGCTGATGGAGTCCGCAGCCCTTTGGCGCAACGTGTATGTGGGCGAGAGCGATGCGGAGGCGGAGGATACTGTCTCGCGCGAGTTGCTGGCCGCGCGGCACCACATCAACCATCTGCGCGCCACGCTGAACCCGCCGGATTTCGTGGTGGACCCGGCGGTGCTCAACCCCTGGGCCGATGCCACGGTGCCGGACGAGGTGGCGCTGCCCAACATGCTGGAGACCGGAACGCTGTTCGGCTCCGCCAAGCGGGTGCGCGAGCAGGTGGCCGAACTGCATGAGGCCGGCGTGCGCCACCTGTTGTGCCAGACCGGCTTCGGCGAGATGGACCACGGCCTGGTGATGGCTTCCACAAGGCGGTTCGGCGAGGAGGTACTGCCGGCGTTCAGGACCCACTGAAACGCGTTTACCTATTGTTACCGAATTTTTGAATTCTTTCAGCCTGCTTGCCTGTACTTGACCTGGTGTTCCGGCCGGAGCTAGCTACGGCAATGATTTCGGCTGGAGGACTTCTGAATATGTCTGTCGGTAACAGGCCGCGTTTTCCCGGCGATCTGCTCGACCGTGAGGGCGAGGTGCCCGATCCGCTGCAGGCGGCCTTGTCCGGCTATGTCGCGCCGGTGCTGCCGCAGCCCGCGGCGGGCACGCCGGCCGTGGTCGCAACGATGGCCGATGTGATCCGCGTGGACCTGACCGAGGAGATCGGCTGGCCCGGCACCATCGCGGTATCAGGCAGCAGCGCGGCCCGCGGTGGTGGCGGCGGCGGTGGCGGCGGGAGCACGGGCGGCGGCGGCACCGGCGGGTTGCTGACCAGCTACACCAGCCAGGGCGCCTACAACGTGAACATCGTGTTCAAGGGAACCTGGACCAGCGAGCTGCAGGGCATCTTCGTGAACGCGGCGAACCGGATCAGCCAGATCATCGTGGCCGACGTGCCGGCGGTTTCGATCCGCGGCGTGGTGATCGACGACATCCAGATCACGGCGGAGCTGAAGGCGATCGACGGCACCGGCGGTGTGCTGGGCCAGGCCGGGCCCACGGCGCTGCGCAGCAGCAGCTACCTGCCGGCCACGGCCAGCATGCAGTTCGACAGCGCCGACGCCGCCAGCTTCAACAGCCAGGGCCTGTTCGACGAAATCGTGACGCACGAAATGCTGCACAGCATCGGGATCGGCTCGATCTGGAGCTACAAGGGCCTGGTGTCCGGTGCCACCTTCATCGGTGCCAATGCGATGGCGGAGTACGACAAGCTGGTGGATGCGTTCCAGGGCTTCGACAACGGCGTGGCCGCCGTGGCGGTGCCGCTGGAAACCGGCGGCGGGGGCGGCACGGCGGGCTCGCACTGGTCGGAGGCAGTGTTCAAGAACGAGCTGATGACCGGCTACATCAACAGCACCGCGTTCGGCGGCATGGTGGCCGACCCGCTGAGCGCGATGACGATCGCCTCGCTGAAGGACCTCGGCTACGGCGTGGACATGAGCAAGGCGGATGCCTACGTACTGACGGCATAGCCCGCGCCGGGAGTGCGGGTTGGCTGGGCGCCGAAGGCCGGCTTGGCCGCGGACCCGATAGGCGCGATCGCCACCGCGTCCCTGGCGGACCTGGGATACCCCCTGGCCGCCAGGCCGCCGCCGGATTCCTGCATCCTGGGCCGAACTTTCAGGTCGGCAGCGCGTCCAGCAGGGATTGGGCACGGG
>JBIKOJ010000302.1:0-4716 GCA_044358135.1 Acetobacteraceae bacterium | reverse complement strand
TGGGGTTTCCGAAGCGGAAGGGGAAGGCGGCGCCGTAGTGGTCTTCGTCGATGGGGCGGCCGGCTTCGGCGCTTGCTTCGCGGATGGCCTGGATGAGGGGGGCGAGCTGGGCGGGGGTTTCGGCGCCGGCCTGCCAGCCGGTGCCGTATTTGGCGGTGCGGCGGATGGCGGCTTCGGAGTTGCCGCCGATCCAGAGGGGGAGGTTGGGCTGCACGGGCTTGGGGGCGATCTGGGCGGCCTGGAGCTGGAAGTGGCGGCCTTCGTAGGTGACGGGCTCTCCGGTGAAGAGGAGGGCGAGGATTTCCAGCGCCTCGTCGGTGACGCGGCCGCGGGTGGTGGTGTTGAGGTTGAGGGCCTGCCATTCGGGCGCACGGGGGGAGCCGATGCCGTAGGCGGGGAGCAGGCGGCCTTCGGAGAGGACGTCGATGGTGGCGATCTGCTTGGCCAGGAGCACGGGGTCGCGCATGGCGAGCGAGATGACGTTGACGCCGAATTTGAGGCGCCTGGTGCGGCCGGCGAGGGCGGCCATGGTGGCGATGGATTCGAGGATGGGGGTGGCGGAGACGATGCGGTCGGTTTGCCAGAGGCTGTCGATGCCGCCGTGTTCGCAGAGGTCGACCCAGCGCCAGAATTCGGACGCGGTGGCGAAGGGGTAGTCGGCGAGGCCCAGGCCGATGGCGACGCGCATTGGGTGGGGCTTTCGGTTTGTTAGGCGGCAGCGAAAAGAAGATCACATGGAGACGGAGAGACGGGGAGAAGCAGGGAAGGCGAGGCTTTCTTCTCCCTGCCTCTCCGTCTTCATGTGGAGATTGCTTGCTTGCCTTCCTTGCGGGTCAGGCGGCCTTGGCGAGGGTGATGCCGGCGGCGTCGAAGGCGGTGAAGAGCTTGGAGTCCTGCTCCGCGGTGAGTTTGGTGTGGGGGGGGCGGATGATGGTCCAGGCGGGGTTTTGGGTGTTGCGGGCGACGAGGGATTTGAGGGCGGGGATGAGGGGGACGGAGGTGACGGCGCGGCGGATGAGGGTGAGGGTGGCCTGGGCCGCCTCGCCTTCGGCGGTGTTCCAGTTGCTGTAGACGCGCTGGCTGACGGAGCAGCCGACATTGGAGGCGGCGGTGATGCAGCCGGCGCCGTTGGCGTTCAGCGTGGCGTGGAGGAGGCTGTCGTCGCCGCAATAGACCTCGAAGCCCTCGGAGGCGAAGGCGTCGGCGTAGCCCTTCGTGTTGGCCCAGTCGCCGGTGGAGTCCTTGATGCCCTTGAACGTGCCGGGGTAGGCGCGGAGCAGGCGCTCGATGAGGGTGTTGGTGATGGGGACGGCGGATTGGGCGGGGAAGTGGTAGAAGAACAGCTTGATGTTCCCGCCGACGCGCTGGACGACTTCGGAGTAGTAGGCGAACAGGCCGTCTTCCGAGGGGTTCTTGTAGAAGAAGGGCGGCAGGAGCAGGACGCCGCGGATGCCGAGTTCCTCGGCGCGGCGGGTCAGCAGCACGGTGTCGGGGATGGCGGTGGTGCCGCAGCCCGGCAGCAGGGTGGCGGCTGGGATGCCGCGCTCGACCATGCCTTCCATGACCGCGATGCGCTCGGAGATGCCGAGCGAGTTGGCCTCGCCGGTGGTGCCGAGGATGCCGAGACCGTTGCAGCCATTGGCCAGCAGCCACTTGGAGTGGGCGGCCATGCGGTTGAGGTCGATCGAGAGGTCGGCGTGGTAGGCGGTGAGGACCGCTGCGTTCACGCCGCCGAAGAGGGCATCCTTGAGCATTCAGGTGGTTTCCCGTTTGGACGTTGAGGCTGGCTTGGAGGGTTTGCGGGGCCGGGGCATCTTGCCGGGCCAGTCGACAAGGTGGTGGTCCAGCGGGCCGGCATGGCGTTCGCCGACGGCGCGGCCGCGGACGGAGATGCCGGCTTCGTGGACCGTCTCGGGCGTGCCGGAGACGAGGGGGTGCCACCAGTGGAGCGGCTTGCCCTCGGCGAGCAGGCGGTAGGCGCAGGAGGGGGGCAGCCAATCGATGCTGCGGACCTCGGCGGGGGTGAGGGTGACGCAATCCGGCACGTAGCGGTGGCGGGTGGCGTATTTGGTGCACTGGCAGGTGGCGAGATCGAGCAGGCGGCAGGCGACGTTGGTGAAGCCCAGCTCGTCCGTGACCTCGTAGCGCAGCTTGTGCAAACAGCAGCGGCCGCAGCCGTCGCACAGGGATTCCCACTCCCCTTGGGACATTTCCTCAAGGGTTTTCGTTTGCCAGAAGGGTGCGGGCGCGCTCATCGGCGCGGAAGGTAGCTGTATGCGCGGCGGGGGGCTAGTTCGGGGATTGCTGGGCGAGCTGGGCGAGGACTTCGCGCAGGGGGTCCGCGCCCGGGTTGTTGCCCTGGCGGTTGAGGATGATCTGCTGCGGGGCGAGGTATTGGCCGTAGTAGGTCTGGTTCCATTCGGTGCGCTGGGAGATCATCGAGCCATCGAGGGCGATGCCGGCGAACAGGCCGCGGGCCTGGGCGAAGGCGACGATATCCGCCCGCAGTGCCGCGGTGGTGGCGCCGGAGATGCCGGCGCCGTAGGTGGCCACCGCGACCGAGGCATCCGCACCGATCTTGAACTGGCTGTCCATCAGGGCGGCGAGGCCCTTTTCGGTGAGGATGATGAAGGCGATCTGGGCATCCTGCACGCCGATCTGGAAGCCGATGCTGCCGCTGCCGAAGCCGTAGAAGGCCGGGTTGGTCCAGGCGCCGTTCTGGCTGCCGACCAGGACGCAGCTGCCGGCCTGGCCGCCGATGATGAAGCCGGCCTTGAAGACGCGCGGGCAGATCATGATGCCCTTGGCGTTCTTGAGCAGGCGGCGGCCCTCGGGGTTCACCTGGTCGGAGAACATCTCCTGCACGGTGAGGGTGGCGCGGTCGACCAGGGTTTGCTGCTCGGTCTGGGCGCGGGCAGTGCCGAGGGTGGTGAGGAGGAGCGTCAGCCCAAGCAGAAGGCGGATCATGGCGGTCTCCCGGAGAGCGGCGCGGCCACGGAGGCGGCAGCGTGAGGCGGTGCATAGCGAGGTGGGCCGTGTCGGTTCAACAAGCACTTGCGGCCACTCCTTGAAGTGTGACAGCACATCGTGGCAGCCGGATGGCGCATGGCAGGAGGATGCAGGCCCGATGACCGGACTTCCGATGGCAAGTGCCGCGGTGCGCGGCGAGATCCTGGCGTGGCTGGAGGTGTTCTCGGCCTTCGTGCGCGAGGTGGACTACGCCGGGGCGCGGCCGATGTGGCACCCCGAGGTGCTGGCGTTCGGCACCTATAACGACGTGATCCAGGGGCTGGAAACCGCGATCGCGACGCAGTGGGACAATGTGTGGCCGCGCACGGCGCAGTTCGCGTTCAACCTGGCAGGGACGCATGTGCTGGCCTCCGCCGATGGCGCGATGGCCGTGGCGGTGACGCCGTGGACGAGCACCGGCTACGCGCAGGACGGGGCAGCGTTCGACCGGCCGGGGCGGGCGACGATGGTGTTCGCGCGGGACGGCGCCGGCTGGCGCTGCGTGCACTCCCACATGTCCCTCAACCGCGGCGTGCCGCAGGCGAGCCATGGCAGCCGGCCGGTGAAGGCGCGGTAGGGAGGCTTTCAGCCGTCCGCGCGCGGGACCCAGGGGATGCGGGCGATGTCGATGCCTTCCTCGGCGAGGGCTTCGGCTTCCTCGGGGGTGGTTTCGCCGTAGATGCCGCGGGGGTCGGAGTCGCCCTTGGCGATGCGGCGGGCTTCCTCGGCGAATTCGGGGCCGACATAGTCGCAGTTCTTTTCCACCTCCGAGCGCAGCTTCTGCAGCATGGCGCGGATGTGGTCCGGCATGTGCTCGGCGACCTTGTCCAGGGCCTGGGCGCTCGGGACCGGGGGGGTGGCGGCGGGCGGGGGCGGTGCGTCGGCGGTGATGCGGCCCTTGCGGGGCACGTTGGGGGCCATCAGCGCGCGGTCCACCTTGGTGGTGCCGCAATGCGGGCATTCCAGCAGGCCGCGCTTGGCCTGCTTCTCGAAGCTGGCCGAGTTGTTGAACCAGCTGTCGAACTCGTGGCCTTCGTCGCAACGCAGGTTGTAGTGGATCATCTCCGGGTCCGACGCAAAAGGGGCAGCGCTGGGAAGATGGAACCTGTTGGCACTCGGGGCAAGGGGCTGCCAATGGCGGCGCTGCCAGGAGGGGGAGCGCCATGTGCCTGTGGTAGTGGCGCCGTGAAGGAAGGAAAAGTCTTCTTTTTCTGAAGAAAAAGAAGCAAAAAGACTTTTATTCGTTTGCCGTCATCGATGCCTCGATCAACCCGGCACGCGCCTTAAGTGATAAAAGTTTTTTGGTTCTTTTTTTCAAAAAAGAACATTCTTCCTACTCTTCCCCGTCCCCCAACCGCGCCTCGGTCATGAGGTCGATCGACCCGCGCAGGGCGAGCCAGCGTTCCTCGTCCACGCCCGGGAGCATGGCAGCGACCTCGGCGAACGGGATGTCGGTTAGGGCGCGGCGGTTGGCGGCGAGGAGGTCGGCGATCTCGGCGCGGGGCTTGCGGCCCTTGGACAGGGTGGTGAACCAGGCGCGCAGGCCGGCCGGCGCGACACCGTCCTGGCGCATGGCGTGGAGCGACTGGCCCATCAGGCGGCGCTTGTCCTCGTCCTGCGGGGTGCGGAGATGGGTGAGGGTGCGCCGGGCGGCGCCGAGGGCGTCCAGCAGGTCCAGGTGGATGGCGGTGGGGGCGAGCAGCTCCT
>JBIKOJ010000277.1:0-5613 GCA_044358135.1 Acetobacteraceae bacterium | reverse complement strand
GGCCTGGGCCAGGGCGGGGTCGATGCGGCCGTCCTCGTCGCGCAGGATGGGGTCGGACATGGTGGGCAGGGCGACGTCGCAGCGGCCCAGGCGCGTGTCGGGCCAGGAGAGCACGTGGTCGGTGAGGAGGAAGCGCCAGTGCGGGCGCTTGCCGCCGGCTTCCGCGGCTTCGCGCTGGGCGGCGGTGAGGCGGAGCATGGCGCGGTCGTAGAGCACCGGGCGGCCGTTGCGGCGCTGGCGTTCGGCCTTGGCGCGCAGCTCGTCGGGGTGTTCGAAGCAGGGGTAGAGGCGGCCCAGCTTTTCCAGCTCGGCGGCGGCGGCTTCGTAGCGTTCGGTGTGGTCGCTGCGGCGGAAGCTGTCGTCCCAATCGAGGCCGAGCCAGGCGAGGTCGTCGGGCGGGGCGCCTTGGCGGGGGGGCTGGGTGTCGTCGATGGCCAGCACGAAGCGGGCGCCGAGGCGGCGGGCTTCGGTGTGGGCGGCGTGCAGCAGGCGGGCGCGGCCGAGCGGCAGGGCGCCGGTGGCGGGAACGCTGGCGAGGATGAGGCTCACGCGGTGGGCCTATTCATCGTCGTCTTCGTCGCCGTCGTCGCGGCGGGGGTCGAGGGCGCGCCAGTCGCGGTCTTCGTCGCCGGCGGGGCGGTCGGCGAAATCGGCCAGTTCGGTGCCGCTTTGCCAGCCGGCCTCGCCGGCATCGACCACTTCGGCGTTCTCGCCATAGGCGAACCAGGCGCGCATCACCTGCCCGGGGGTGAAGCTGGAGTCGCGGCACAGTTCGACGGAATCGCGCACGTAGCGGCGGGCGAAGGCGTTGGCGTGCATGATGGTGGGGAAGCCCTTGATCTCTTCCACCACGTTGTCGCTGGTCTGGGCGGACAGGTCGATGATGCGGACCCGCCAGCCGCCGGGGGGGGCGAAGAGGTCGGCGGCGTCGAACTCGGTTGCCATGGTCAGGGCGCGATCCAGGTCATGAAATCAGGTTGGTGAAGCCGTTGGTGATCGGGTAGCGCCGGTCGCGGCCGAAGGCGCGCGGGGTGATCTTCACCCCCGGCGGGGCCTGGCGGCGCTTGTATTCGGCGCGGTCGAGCAGCTTCCAGACGCGCAGCACGGTGGCGCGGTCGTGGCCGCCTGCAACCAGGGCATCCACGCTCTGCTCGCCTTCGACGAGGCCTTCGAGGATGGCGTCCAGCACGTCGTAGGGCGGCAGGCTGTCCTGGTCGGTCTGGTTCGGGCGCAGCTCGGCGCTGGGGGGCTTGGTGATGATGCGCTCGGGGATGACCATGCCGGCGGGGCCGAGGGCGCCGGCGGGGAGGTTCGCGTTGCGCCAGTGGCACAGCTCGAAGACGGTGGTTTTGTAGACGTCCTTCAGCACGGAATAGCCGCCGCACATGTCGCCATAGAGTGTGGCGTAGCCGACCGACATCTCGGACTTGTTGCCGGTGGTCAGCACCATGTGGCCGAGCTTGTTGGAGATGGCCATCAGGATCAGCCCGCGCGAGCGGGACTGGATGTTCTCTTCGGTGATGTCGGCCTGGCGGCCGGCGAAGACCGGGGCCAGCGCGGCGCCGAAGGCCTGCATGGCCGGCTCGATCGAGATGCTGTCGCAGGAAATGCCGAGCAGCCGGGCGCAATGGGCGGCGTCGTCCAGGCTGTCCTGGCTGGTGTAGGGGCTGGGGAGCATGAAGGTGCGGACCATCGACGCGCCGAGGGCATCCACCGCCACGGCGGCGGAGATCGCGCTGTCGATGCCGCCGGAGAGGCCCAGGATCACGCCCGGGAAGCCGTTCTTGGTCACGTAGTCGCGCAGGCCCAGCACCATGGCGTGGTAGATGGATTCCAGCCGCCCGGGTTCCGGGGCGAGGGGCTGGGGGGTGCAGACGAGCGCCTCGCCGTCCCGCGTCCATTCCGTCACGGTCACCGCTTCGGCGAAATGCGGCATCTGCACGGCGAGCGAGCGGTCGGGGTTCAGCACGAAGCTGGCGCCTTCGAACACCAACTCGTCCTGGCCGCAGATCTGGGCGCAGAACACGAAGGGCAGGCCGGTTTCCACCACGCGGTGCACGGCCAGCGCAATGCGCTTCTCGTGCTTGTCCACCTCGTAGGGGCTGCCGTTGACGCTGAGCAGGATCTCGGCGCCGCTTTCGGCGAGCGTTTCCGCCACGGCCGGAAACCACCAGTCCTCGCAGATCAGCAGGCCGAGGCGGAAGCCGCGGAAGCTGACCGGGCCCGGGGCGGGGCCCTGGTCGAACACGCGCTTGTCGTCGAACACGCCGTAATTGGGCAGTTCGTGCTTGGCGCGGCGGGCGATGATCTTGCCGCCATCCAGCAGGAAGGCGCCGTTGTAGAGCTTGTCGCCATCGGCCCAGGGACCGCCGACAATCAGGCCCGGCCCGCCATCGGCGGTATCGGCGGCCAGTTCGGCCAGTACCGCCTCGCAGGCGGCGACGAAGGCCGGCTTGCGCACGAGGTCTTCGGCCGGGTAGCCGGCGATGGAGAATTCGGGCGTGACGACGAGGTCGGCGCCCTGCCTGGCCGCTTCCGCGCGGGCGCGGCGGATATTGGCCAGGTTGTGGCGCACCTGGCCCTCGTGCGGGTTCAGCTGGGCGAGCGCGATGCGGAGAGTATCGGACATGGGCGCAAGCTAGTGGGGGCGGGCCGAGCCATCAACACGGCCCGCCCCCATGGCTCAGGCGGTCGTGGAATCAGGCAGTCGCCGGAGCGGTGGCCTGGCCCTGCTGGCGGCGGCTCTGCCACAGCGCCAGGAAGTCGATCGGCTGCACCAGCACGGGCGGGAAGCCGCCGTCGCGGGTGATGTCGGCCAGGATGTTGCGGGCGAAGGGGAACAGGATGCGCGGGCATTCCACCAGCAGCACCGGCTCCACCGTCTCGGCCGGCAGGCCGTTCAGGGTGAACACGCCGGAATAGGACAGCTCGGCCAGGAACACGCGGCTTTCGCCGGCCGCGGCGTTCGGGTCATGTGCCTCGGCGCGGATCTGCAGGGTCACCTCGAACACGTCCTGGCCCTCGGTCACGCGGCGGGCCTGCACGTCGAGGTTGATGTCCACGCGCGGGGCGGCGCGCAGGGTGGTGAAGATCGCGGGCGCACCGGGAACCTCGAAGGACAGGTCCTTGATGTACTGGATGTTCACCACCAGCGGGGGGGCCTGCTGGGCGCCGTTGGCGACGGTGGTCTCCGACATGATCTTCTCCGTGTTACAATGCGCGATGAGTCAGCGGGGGCGGTAGCACAGCGGGCCGCCCGGCGAAAGGCGCATGGGCGCCACGGCAGCCCTCAGTGCGTCCAGCTCAGGCCCTCGGGCGCAGGCAGGGTGGGATCGCAGCGGCGCTGCTCCACGTTGGCGATCTTCTCCCCGGTCATGGCCAGGATGAAGCCCCAGTGGCTGATCACCAGCGTATCCGCCCAGTCCGGCAGTGCGGCCATCTCGGCGCGGAACAGCGCGGCGCGGGCGGCGATGCTCTCGGCCGGCTCGTCGTCGGACGGCCACCAGACGTCGTCGATATGGGAGAAATCGACCTCCGGCCAGGCGCGGGCCAGGGCGCTGCGCGGGGTGCCGACATCGCAGACGAAGCCGTAGCGCTCCCGCACCACGGGGTTCACGATCACCGGGGCGCCCAGCGCGCGGGCGATCGGGGCGGCGGTTTGCAGGGCGCGGGTATAGGGGGAGACGATGATGCGGCGGATCGGCTCGCCCAGCGCCTGCAGCCGGGCGGCGGCCTCGCGCGCCTGGCGGTGGCCGAGCGGGGTCAGCTTGGGGTCGACGATCCCGGGGTCGCGCCGGTTCGCCGTCATGTGCAGGTTGAATTCGCTCTGGGCGTGCCGCAGGAGGATCATACCGGCCGGATACAGGCCGCATGACGCGCTTGCAATGCCATTGCGGGGGGTGGCGTGCGTGGCTTCGGTTGTGAACCGACCCCGGCTTCCCTATGTCTGGGGGCGGACCCGCCGCGGCGGGCAGGGAGAAAGTGGCACATGATGGGCGCGAGCGGCGGATTCCCGATCGACCTGATCCTGTTCGGCATGATCGCGGCCTTCCTGGTCTTGCGGCTGCGCAGCATCCTGGGCAAGCGCACGGGCTTCGAACGCCCGCCCGAGGCGGTGGCCCGGCCGGATCTGCGCGTGGTGGAGGACGGCATTGCGCCCGCGCCCGCCGCCGCTTCCCCGGCCGCGCCCACGCGCACGCTGCCCGATCCGATGAGCCCGATGGGCCGCACCCTGGGCGCGATGCGCGCGGTGGACGCGAATTTCGCGCCCGACGGCTTCCTGAACGGCGCCGAGGCCGCCTTCCGCATGATCGTGGCCGCCTTCGCCGCCGGCGACCGCGATGCGCTGCGCCCGCTGCTGTCCGACGAGACCTACGCCGCGTTCGAGGGCGCGATCGCCGCGCGCGAGCAGGCCGGGGAGACCCAGCGCACCGAGATCCGCGAGATCCCGGAGGCCCGCATCGACGACGCTGCTCTGCGCGGCGGCCTGGCCAGCATCACGGTGGCCTTCACCAGCGACCAGGTGAACCTGACGCTGGACCGCGACGGCAAGGAAGTGGCCGGCACCGATGCGGTGACCGAGATCCACGACATCTGGACCTTCGAGCGCGACCTGGGCTCGCCCGACCCCACCTGGCGGCTGGTGGCCGCCCGCAGCGCCTGATGCCGCCAGCGCAAGGGCGGCGTGGCAGCCGCCTGACCGCCCTGGCCGCCGCCGCGCTGCTGCTGCCGCTGCTGGCCGCCTGTGCGCCGCAGACCACGGCCGGGCGCGCGCCGCTGGGCGTTTCGGTGCCTGCCGGCCCCGGCGCCGCCCTGACCCCGGTGCGCTTCGACCAGCTGCCCGGCTGGGCCACGGAGCGCCCCGCCGAAGCGATCCCCCCCTTCCTGGCCGGTTGCGCCCGGCTGGATGCCGCCGCCCATCCCCGCCTGCCGGCGCTGTGCACCGCGGCCCGCGCCCTGCCGCCGGGCGATGATGCCGCGGCGCGGGCGTTCTTCGAGCAGGGCTTCCAGCCCCATCTCGCCTCCGCCGACGGCGCCGCCCAGGGGCTGGTGACCGGGTATTACGAGCCGGAGTTCCGCGCCTCCCGCAGCCGTGGCGGCGAGTATCAAACCCCGCTGCTGCGCCGCCCGCGCGGCCACGTTGCCGGCCAGATGCTGCCGCCGCGCGCCCAGATCAACCGTGGCGCGCTGGCCCGGCGCGGGCTGGAGCTGCTGTGGGTGGCCGATCCGGTGGACGCCTTCTTCCTGCACATCCAGGGCTCCGGCCGTGCCCGCCTGCCGGACGGCACGGTGGCGCGGGTGAGCTACGACGGCAAGAACGAGCAGCCCTATGTGCCGATCGGCCGCGTGCTGGTGGATCGCGGCGAGATGAAGCTGGACCAGGTTTCCATGCAGTCCATCCGCGCCTGGCTCAAGGCGCATCCCGGCGAGGCCGAGGCTGTGATGGACCAGAACCCCAGCTTCGTCTTCTTCCGCGAGGTGGACGGCCTGGCGCCGGACCAGGGCCCGCCGGGCACCCAGGGCGTGCCGCTCACCCCCGCGCGCTCCGTGGCGGTGGATCGCAGCCACATCCCGCTCGGCACCCCGCTCTGGATGGACAGCAACGACCCGCTG
>JBIKOJ010000362.1:0-2852 GCA_044358135.1 Acetobacteraceae bacterium | reverse complement strand
GGCCCCCGCCACGCCGCTGCGCCGGCTGATGATGGCGCAGGACACTGGCGGCGCCATTCGTGGCCCCACCCGCGCCGATGTGTTCTTCGGCTGGGGCGCGGAGGCGGAGGAACGCGCCGGCCGCATGCGCCAGCCCGGCAGCCTGTATGTCCTGCTGCCCCGTTGAGGAGGCATCCGTCGGCCGCCACCGGCTGATCACCGGCGACTGCCTGGCGGTGCTCTCCGCCATGGCCGAGGGCACGGTGGACGTGGCCGTCACCTCGCCGCCGTACAACATCGATCTGCGCTACCGCGCCTATCGCGACACGCGCGAGGAGGCGGACTACCTCGACTGGATGGTGGCGATCTGCGCCGAGCTGCGCCGGGTGCTGAAGCCGGAGGGGAGCTTCTTCCTCAACATCTCCGGCTCCTCCAGCCGGCCCTGGCTGCCCTTCGAGCTGATCGTGCGGCTGCGCCCGCTGTTTGCGCTGCAGAACCACATCACCTGGGTGAAATCGATCGCCATCGGGGAGGACAGCTCGGGCCACTACAAGCCGGTGAACGGCAGCCGCTTCCTGAACCACGCGCACGAGCACATCTTCCACCTCACCCGCGACGGCCAGGTGAAGCTGGATCGCCTGGCCATCGGCGTGCCCTACAAGGACAAGTCCAACATCGCCCGCCGCGGCCACGCGCAGGATCTTCACTGCCGGGGCAACACCTGGTTCATCCCCTACCGCACCGTGCAAAGCCGGGCGGAGAAGTTCCACCACCCCGGCACCTTCCCGGTGGCGCTGCCGCAATGGTGCATCCGCCTGCACGGCCAGCCCGCCCCGGTGGTGCTGGACCCCTTCATGGGCACCGGCACCACGCTGGTGGCGGCCCACCGCGAGGGTGGGCACGGCATCGGGATCGACATTGATCCGAGCTACGTGGCGATTGCTAGCGGACGATTGGAGGCCGAGGACAGTACGGCTCCACCCGCCAATCAGCCGCCCTGACCTGACGGCGGTTGGCTCATGCGGGCAAGCCGGCGTTTCGCCGCGAAGCGCAACTGAGCCCACATGATCATGCCCCAGAGGTACCCTCCGATCATCCACAAGGGCGCAACAATCAGCCATGCCGGACGAGGAGGCCAATCATCCAGAACGATCGGTGTGATCACTGATGCCAGGCCGCCGAAAATGCATATGCCCCAAATCAGTGTGAAACGGCGACGTGTTGCCATAGACCACCGCGCGGCGTGCAGGATCTTGTCCATGAGGGGCCCGACATAAGGTTCATGTGGCATTCTGCTGGCTATCGCCCCCACTGGGCAAACACTCGCCAAACGGGGCCAGATCCCAATAGCGGTCACCATCCCGTTTGCCAGACGCCACCCCACGTTGCCCTCTTTGTCCCCTGATTCGTGGACATCCACCGGCCACCCCAGCCTCCCCGGCCGTGGATGGAAACAAGCGCAGCACCAGCAGCGGCGTGGGGATACGATCCGGCCGCGCCCTGTAGAGTTCCACCGGAGCGACAAGGAAAACACCATGGCATTGCGCGGAAGCTGCCGCTGCGGCGGCGTCAGGTTCGAGATCGATGGACCGCTCATGGGCGTCGGCAACTGCCACTGCACCACCTGCCGCAAAACCCAAGGGGCTGCCTTCCGCACCCGCGCCCGCGTGCGCCGGGCCGACTTCCGCTGGGTCGCCGGGGAAGACCTGCTCCAGTCCAGCCAATCAACCCCCGGCTTCCATCGCGGCTTCTGCCGCCTCTGCGGCTCCCCCGTCGTCAACTGGAATACCGCGGATTCCGAATACGGCCGCCGCAACCCGGCCACGCTGGAAACCTACGGCATCGCCGTGGCCACGCTGGATGACGATCCCGGCGTGACCCCCGGCTTCCACGCCTTCGTCGCCTTCAAGGCGCCCTGGTTCACCATCACCGACGACCTGCCGCAATTCCCAGGCTTCCCGGAGGAATCCGTCACCGCCCGCGCGGATACCTCGCCAAACCAGGCGGAATCCCTATAACAAGGGGCATGCCCGAAGCATCCCGCCGCCCCCGCGTCGCCCTCTTCGTCACCTGCCTGGTGGACCTGCACCGGCCCACGGTGGGCTTTGCCGCGATCCGCCTGCTGGAACAGGCCGGCTGCCAGGTGGAAGTGCCGCGCGCGCAGACCTGCTGCGGCCAGCCCGCCTACAACGCCGGCGACCGCGCCACCGCCCGCGACCTCGCCGCCGGACTCCTCGATGCCTTCGGGGGCTACGACTACGTCGTCGTCCCCTCCGGCTCCTGCGGCGGCATGATCAGCCACCACTTCGCCGGGCTGTTCGACAACGACCCCCAGCAACGCAGCCGCGCCGAAGCCCTGCAACGGAAAACCTTCGAACTCGTCGCCTTCCTGGCGGACGTGATGAAGGTCACCACCGTGCCCGGCCTCTACCAGGGCACCGCCACCTACCACGACAGCTGCTCCGGCCTGCGCGAACTCGGCCTCAAGGCCCAGCCCCGCGCCCTGCTCGCCAGCGTCTCCGGCCTCACCCTGAAGGAAATGGCCGAACCCGAAACCTGCTGCGGCTTCGGCGGCACGTTCTGCGTGAAATACCCCGATATCTCCACCCGCATGGTCTCCGACAAAACCAAGGACATCGCCAGCACCGGCGCCGATACCCTGCTGGCCGGCGACCTCGGATGCCTGCTCAACATGGCCGGTCGCCTGAAACGCGAAGGCAGCCCCATCCGCGTCCGCCACATCGCCGAAGTGCTGGCCGGGATGACCAACGACGTCCCGCCGATCGGCGAAGGGCGCGGGTAGGATGGGTGGGAAGGTAGTAAGGCCAGGGCTCTGCCCTGGACCCGCCAGGGACCGGAGGTCCCTGGACCCA
>JBIKOJ010000060.1:0-24513 GCA_044358135.1 Acetobacteraceae bacterium | reverse complement strand
CTGGGGCCTAAGGCCCCAGTGGGGTCCAGGGGCAAAGCCCCTGGCCTTGCTTCCCGCTTCCCTTCCCACCGCACCCATTCGCTGAACGGAGGCAACGATGTTGGCCACCAGTCCTGCTTTCAAGCAGAACGTGAAGGGTGCGCTCGCGGATGCGGGCTTGCAGAAGGCATTGGCGTTCACGCGCCCGAGCTTTGCCGGCAAGCGCAGTGCCGCGGTGGCGGGGCTGCCGGAGTTCGAGCAGTTGCGCGATGTCGGGCGCGACATCAAGAACCATGTCCTGGCCAATCTCGATTTCTACCTGGAGACCTGGGCGGGGAACGTGGAGAAGGCCGGCGGCACCGTGCATTGGTGCAGCACGGCGGATGAGGCGCGGGCGGCGGTGCTGGCGATTTGCCAGAAGGCCGGGGCGAAGACCGTCACCAAGGGCAAGTCGATGATCTCCGAGGAGCTGGGGATCAACGACCACCTGGAGAAGTTCGGCATCGAGCCGGTGGAGACGGATCTTGGCGAGTATATCCTGCAGCTCCGCAAGGAACCGCCGAGCCACATCATCGCGCCGGCCTTCCACCTCAATCGGGAGGATTGGGAAGAGAGTTTCCGCGCTTCCCATACCGATCTCGATGAAGACCGGGTCTTTGGCGAGCGCCGCGACATTCTGACGGAGGCGCGCAAGAAGCTGCGGGAGAAATTCCTGGCGGCGGATGTGGGCATCACCGGCGCCAATTTCCTGATCGCCGAGACCGGCAGCAGCGTGATCGTCACCAACGAGGGCAACGGGGACCTGACGCAGACGCTGCCCAAGGTTCATATCGTGCTGGCGAGCATCGAGAAGGTCGTGCCCACGCTGGAGGATGCCTGCACCTTCCTGCGCCTGCTGGCCCGCTCCGCCACCGGGCAGGACATGAGCGTGTACACCACGTTTTCCACCGGCGCCCGCCGCCCGGCCGATCTCGACGGGCCCGAGGAATACCACGTGGTGGTGATCGACAACGGCCGCAGCGCCATGATCGGCACCGAGTTCCAGGAGATGCTGCGCTGCATCCGCTGCGCGGCGTGCATGAACCACTGCCCGGTGTATTTCACCGTCGGCGGCCATTCCTATGGCTGGGTCTATCCGGGCCCGATGGGCAGCGTGCTGACGCCGAGCCTGATCGGCGTGGACAAGGCAGGCCATCTGCCCAACGCCAGCACCTTCTGCGGCAAGTGCGAAAGCGTGTGCCCGGTGAAGATCCCGCTGCCGAAGATGATGCGCCATTGGCGGGAGCGGGAGTTCGAACGCCACCTCACGCCGCAGACGATGCGCACCAACCTCTCCATCTGGGCCTGGTTCGCCAAACGCCCGGTGCTGTATCGCCTGGCCACCCGCGCCGCCGCCTGGGGGCTCGGCCTGATGGGCCGCAAGAAGGGCCGTTTCCACACGCTGCCCTTCGCCAGCGGCTGGACCGATGGGCGCGACCTGCCGGCGCCCGAAGGCGAGACCTTCTTCGCCCGCTACGCCCGCCAGCAGCGGGAGACGCAGTCGTGAGCAAGGACACCATCCTCGGCGCCATCCGCCGCGGCCTGAAGCGCGGCCCTTTGCCGGAGGACCAGAAGCTGGCCCTGCGTGCCCGGCTGGACGCCCATCCTCGCCACCTCATCCCCGCCCGCGCGCAGTTGCCGCGGCCGGAACAGGTGGCGCTGTTCCTGCGCAACGTGGAAAAGGAATTCGGCACCACGGCGCGCGTGGCCGCGCTGTCGGATGTTCCCGCGGCGGTGGCCGACTACCTCGCCGCCAACAACCTGCCGAGTGATTTCGCCATCGCCCCGCATCCGGAACTGGAATCGATCGACTGGGCCAGCCGCCCGCTGCTCACGCTCCGCCCCGGCCGCGCCCAGGCCACGGATGCCGTCTGCCTCACCCATGGCTACGCCGCCGTCGCCGAAACCGGCACGTTGATGCTCCCGGCCTCCCCGCACCGCCCCACCACGCTGAACCTGTTGGGGGACACGGCCATCGTGGTGCTGCGCGCCAGCCGCGTGGTGGGCTGGATGGAAGCCGCCTGGGACCTGATCCGTGCCGAGAACCACGACCAAACCACCGGCGGCTTCATGCCGCGCAACATCATGTGGGTGACGGGCCCCTCGCGCTCCGCCGACATCGAATCCACCCTCGAACTCGGCGCCCACGGTCCCCGCCGCCTGCACGTGGTTCTCGTGGATGATGACCCCACCGCGCTGACGTGAGCCGAAGGCCCCGTCCCCTCACCGAGCATGACCAGGCCGAGTGGGCGGCCTATGCCCAGCGCGTCACCCCCATGCCCGGCCGCAGCAAGCCCCCGCCGCCGGAACCCGCCGCCTTGCCCGCGCCGATCCTGCAGCCCGCCCACCCCGTGCAGCCGCACCGCACCCCCGCGCGCCCCAGCCCGGCTCTGGGCATCGGCTACCAGCCCGGCGGGCTCGACAATTCCTCCTGGAACCGCTTCCGCTCCGGCAAGCTGCCGGCGGTGCGCACGCTGGATCTGCACGGCCGCACCGCCCAGCGCGCCTTCCACGCCCTGCACGGCTTCCTGCACGCCGCCCATGCCGACCACGTGCGCGTGGTGGAAGTGATCACCGGCCGCGGCAGCGGGGAGACGGGGGGCGTGATCCGCCGCGAACTGCCGCTCTGGCTCAACCTGCCGGCGCTGCGCCCGCTGGTGCTCGCGGCGTCGCATCCGCATCCCGCCAATCCCGGGAGCGTGCGGTTGCTGTTGCGGAGGCCGAAGTAAGGAAGCGGTTCTTTTTTGAAAAAAAGAACCAAAAAACTTTTATCCGTTTGATGCGGAGAAATGCGATATTCCCGCATCAAATTCCAAAAGTCTTTTTGCTTCTTTTTCTTCAGAAAAAGAAGACTCTTCCTTTCTTCCCCCCGGCACTCCCACCCCATCCCCAGCGCGCCGGATCGCCACCACCTCGGCCCGCGCCGGCAGTTCGAAGCGGTAGGCATGCCGCCCCAGCCCGATCCCGGCCTTCTCCAGGTCGGCGCGATACCGGTTGGCCACGCCGCGCAGCACCGTGCCGTCCGCCAGCACCAGCTCCAGCGCCACGCCGCGCCCGGGGTTGGCGAGGTCCTGCACCCAGCCCTCCACGAGCCGGCGGGACACCAGGTCGAGATGCCCGCGCATCGGCCCGGGCGGGCGCGCTGGTGCACCCGCCAGCCGCGTGCGGATCGCCTCCAGCACCGGCCCTTCCTCCGCCATCTCCGTGAAGAACACGCAGGGCCTGGCGGTGTGGCCGGGGTTCAACGCCGCGTGCTCCGCCGCGTTGATGAACAGGCCGCGGCTGTCGCAGTCCACGAAGCTTTCGGCCCAGGCGCCCTCGGCCAGGATCGCGTCGTGGCTGTCCAGCTCCACGTGGAAGTAGGAGACATCGCCATAGCCGGCGCAGCGCGCGATGCCGGCGCCGTCCACCAGCGCCTCTGCCGGCACCAGCACCTCACGGCCCTGCACCAGGAACAGCATGGCATGGCGGGGCGACACGAACAGGTCGCGCCGCGGCACGCCGGTGCCCAGCGCGCCGGCGCGGATGCGGATCGGCTGGATCATGCGGTTCGCGGCCACGAAGCGCGCGCCGTAGCCGCGCCGCCCGATCCAGCGGATCGGCCGTGCCTTGCCGCCGCGCGCGATCACCCGGTCACCGATGCGCAGCGCCTCCACCGCCACCTCGCCGCGATCGGTGGCGATCAGGGTGCCGGCGCAGTAGCAGGGCACCGTGCTGACCAGCGTGCTGCCGTCGCCATCCTGCAGCAGGTAGAAATTCGCCCCGGTATAGTCGCCGGAGAGCTGCACCGTGGCGCTGCCCAGACCCTCCGCCACCGTCAGCACGCCGGTCAGGGCATCGAAGGAGGCCAGGCCGCCATCGACATAGGCGATCTCCTGGAAATCCAGCTGCCCGCCGGAGTGCAGCACCACGCCCGACACCACCGCGCCGGCATGCACCCGCGCCGCCGCGCCGCTGCTGAGCAGCATGCTGCTGGCAACGCCGCCCGACAGCACCTCCTGCACCCCGCCGGAGGAGACGATGCTGCCACTGGCCAGCCCGCCCGACTGCACCGTGGCGCTGCCCCCGGCCTCGATCACCGTTGCGGCCGCCGAACCGCCGGCGCCCACCGTCTGGCTGCCGCCGCCCTGCACCAGCGTGGCGCTGGCCGTGCCGCCGGAGGACAATACCTCGCTGCCGCCATCCCCCACCGTCGTGCCACTGGTCGCCCCACCCGCGGCGGCGAGCATGCCGCCCGACGACACCATCGTTCCAAGCGCGTTGCCACCGGGCAGCACATCCTGCGTGCCACCGCTCAGCACCGCGCCCTGCGCCGTGCCGCCGGACGACACCGCCTGCACCCCGCCCGCCAGCACCACCGTGGCGCTGGCCACCGCGCCGGAGAACAGGGTCTCGCTGCCTGCGCTGCCCACCGTCGTGCCGCTCGCCACGCCGCCGCCCGACACCGCCAGGCTGCCGCCGCTCAGCACCGACGTCGCGCTGGCCAGCCCACCATCCGAAACCACGGCCGACCCGCCCAGCACCGTGCCGCCCGCGCTGCCGCCCGAAGACACCAGCAGCATCGCACCGGAGGAAACCGCCGCCGCAGCGGCAGAGCCGCCCGCCAGCACCACCTGCCCGCCGCCCTGCGCCGTGGCCGACGCCGCCAGCCCGCCGGACGAAACCCGCAGCACACCGCCGGACAGCACCACCGTGCCGCTCGCCGCACCCCCGGACAGCACCGTCTCCACCGCGCCGCTGCTCACCACGGAGGCGCTGGTCAGGCCACCGGACGAAACCGTCGCCGCCCCGCGCAGCACCGCCCCGCCCGCGCTGCCGCCAGAGGACACCACCAGCGTGCCGCCGCTGCTGACCGTGGTTGAAGCCGCGCTGCCCAGCACGCGCTGCACCCCGCCCGCCAGCACGGTGGCCGCACTCGCCACGCCGCCGGAGGACACCACGGCGCTGCCTGCGCTGCTCACCACCGTGCCGCTTGCCAGGCCGCCGCTGGCCACCGCCTGCACGCCAGCGCGCAGGATCGTGCCGCTGGCCACCGCGCCGGAGAGCACCTGCTCCTGCCCGCCGCTGCTCACCACCCCAGCCCGCCCGATGGCGCCGGCGGACAGTACAAGCTGCCCGCCCACCAGCACCACCGTGCCGCTGCCCACCCCGCCGGAGGACACGGCCTGCACGCCACCGCTGCTCACCGTGGTCGCGCTGGCCACGGCCCCGTCCTGCACGCGCAGGCTGGCGCCGCTGCTCAGCACCGCCGCGCGCGCAATGGCGCCGGAGCCCAGCACCACCTGCCCGCCGGTGCTGGCCACCGTGCCACTGGCGATCCCGCCGGCCGCCACCGCCTGGATGCCGCCGCTGCGCACCGTCGTGGCGCTGGCCACGCCGCCGCTCGAAACCGCCATGGCGCCGCCGCTCAGCACCGCCCCGGTGGTCACCGCGCCCGACAGCAGCGTGGCGCTGCCGCCGGAGGACACCACCATGGCGCGCGCAATCGCACCGGCCGAAAGCGTCTGCTCTGCGCCGCTCGAAAGCACGGTCAGGCTCGTCACCCCGCCGCTGGAAACCAGCTGCTGCCCGCCACTGCGCACCACCGTGGCGCTGGCCACCGCACCGGCGCGCACCTCCTCCTGCCCGCCGCTGCTCACCAGCGCGCCGCGCCCTGTGGCCCCGGCCGACAGCACCAGCACCCCGCCGGCGCCCACGGAGGTGGTGCTCACCACCCCCCCGCTGGAGACCGCCATCGCGCCGCCCAGGACCGTTCCGGTCGTCACCGCGCCCGACAGCACCGCCGCACTCGCCCCGGAAGACACCGCCATGCCGCGCGCCACCGCCCCGGCCGAGAGCGTCTGCGCCGCCCCGCTGGACAGCACCGTCAGGCTCGTCACCCCGCCGCTGGAAACCAGCTGCTGCCCGCCGCTCAACACCACCGTGCCGCTGGCCGTGGCGCCGGCGCGCACCTGCTCCTGCCCGCCGCTGCTCACCAGCGCGCCGCGCCCCGTCGCCGCGGCCGACAGCACCAGCACGGCGCCGGAGCCGACCACCGTGGTGCTGGCCACGCCGCCGCTGGAGACCGCCAGGCTCCCGCCCAGCACGGTGCCGCTCGCCACCCCGCCGGTAGAGATCGTGGCGCTCGCGCCCGCGGAAACCACCATGCCCCGCGCGATCGCGCCCGCCGACAGCACCTGCGTCGCCCCCGACGCCAGCACCGTCGCACTCGCGATCCCGCCGCTCGATACGATCTGCGTGCCGCCGCTTCCCAGGGCCGCCCCGCTCGCCACCGCGCCGGCCAGCACCCGCTCCGTGCCGCCACTGCCGATATCGGTGAAGCGCGCGATGGCCCCGGTGGAGAGCACCTGCACCGCCCCTGCGCTCACCAGCGTCCCGCTGGCCACCCCGCCGGAGGAAACCGTCTGCACCGCCCCGCCGGCCAGCGCCGTGGCGCTCGTGGTGCCAGAGAGCACCAGCATCACGGCCCCGCTCGCCACCTCCAGCGCCCGCCCGGTGCCGCCCAGCGAGATCGTGGCGCTGCCGCCGCTCTGCACCACCGTCGCGCTGGCCACGCCGCCGGAGGAGACATGCTGCACCCCGCGCGACGCCACCACGGCCGCCTGCGCCAGCCCGGAGGCCAGCACCACCTGGCTCGCCCCGCTGCCCACCAGCGTGCCGCTCGCCGTGCCGCCCGAAAGCCGCTGCACCCCGCCCGAGCCCAGGCTGGCCCCGGAGGCGCTGCCCCCGGCAAACACCGTCTGCGCGCCACCGGCCGAGACCACGCCCGCCAGCGCCACGCCGCCCGAGGACACCAGCGCCGACCCGCCGGACGAAACCACGGTCCCGCTCGCCACGCCGCCCGAAGCCACGGTCTGCCCGCCGGCCGCAAGCACCACGGCCGACAGCGAAACGCCGCCCGCCGAGATCCTCTCCGCCCCGCCGGAACTCAGCACCGTGCCCTGCGCCGTGCCGCCGGACAGCACCTGCTGCACGCCGCCCAGCAGCACCGTCGCGGCACTGCCGGTGCCGCCCTCCGACAGCCGCGCCGTAGCACCGCTGCTCACCACCGCGCCGCTGGCCAACCCGCCGGAGGAGACCGCCAGCGCCCCACCGGAACTGAGCCTGGTTGCCGCCGCGGTGCCGCCCGACAGCACCGTCAGCACCCCGCCCACCAGCACCACCGCGGCGCTGTCGGTGCCGCCGGTGGACACCACGCCACTGCCGCCGCTGCTCACCGTCGTGGCGCGCGCCAGCCCGCCCGAGGAAACCGCCAACCCGCCGCCGGCCAGCACCACGGCCGCGCTGGCCACGCCGCCCTGCGAAACCTGCACGCTGCCGCCGCTGCTGATCCGCGTGCCGCTTGCCACCCCGCCGGAGGACACAGCCTGCGTGCCGCCATTCCCGGCCGAGGTGGCGCTGGCCACGCCGCCCTCCAGCACCGTCTCCACGCCGCCGCTGCCCAGCACCGTCACACGCGCAATGCCGCCGGAGGACACCGCCTGCGCGCCGCCCGCCGAAACCGCGGTGGCGCTGGCAATGCCGCCCGCCAGCACCGCCACCTCGCCGCCGCTGCTCACGACGGTCGCGCTCGCGGTGCCGGAGGCCGTGCCGCTGCCCGACAGCATCAGCACGCCGCCACTGCCCACGGAGGTCACCCGCGCGATGCCGCCGGAGATCGCCAGCAGCGTGCCGCCCGCGCCCAGCACCGCGTTGCTGGCCACACCGCCGGAGGACACGACCACGCCGCCGCCCACCGCCACCGTGCCGCTCGCCGTGCCCAGCGCCGCCCCGCTGCCCGACAGTGTCTGCACGCCGCCGCTGCCGACAGAGGTCGCCCGCGCGATGCCGCCCGAAAGCACCGTCTGCGTGCCACCCTCGCTGAGCACCGCGCTGCTGGCCACGCCACCCGCCAGCACCACCATGCTGCCGCCGCTCACCAGCGTGGCGCTGGCCGTGCCGGCGGACGACACCGTCTGCACCCCGCCGCTGCCCACGGAGGTGGCGCGCGCGATGCCACCGGAGGACACCGCCTGCGTGCCGCCCTCGCTCAGCACCGCCGTGCTGGCCACGCCGCCGGTCAGCACCCGCATCACGCCGCCGCTGGTCGCCACCGTGCCGCTGGCGACGCCGCCGGTGGAGATCACCTGTGCGCCCCCGCTGGCCGAGGTGGCCCGCGCGATGCCGCCGGAGGAAATCGTCTGCGTGCCGCCGCTGCCGATCACCGCGGCGCTGGCAATGCCGCCCACCAGAAGAACCTGCGCCCCGCTGCTGCCCAGCATGGTGGCCGAGGCCAGCCCGCCGGTAGAGATGGTCTGGATGCCGCCGCCGGATACCGTGGCACTGCCCGCAACACCGCCGGAGGAAATGCGCTGCTGCCCGCCCGCCACCACCGTGGCGCTGGCCGCACCGCCCGACAGCACCAGCTCCACCCCGCCCAGGCTCACCGTCGCGGCGCTGGCCAGGCCGCCCGTGCTCACCGTCAGCGTGCCGCCGCTCGAAATCACGCTGACGCTGGCGATGCCGCCGGAGGACACGGTCTGGAAGCCGCCTGTTGTCACCACCGTGCCGATCGCGGTGCCGCCCGACAGCACCAGCTCCACGCCGCCACTGCTCACCGCCGTCGCGCTGGCCAGGCCGCCCGCGGAAACGCGCTGCACGCCCGCAGCACTCACCCGCGTGCCGCTCGCCACGCCGCCGGACGACACCTGAACCACGCCGGTCGCGCTGATCACCGCCCCGGCCAGCACCCCGCCGGACGAAACCGTGGCCGAGCCGGCCGAGAACACCACCGTGGCGCTGGCGATGCCGCCATCCCGCACCGCCTGGTTGCCACCGGCGCTGACCCGCGCCGCGGAGGCAACGCCGCCCGATTCCACCGTCTGCCGCCCGCCGGTCAGGATCGTCGTGCTTGTCGCGGTGCCGCCGGACACCAGCTCCGTCCCGCCGCTGCTCACCACCGTGCCACTGGTGGCGGCCCCGGCATCCAGCGCCAGCGTGGCGCCAGTGAGCACCGTCGTCGCGCTGGCCATCCCGCCGGAGTCCAGCACCGCATTGCCGCCGCTGCTGATCCGCGCCCCGCTGGCCACGCCGCCCGCGGCCACCGCCATCGTCCCGCCGGAACTCAGCGTGGTGGCCAGCGCGCTGCCGCCCGAGAGCACCGCCTGCACGCCGCCCACCAGCACCGTGGCCGCGCTCTCGCTGCCGCCCTCCGAGATCACCGCGCTGCCGCCGCTGCTGATGCGCGCCCCGCTGGCAACGCCGCCGGAGGACACCGCCTGCACCCCGCCGCTGCTCACCGTGGCGGCGTTCGCCCGCCCGCCCGACAGCACCGAAACCGTGCCACCCGTCAGCACCACCGCCGCGCCGGCGCTGCCGCCCGCCGAAACCTCCAGCCCGCCGCCGCTGCTGATCCGCGTGCCGCTTGCCAGCCCGCCGGAGGAAACCGCCTGCACCCCGCCATTGCCCACGGAGGTGGCACTCGCCACGCCGCCCGCCAGCACCGCCTCGCCGCCGCCGCTGCCCAGCACCGTGGCGCGCGCGATCCCGCCGGAGGAAACCACCTGCTGCCCGCCCGCGCTCACCAGGCTCGCGCTGGCAATCCCGCCGCTGGAAACCTCCTGCGTGCCGCCCGACAGCGCGGCCGCCGTCGCCGTTCCACGCACCACCGCCAGCCCGCCGCTGGCCACCGAAGCCGACAGCGCCACGCCGCCGCCCAGCACCACCTGGCTGCCCGCGCTGCCCACCGAGGTGGTGGAGGCGACGCCGCCGAAGGAGATCGTCTGCACCCCCCCGCTCGACACCAAAGTCGCCCGCGCGATCCCGCCGGAGGACAGGACCTGCGCGCCCCCGCTCAGCACCGCGGCCGAGGCCACGCCGCCGGCCAGCACCGCCTGCGCCCCGCCCGCCAGCACCACGGCCGCGCTGGCCACGGCACCGGAGGACACGGTCTGCGCCCCGCCGCTCGACACCACCGTGCCCCGCGCGACGCCGCCGGACAGCAGCACCTGCGATCCCCCATCCCCGATGCCGGCCGCCGAGGCGATCCCGCCCGCGGATATCGTCTGCACCCCCAGCACCGCGGCGCCCACCGCCGTCCCGCCGGAAGACAACACCTGCTGCCCGCCGCTCGCCACCACGGCGCCGCTCGCCGTTCCCCCGGCACTCACGACCTGCACGCCGCCGCCAGACACCACCGTCTCGCGCGCCACGCCGCCAGACCCGACGATCTCCACCCCGCCCGACTCCACCAGCGAGGACGAGGTCACCCCCCGCACCGTCTGCTGGCCGCCGGAGCTCACCGTCGTGGAGGTCGCCAGCCCGCCGCCCAGCACGCTCGCCGTGTCGCCCGACAGCAGCACCAGCAAGCTGGACGAGGCGCCGGAACTGACGACGTAGGCCGTCATGCCGCGGTCTCAGCCGCCGCCAGCAGCCCCGGCACGCGCCCGATCGTGCGCACCACCGCCTCGCCCGTGATCAGCCGCGTGCACTCGAAATGCCGCTCCGTGCCGGCATGGCGCGGGCACCACAGGAAGTCCTTGTGGTCGAAGCGCAGCCTGGGGTCGTTCCAGCAGGAATTGCAGGCATGCCAGTTCACCACCCGATAGGGCGTGGCGAATTCGTTGGTCGGGTGCGTGAACCCGCTGATCATCACCACCGGCGTCCCGCAGGCCCAGGCGAGCCACGCCAGGCCCGAGGAAAGCCCCACGAACAGATCGGCATGCAGCAGCCAGCGCGCCCGCTCCGCCAGCGGCCGGTCGCCGGTCTCGTCCTCGGCGCCATTCGGGATATGCGTCCACATCAGGCCCGTGCCATGCACCGGCTTCTGGTCGATGCAGATCACCCGGTAGCCGCGCGCGCGCAGGTCGGCCACCACGGCGCGCCAGCCCTCGGGGTTGTTCCACATCTTGCAGCCGCTGCTCGCCTGCACCGCGATCACCGCGTAGCGCTCCGCGATCGGCCGCGAGCTATCCGGCAGCGCAAGCCGAGGCCGCATCTCGGTCGGGTCCACCCCCAGGATATACCCCGCCGTCCGGTGCAGCCCCACCAGCCGGAAATCCGTCGGCTGCCACAGGCACTCCACATCGTCGAAGAACAGCCCGATCGAGTAGGTGGCGTAGAAATCGTCCGCCAACTTCTGCGCCACCATCTCCTCGTGCGTCACGAAGCGGATCTGCGGATAGGCCTCGCGCACCAGGGGGATGATCGCGCCAGACATCGCCACCGTCAGCCGGCAGCCATGCACCTCCGCGAAGCGCGCGGCATACGGGAACCACCCCAGCGTATCGCCCAGCGTGCCCACCGGCAGCTGCACCAGCACCTCGCGCCCCGCCGCGCTGTACTCGTGGTCCAGCACCAGCGTCTCGGCGCCGGCGTCGTCGATCTCCCACACCGTCACCCCGAAGCGCACGAAGAACCGCTTGGACGAGGTCACCACCGCGCCCTGGTTCTCGCTCTGGAACAGGATGTTGCCGGTCTCCAGATCGCGCAGCCGCACCCGCCAGCGCCCGGCTTCGCGCTCCGGCAGCACCACCCGGGCACCCTCGTTGAAATCGAATCGAATCCCCTGCGGCCCCTCCTGGGTGGGGCGCGCCGCGGGCGGCGGATAGGCCGGCGGGGCAGGGGCGGGGCCAGTCTCGGCGCGCGGCGCGCCAGTGGCGTCGGGGGCGGGATCGGAAATGCTCTGCACCATGATGAAAGGCCTGAGGCTCCCTGCCCGCCGCGCGCTCATGGCGCGGGTCAGGCAGGCAACAAAACAGCTGTCGCAATATTAAAACACGATGAAATTCTCTGAAACACAACGGCGTGTCAAGCAAATGCCCGGCCGCCGGCCCGGCTCAGCCGCGCAGCACCATCCAATGGGCCCCGATGGACGACATCCGCGGCACGCGCGCCATGTCCGGCACCCCCGCCGCCGTCACCGCGAAGCGCCCGCGCAGCAGTGCCGCCACGTCGATCCCGTCCGCCGCCCACACGAACCGCGCCTCTCCGGCGGCGTCCTGAACCGCCGGCACCGCCCGCCCCAGCATGTTCAGCACGAACAGCCGCCCCTGCGGCGCCAGCGCCCGGCCCAGCCGGTCGATATCCTCCGCCGGCGCCAGGCAATGCTGCAGCACCCACACCGCCAGCGCCGCATCGGCGCGCAACCCGTGCTGCACCATCCCATCGAGCTGCGCCGGAGACACGGCGAGGAACCGCTCATCCGCCACATGCTCCGCCGCCAGCGCCCGCATCCGCGCGCTGATATCCACCCCCACCACCCGGCAGCCCGTGGCCGCGATCAGGGCGCGGGCCATCCGCCCGATGCCGCAGCCATAGTCCAGCAACAGGCTCTCCGGCCCCAGCCGGAGATGCTCGCGCAGCAGCTCCACCAGGTACGGCGTCTCGCGCGCCCAGCGCGTGGCGGTATCCGCGCCCTCGCCCTCGTCGGTCAGGATGATCGCGCGCGCCGCGGCCTCGTCCGCGGCATCGAACACCTGCGGGTAGTACACGGCCATCGCTCAGCCCTCCCGCGCCGCCAGCGCCCGCACCACCTCGCGCGCCACCCCCGCCCAATCGCCCAGCTTCTTCTGCCGGAACAGCCGCACGGAGGGGTACCAGGCGGTCTCCTCCCCCGCGAGCCCCCAGCGCCAATCGGGCCGTCGCGCCAGCATCAGCCAGCACGGCCGCCCCATCGCGCCGGCCACGTGGGCCACGGAGGTATCCACCGTCACCACCAGGTCCAGCCCGTCCAGCACCGCCATGGTATCGGCATAGCTGGCGATCTCCGGCCCCAGATTCACCAGCGGCGCCCGCCACGCCGAAGCCCCCAGCTGCGCCGCCGCCGCGCCCACCTGCAGCGCCACCCAGGCCACCCCGCCGGCCTCCCCCAGCGGCGCCAGGGCAGACAGCCTGGCCGAGCGCGCGAAATCGAACGGATGGTTCTCCCGCCCCGCCCACACCAGCCCCACCCGGCGCATCCCGCGCGGCACCAGCTCGCCCAGCCGCGCATCCCAGCGCATCCGGTCCTCATGCGCGCTGGCCAGGTACGGCGCCCCTTCCGGAATCAGCCCGGCCAGGGCGGGCAGGTCAGACAGCGCGGCCCAGGCGGCGAACTCGCCCAGCCGGTCCCAGGCGACAATGCGCTCCGTCACCCCCGGCATTTGCGCCACCACCGGCTGCATCTCCGGGCTCGCCGCCACCACCAGCTTGCCGCAACGCCCGGCCGCCCAGGGCAGGAAGCGCGCGAACTGCACCACGTCGCCGAAACCCTGGTCCGCCACCACCAGCAGCGTGCCGGCCAAGGCGCGGCCTTGCCAGCGCCGGATGCGCCTGCGCGCCGCCACCTCCGGCGGCAGCGGCGCCGGCACGCCGGGCAGCCGGAAGCGCCAGCCATACCCCTCCCACCCGCGCGCGAAGTCGCCGCAGGCCAGCAGCACCTCGCCGCGCCCGAAGTGCGGCGCCGGGTCCTCCGGCGCCAGCGCGATCGCCCGGTCGTAGCAGGCCAGCGCCGCATCGATCTCCAGCGCGTCGAAATGCGCCAGCGCCAGGTTGTTCAGCGCCACGGGATCGTCCGGCGCCAGCGCCAGCGCCTCCCGCCCCGCCGCAATCGCCGCCTTCGGGTTCAGCAGCCGCCGATGCGTCTCGATCCGGTTGCGATGCACCAGCGCCAGCGCCGCCGCCTCCAGCCCGCCCTTCGCCCCCAGCTTGGCGGCCCGATCCATCAGCGGCGCCGCGCGCGCGAAATCCCCCTGCCGCGCCGCCACCACGCCGGCCAGGTGCAGCGCCGCCGGCCGATCCAGGATCGCCCCCCCCAACCCCTTCAGCAGCGCCGCCGCCTCGCCGATGCGCCCCTCGCGCTCCGCCGCCGCCGCTGCTTCCAGCTCCTGCGTGATCGCGTCACTCATCGGCATAGCCCAGCCGCGCCATCGCCGGGGCCAGGATCGGCAGCACCGGCGCCAACTGGTCCCGATAGGCCCGCCAGCGATAGCGCGAGCGGTCGTACAGCTTCTCCGTCACCTGCGCGTAGCTGGCCGTGCGCGCATAGCGCCGGTTCTCCTGCGGCGCGAGGCAGGCCGGGTCGAACGGCAGCCCGACGAAATCGAGCATCCGCCGCACCGTCGCCTCCTGGTCGTCCACCAGATCCTCGTAGCGCACCGGCAGCAGTCGCAGCGCCAGGTTGGCGCGGTACTGCGCGACCAGCTCCGATGCCAACGCGAAATGCTTCGCCGCCCCCTCCAGCGAGAACGCGCAATGAAACCCATGCGTCAGTTCGTTGCCGAACACCGACAGCACCACGTCGGCGGGGTGGCGCACCAGCAGGATCATCGGGCTGGCCGGGAACACCATGCCGATCAGGCCCAGATGCCACTCGTTCAGCGGCATCTTGTCGGTGAACCAGGCCTGGCCCGGGCCCACGATCCCCATGCCGCGCACCCGGCGCAGATAATGGTCGCGCAGCGTCTCCAACCCGTCCGCCTCGTCGCCCATCCACAGATCGGCCAGCGCCTCGGGATAACCCAGCGGGCTGGACAGCACCCGCGGCACCATCGCCGCAAGGTCCCCCACCAACGGCAGCTCGTCCCCCGCTGCCACCGCCGGATGGGCGCTCAGCGTCTGCTCCACCAGCGTGGTGCCGGAGCGCGGAAAGCCCAGGATGAAGATCGGCTGCGCCCCAGGCGCCACCGGTGCCCGCGGCAACAGCCGCCGCCGCTCCGGGGTGAAGAACCCGCCCAGCCGCGCCGCCTCCGCCGCCGCCTCCGCCGCGCCATAGTCCTGCCCGGTCGCCTCCCGCAGCCGCCGCTTGCCCTCGCTCCAGGCCGCGAAGGCCTCCGCCGGCCGCCCCATCCGGTCCAGCAGCCGGCCCTTCTCCATCAGCACCGCGGGCTCGGCTTCGCCGATGCCGTCCAGCACCGAAAGTGCATGCTCCCGCGCCCCGCGCCGAGACGCCACCACGGCCCGCGCCAGGGCCACGCCTTCATCCCCCGGCGCCGCCGCCTCGGCCTCGTCCAGCACCGCGGCCGCACGATCCAATTCGCCCGCCGCCTCCTCCATCCGCGCCTCGCCCAGCAGCACCCCGGCCGGCGACGCTCCCAGCGCGCGCAACTCCCCGTACAGCGCCCGGCTCTCCGCGATCCGCCCCTGCGCCTTGAGGTTCGCGGCCAGATTGCCCAGCACCGCCGTCTCCCGCCGCCCCGCCAGATCCAGCGCCCGGCGGTAATGGTGCTCCCCCGGCACCGGCCGGTTCGCCGCCGTCAGCGCCAGCCCCAGCAGATGGTGCGCATCCGCGGAAAGCGGATCCCCCCGCACCGAGGCGCGTGCATGCCGCAGCGCCGCGAACACATCCCCGCGCTGCAGCGCCACCCGCACGGCATCGCGCAGCGCTTCCTGGTGGGCCGGATCCACCGCCACAACCCGCTCCAACAGCACGAAGGCCGGCCCCAGCCGGCCGGCCTCCCAATGCAGCCGCGCCAGCACCGAAAGTGCCGCCGGCGCCCAGGGCGCCAGTTCCAGCACCGCCTGCAGCAGCGCCAGGGCCTGGCCTGCCTCACCCGCCTGCCGCAGCCTCTCCGCCTCGCGGATCTCAGGCGCCAGCATCAGCGCGGAGCCAGGCGGGCTCGCCGTCGCCGGGTCCATCGCGCAGCAGCGCAACGGCCGCAGCGTGCTGCCGCAGGCGCAGGCCTCGGTCGTGATGCTCAGGCGGCGTCTCCCAGCCAGTACAGCCCGCTCGCCGCCACCTCGAAGCGCAGCTGCCGTGCCCCGCGCAGATGCAGCCAGCCCATCCCGTCGCTCCAGCGCCAGTCACCTTCCGGCGCATGCCACCCGGCCCCGAACCGCGCATCCCCGTGCGGCACCGCCGCGCCGTCCAGCAGCACCCGGCCGACCGCCACGCCCAGCGGGCGCGCATCCTCGCTGCCCTCCATCTCCGCCGGCACCCAGCGGCGAGAGGCAATGGCCACCGCCCGCGCACCCGCCGGCAACGCCACCTCGCGCCAGCGCCCACCGCCGGCCGACAGCACCCGCCCTTCGGCCAGCACCGAAAGCCCCGGGTCCGGCCCGCGCCGATGCCCCAGCGCCCCCGCCCGCGCCAGCAGCCGCGCCCGCACCGCAGCCACCTCGGGCCCCGCCTCCACCAACGGCGCACACGACCCCGCCGCCCAGGCCCGCCGCGCGAAATCCGCATGCAGCATCACCGCGCCGCCGCCATTCGCGAACGCCGCCCGGTTCCCGGTATCCAGGTAGCTCTCGCAGGCCAACCCCTCGGCCAGCAGCACGTCATGCGCCGCCAACTCCACATGGAAATAGGTCACGCTGTCCGCCGGCTCCTGCCGCACCGTGCGCCCGTTCACCAGGTGCCGCACCGGGATCAGCACCCCGCCCGCGAACACCGCATGATCGGGGCTCAGCAGCAGATCACGGCTCGGCATGCCGCGCCCGAAGGCCCCGGCCGCCACCCGCACCGGCCACACCTCCTCCGGCCGCGGATGATGCCGGCACTCCACCCGCCGATGCCCCACCCACACCACCTCGGCCACGCCCCCGCGCGCCAGCCGCACCTGCATCCCGGCCGCCAGCGCCTCCACCGCCACCTCGCCCCCCGGCGTGGCAATCCGCGTGCCCAGCGCGAAGCACGGCGCCGAAAGGCTGGTCCCGCCCGCCCCGGCCGAGAACCCGAAGCTGCCGGGCGGAAAGCTCTGCGCGGGGTCGAAGCGCAGCGCGATCGTCCCACCGCCACTGCGCGTCAGCGTCAGCACGTTGCCCGCCCCCAGCGAGCTGCCGGTCACATCCGAAATCCCGCCCAGCACCAGCTGCGTGGTGGCATCGAACCCGGTGATCACGCCCGCCACCGAGCCGGGATTGGCCAGCGTCAGCGCCGCCCCCGCACCCGCCAGCGCAATCGTCTGCCCGCTCGCCACCGTCCCGCCCAGCGACCACGTCGCCCCGGCATCCACCTGCACCCGCCCGAAGCTCTGGAAGCTGGTGCCGAACCCCACGATCGTCCCCGCGCCGCCGCCCGCCGCCAGTTCCAGCACCCCGGTCGGCGTTGCCGCGCCCGCCTTGTCGCCCAGCACCGTGCCGCCGAAGCTCGCCCCGGGATACACGATGATCCGGTTCCCCGTGCCCAGCGTGGAGGTGAACACCGCGAACTGGTCGCCCGCGATCCGCCCCCGGTTGGCCACCGTCACCGTGTTGTAGCTCACGATGCCGAACGGCCCGCCGGCGATCGTCCCGGTCGCGGCGTTGGAAATCAGCCCGTTGCCCTTGAACCACACCGCCGCACCGGAAACGCCGGGATCGTTCGCCGTGATCGTCCCCGCATTCAGCACCGCGCCGCCGGCCGGGTTGTCCACCCCGAAATTGCCGATCTGCGCCCCGATCCAGTAGCCGCTGATCGTGCCCCCGGCCTGGTTGGTGATCGTCCCGCCGCTGCGCAGCTGGATGCCCGCCCCCACCTGGTCCGATTGCTGGCCGGTGGACTTGCCGGTCGCGCGGATGATGCCGCTATTGGTCGCGGTGCCCACGGCATTCACCACCAGCACGCCGAAGCGCCCGCTGATGCTGCCCGCATTGCCCACGCTGCCACCCTGCCCGGCGCCAATGCCCGCCCCGGTCGTGGTGGCCGCCGCCACAATCGTCCCGGTCGCCGCATTGGTCAGGCTCACCGCGCTGTTCAGCACCAGCACCCCATACCCGCCGCCGGACAGCGTCCCGGCATTGGTCATCGGCGTCGCAATCGTCCCGGTCGCCCGCACGCCCACCCGCGTTCCGGTCACCCGCCCGCCCGGCTGGTTCTCGAACACCCCGCCCGCCGTCATCAGCACGCCGTCGCCGACCGACCCGGTGCCCCCGATGCTGCCGCTGTTCACCACGGTGCCGTTGGCGAACAGATAGGCCCCCAGCCGCCCGCCGGTGATCGAGGCCGCGGTGCCGCTGTTCAGAAGCACCCCGCCCCCGTTCAGCACCACGCCGGAATCGCCGGCCCCCGCGATCGTGCCGGCATTCGTCACCGACCCCGCGCCGATGATGTACACGCCGTATTTGGTGCCGGAGATCCCGCCCAGGTTGTCCACCCGGCCAGAGCCGAACACCACGCCCACCGCCGTCGGCGTGATCGTGGTCGTCCCCGTCACCGCCCCCGACGCGGACACGGTCCCCACATTGGTCAGCGTCGCCGACTGGGCGCTGTAGATCCCGAACTGCCCGCCGGAGATCACCCCGGTCGCCTCGTTGGTGATCGTCCCGCCGGCGGAACCCGCCGTGCCGTTCATCTGGATGCCCACGCTGGCCGCCGCGGTGCCGGAAGCGGCGATGGTGCCGGCATTGCCAATCACCCAATCCGCCGTCCCCACGGTCATCAGCGCCGCGGCATTGGCGTTCGCCACCGTGCCTGTCGCGGTCACCGTTACCGGGCTGTCGCCCACCGCCAGCGTCAATCCGCCGGCATAGCTCGCGCTGATCGTGCGTCCCGCCATGATGCACCCTTCCTCAAATTCCCCCGTTCTTGCCAGGAAATCGGGGCCAAGACGTTAATCGTCCGGATCGCGGCCGCAACGCAAGCCTCCTGCTGCCTTCCGCCGCCCTCGCCCCCGTGCTAGGCGCCGCCCCATGCTGAAGTCGTTCCTGCGGCGGCCCGGCGTCCAGGCCATCCTGGCCGCCCTCCTCGGCCGCTACCTTGCCTTCGCCCTGCGCACCACACGCTGGGCGCTGGAAGGAGAGGCACACCTGGCCCCCCACACCGCCGGCAAGCCCGCCGTCGCCGCCCTCTGGCACGAATGCCTCCCCCTCATGCCCGCCCTCTGGCTGCACATCCGCCGCCCCGGCGCCCGCGTCCACGCCCTCGCCTCCCGCCACAACGACGGCAGGCTGATCGGCGAGGTCATGCGCCGCTTCGGCGTGGAGGTGGTGCACGGCTCCTCCACGCGCCCTGGTCAAAGAGGAGGGGGCCAGAACAAGGGCGGCGCCGCCAGCGTGCTCGCCCTCCTCGATGTCCTGGCCCAGGGCAGCCATGTCGTCCTCACGCCCGATGGCCCGCGCGGCCCCGCCCGCCAGGCCGCCCCCGGCGTGGCCCAGCTCGCCGCCCTCTCCGGCGTCCCCGTCCTGCCCTGCGCCGCGCGCACCACCCGCACCCGCCGCCTGCCCACCTGGGATGGCATGCTCCTCCCGCTCCCCTTCGGCCGCGGCATCCTCGTCATCGGCGAACCCATCCCCGTCCCGCGCGAAGGCTGGGAAGCCTCCCTCCCCGCCATCCAGGCCGCCCTCACCGCCGTCGCCACCCGCGCCGAAGCCCTCGCCCAATAGAAAAGTGGCGCGCAGCCGAAGCCGCGCGCCCCCCAACCAGGCCAGCCAGTCCTAGAATTTGTAGCCCACGCCCACACCCACCACGAGCGGGTTCAGCGCCGTCTTCGCCCGCACCGCGCCGCCGTTGATCTTCGCATCGGTGGACAGGAAGATCTGCTTCACGTCCACGTTCAGGTACACCTTGTCGGTCAGCGCATAATCCACGCCCGCCTGCAGCGCATAGCCCACGTTGTTCGAAAGCTTCAGGCTGCCCAGCCCCGCCGCCGCCTTGGTATTGTAGAACATCGTGTAGTTCAGGCCCGCGCCGAGATAGGGGCTGAACTTTTCCTTCGGCATGAAGTGGTACTGCACCGTCAGCGTCGGCGGCAGCACCCAGGTGGAGCCCACCTTCACATCGCCCAGCGCCGTGCCCTTGGCCTTCAGCGTATGCTTGCTCGTCGCCGCGATCAGCTCCAGCGCGATGTTGTCGGTGATGAAGTAGGAGAAATCCACCTCCGGCGTCACCGCCGCCCCGCTCTCCACCTTGCCGCCGATCGAGGTGGAGCTGGTCGAATCCAGCGGGATCACCCCGATCAACCGCCCGCGCACCATGATGTCGCCGGCCTTCTTCCCGCCGGGGGATTGCGCCAGGGCCGGCGCCGCAGCCATGCCGAACCCAGCCAGAACGCTGGCGGCAAGCAGAAACCTACGCATTGATCGTCTCCTGTCGGCGCGCACGCCACGGTGCGCGATTGGGTCAACAGAAAAACAATGCGCCCACTCGGCCTGCCCGCATTTGATCGAGATCAATCCGCGGCCAGACGCACCTCAACGCGCCAGCGTCTGGTACACCAGCGTCCGGAACAGCGGGAACACATGGCCGAACTGGTTGGCCTGGTTCACCAGTAGCACCGCCACCAGCTCCCGCGCCGGGTCCACCACGAACAGCGCCCCGTCCGTCCCCGCCCCGTCATAATCCCCCGCACTGCCCGGCAACGCGTTCACCCCGTCGCCCAGCCGCACCGCGAACCCCAGCCCATAGCCGCGCCCCTCGCCCAGCCAGGCCTGCCCGCTCGGGCTGTCGCGCGAAATCCGGCCCAGATGGTCGCTGGCCATGTGGGACACCGTGCCCGCCCCCAGCACCCGCACCCCATCCAGGATACCCCCCGCCAGCATCCCCTGGCCGAAGCGCAGCAGATCCCCCGCCGTGCCGTACAGCCCGGTGCTCCCGCCCATCCGCGCCACCGCCAGGTCCCGCTGCGGCGGCAGCGCCCCGGTCAACGGATCCACCCGCGGCAACGCCACCCGCCCCAGCGCCGCTGCCGGCACCGAGAACGCCGTGTCCGCCATCCGCCACGGCCCCGTCACCTCGCGCGCCAGGAACCGGTCGAACCCGGTGCCCGAAACCACCTCCACCACCCGCGCCAGCACATCCGCCGCGACGGACTCCTCCCACACCGCCCCGGGCTGGCGCAGCAGCGGCACCCGCGCCAGCGCCTCCATCGCCTCGGCCAGCGTCTTCTCGGGCGCCTGCACCCCGGCCTCGGCATACAACCGCCCCACCCCGGTCTCCGGCACCGCCTCCGCCTCGGTGAACCCCGCGGTCTGCCGCAGCAGGTCATGCACCGTGATCGGCCGACGCGCCCGCTCCAGCGCCACCTCCACCGTGCCGTCTTCCTTGCGCGTTTCCACCGCCACCTTCATCTCGCGGAACGCCGGCAGATGCGCCGCCACGGGATCGGACAGCTTCAGTCGCCCGCGCTCCACCAGCACCATCGCCGCCACCGCCGCCAGCGCCCGCGTCACCCCGCCCAGCGGAAATATCGCATCCGGCCGCAACGCCTCGCGCTGCTCGCTGTCGCGAAACCCCACCGCCCGCAGCCAGCCGAGCTTGCCCTGCCGCGCCACCCCCAGCACCGCCCCGTTGATCCGCCCCTCGGCCACGGTCGCCGCCAATACCTCGGTCACCTGCGCCAGCCGCTGCGGCGATAACCCCACCGCATCCGGCACCGCCACCGGCAAGGGCGACGCCACAACCGCCGGCCGAACCTGGGCCGCCGCCACGGCTGGCACCAGCATCCCGCCGACGGCCAACAGCGCACGTCTCTGCATTGTCACCTCCCTAAGCAAGAGTCTTCTTTTTCTGAAGAAAAAGAAGCAAAAAGATTTTTATGAATTTGCACACGGTCTTCATGTCAGCAAACGAATAAAAGTTTTTTGGTTCTTTTTTTCAAAAAAGAACCGCTTCCTTCCTCCATGCAAACGTCAACTCATGCTTGTTATGAAACAGATGAAACACCCGCCCCCCGGGAATCCCCGCAAACGCCTCGGCTGCCGCATGGTCCGTCGCCCCCTGGAACTTGATCGTGCACACGATCCGCCCCGCCAGGCCTGAGTCCACCCACTTCCCCACCATTTCCAGCAGCGGCCCGGGATAGGCGATCACGTCGCTGAACACCCAGTCCACCGCCTCCGGCACCACGGTGAACGCGCTGCCCTGCCGGAACGAAACCCCCGGCATCGCCGCCACCCGCGGCTCCAGCGACGACCGATCCACCGCCACCACCGAGGCGCCGAGCTGCGCGATCGCCCAGGTCCACCCCCCCGGCGAGGCGCCAAGGTCCAAACACGTCTCCCCCGCCTTAGGCCAGTCCCCGATCCGCGTGCACGCCTCCCAAAGCTTGAGATACGCCCGGCTCGGCGGCCCCACCCGGTCCTCCTCGAACCGGCATTCCCCGTTCACGAAGGGGCTGGTCTTGGTCGGGCTCGCCAGCATCCGGTCGGGCGCCAGCAGCGTCCACGCGCCGAGATGCCCGGCCGGCGCCGGCTCCGGAAACACCAGCGCCCGCGCCTTCACCGGCGGCAGCCGCTCCGAGATCAACGCCATCCGCCGATGATGCGCAACGCCATAGGCCGCCCAGTTGCGCTGCATCCCCCGCAACGCATCCGCCGCCCCTTTCACGGAGGCCACCTCGATCTCGCGCGGATCGGTCCACACCTCCAGCGCCCAGGCGCTCGCCACCGGGGCCGCCTCGCTCAGCGCCAGCCGCCCATGCCAGGCCGAAACCGCCACCCCCGCCCGCGCCAGCTCCTCCTCCAGCACCGGCTCCAGCCCCTCGGCCGCCAGATAGGCGGACTGTATCAACGCCCCCGCTTCCCGAACGCCGCCAGCAGCAGCATCAGCCACCCGATCATCAGCATCACGCCGCCGAACGGCGCCACGCTGCCCACCGGCCAGCCGCCCAGGTGCTTGCCGTAGATCCCACCGCAGAAGCCCAGCAGCCCCAGCACGAAGAACGTGCCGGCGAAATTGCACCAGCGCCCGCCGCGCACCCCGCACACCAGCAGCACGATGGCATGCGTCCCCTGCGCCAGCGCGGCATCCCGCACCGCCAGCGCCGCCGCCGGGTCCATCTTCAGATGCGCCGCCACGGCGGCCATCGCCACCCCGCCCAGCCCCGCCAAAGCCCCAAGCCCAAACCAGATTCTGTCCATGTGCCGAGAATAATCCCCGTTCCCCTGTTCCGCCATGCGACTCCCGATATAGAGTCACTTATGCCCCGCGGTGACCTCTTCCCCGATATCGGACCCTTCCAGACCGGCTTTTTGCCGCTCTCCGAAGGCCACACCATGTATTGGGAGCAGGTCGGCAACCCCCGCGGCGTGCCCGTCCTGTTCCTCCACGGCGGCCCCGGCGCCGGCGCCGGCACCATCCACCGCCGCTTCTTCGACCCCGGCTTCTGGCGCGTCATCATCTTCGACCAGCGCGGCGCCGGCCGCTCCCGCCCCATGGGCAGCCTCGCCGCCAACACAACGCCCCACCTGGTCGAGGATATCGAAGTGCTGCGCCAGCACCTCGGCATCGAGAAATTCCTGCTCTTCGGCGGCTCCTGGGGCTCCACCCTCGCCCTGGCCTACGCCCAGGCCCACCCGGACCGCGTCGCCGGCTGCGTGCTGCGCGGCATCTTCCTCGGCCGCCAGCCGGAAGTGGATTGGTTCATGCACGGCCTCGCCGCCGTCTTCCCCGAAGCCCACGCCGCCTTCGCCGGCCACCTGCCCGAAGCCGAACGCGGCGACCTCCTCGGCAACTACCTCAAGCGCCTCACCGACCCCGACCCGGCCATCCACATGCCCGCCGCCCGCGCCTGGTCGATGTACGAAGGCTCCTGCTCCACCCTGCTGCCCAGCCCCGATACCGTCGCCAACTTCGCCCAGGACCGAACCGCCCTCGGCCTCGCCCGCATCGAAGCCCACTACTTCGTCCACAAGCTCTTCCTGCCCGAAGGCGGGCTGCTCGCGCACATGAACCGTATCGCCCACATCCCGGCCGATATCGTCCAAGGCCGCTACGACATGGTCTGCCCCCCCTTCAGCGCCTTCGACCTCACCCACGCCTGGCCCAGCGCCCGGCTGACGGTCATCCCCGATGCCGGCCACTCGGCCCTCGAACCCGGCGTAAGACGCGCACTCATCGCGGCGGTCGAACGGTTCAGGGAAAGGCTCTAAGAAAGCAGTTCTTTTTTGAAAAAAAGAACCAAAAAACTTTTATTCATTAGGCCGTCATTGCGAGCGCAGCGAAGCAATCCAGGAACTCACCACCGTCGCACCCTCGATCACTGCCCCGAGCGCCATGAATAAAGTCTTTTTGCTTCTTTTTCTTCAGAAAAAGAAGACTCTTCCTTCCTCTACGTACGTAATCAAACCCCCCTTGCGGTGACTAACAACGTTAGTTATATATCACCGCATGCAGACACACCCCATCCCCCTCGCCGACCACTTCGCCGCGCTCAAGCAGAGCACGGCGGAGCTGGGTGCGGCGCATGCGCTGGTGCTCGCGCTCCTGGTGCGTCTGCTCGATGGGTTGGTGGCGCTGGCCCGCCGCTGGCAAGCCCCGCCCCGCCGCCGCCGGCATCCCCTGGCCGGCAAGGGCCCGATCCCGCGCGACTGGATGGTCCGCTGCCAGCCCGGCCGCGGATTCCGCCCGTCCTTTCCCGCGCCCGTACTCCGTACGCCGGCCCACCTGCTGCGCACCCCGCCGGAACCGGCCGGCAGCTCCGCCGCACGCGCCCTCTCCCCCCAAACCTGACCACCCCAGCCCGATTTTTTTGCGCCCCCACCCGGCACGCACCCGGATGCCGTCTAAATTGTTACGATATCAAAATCACAATCACGTGTGAAGCCGCGCCCGCCGCCCCCTTCATGTCCGCCGCGTCATCCATCACGCCCAGTCGCGCGCCTTCATGTCCAACCGCACATGCG
>JBIKOJ010000173.1:0-11611 GCA_044358135.1 Acetobacteraceae bacterium | reverse complement strand
ACCCGCGCGGAACAGACGCCGGACGACTACCGGCGCTACCTGACCAACGGCCTGCGCGACACCTTCGACCTGCCGGGCACGCCGATCCGGCTGCAGTTCCGCGGCACGAAGAACCCCTACGCCGACGAGGCGTAGGGGCTTTCGTTCAGCGCGTGGCCGGCGCCGTGCCGCCCGGGGAGCCCGGCGCGGTGGTGCCCGTGCTGCCAGTGCCCGTGCTGCCCGTGGCAGGACCGGTGGCACCAGCGCCGGTGCTGCCCGTGCCCGTGCTGCCAGGGGCCGTGCTGCCAGTGCTTCCGGTGCCCGGGCTTCCCGTGCCCGGGCTTCCCGTGGCTGGGCTACCTGCCGCGGGGCGGCTGCCGCCGCGCAGGGCGGCCATGGTGGCGCTATCCAGCCGCCCGGTGGCCACCAGGTTGTTCGCGCGCTGGTATTCGCGCGCCGCGCGCACGCTCTGCGCGCCCCAGACGCCATCGGCCGGGCCGGGGTCGTAGCCCGCCTGGGCCAGGGCCTGCTGGGCCGCGCGCGCATCGCCGCTGGCCCGCGTGGCGCGGCGGCCGGCGCGCGGCGCATCGTCGGTCCCGGGCACCCGCGCCTCCGGGTTGGTCCAGGGCGGCCGGCCCAGGTTCACGTCCTGCGGGCTGGTGCTCGCCCCGGTCAGGGCACCGGCGCCGGCACCCACCGCCGCCCCCGCCAGCGCGCCCACCGGCCCGCCCAGCGCACCCACGCCCGCGCCTGCCGCTGCCCCGGCCGCGGCGCCGCCGCTGGTGCGCTCCGACGTGGTCTGCCCGCAACCCGCCACCGCCAGGGCCAGCCCCAGCGCGGCGACGCCCCATCCTGCCCTCATTGTCCCGCTCATGCTCGCTCCTTTCCCAGGTCGGGCAGCCTGCCGGGGCGCGAACCGCCCCTTGCCTGCCACCGCTTGCCTGTCGGAACGCCTGCCGACCCGTTCGGGTTGCGCACATGCCGCGCGCCTGCCCCTTCCATGCCGCTGCCGGCCGGCCATAATCTGGGGGATCGTTAGGGGGGCGGCACGGATGTACAGCGATTCGGAGCTGGACGCGGCAGTGGCGGAAGGGGCGATCAGCCCGGATTCGGCCGCCGCCCTGCGCGCCTTCGTCGCCCGCCATCGCGCTTCCCCGCCGGCGGACGAGGAGCAGTTCCGCCTGCTGACCGGCTTCAACGACATCTTCGTGGCGATCGCCATGGTGCTGCTGCTGGTGGCGCTGGGCTGGCTGGCCTCGCTGACCTCGCCGGTGGTGGGCGCGGCGGCGGTGGTGGCGGCAAGCTGGGGGCTGGCGGAATTCTTCACCCGCCGCCGCCGCATGGCCCTGCCCAGCATCCTGCTGCTGGCCGCCTTCGCCGGCAGCCTGTTCTTCTGCGGCGCGGTGCTGGCCCGGGCGGTGCAGGAAATCCTCTCGCCTGACCGCTTGGGCGGGGAGACGCTGGCCGTCTCCGGCGGGGCGGCGATCGCGGTGTTGGGCACCTGGCTGCACTGGCGGCGCTTCCGCGTGCCGATCACGGTGGCGGCCGGGGCCATCGCCGCGGTGGGTGCGGTGCTCGGCACGCTGGTGGCGCTGGTGCCGGGGCTGGGGGAGAGCTGGCTGGTGCTGCTGTTTGCCGCCGGGCTGGCCCTGTTCGCGCTGGCCATGCGCTGGGACATGAGCGACCGCGCCCGCACCACGCGCCGGGCCGACGTGGCATTCTGGCTGCACCTGGCTGCGGCGCCGCTGATCGTGCACCCCGTGTTCGCGCTGCTCGGCCTGCTGGACGGCAAGGCGGACATCGCGCGGGCGGCGATGGCGATCGGGCTGTACGGGCTGCTGGCGGCGGTGGCGCTGGTGGTGGACCGGCGCGCGCTGCTGGTGTCCTCGCTGGCCTACGTGCTCTACGCGATCAGCACGCTGGTGCGGGCGGCCGGCGCGGTGGATGCGGGTTTCGCGCTGACGGCCCTGGTGGTCGGCTCCGGCCTGCTGCTGCTCTCGGCCTTCTGGCGGGCCGCGCGGCATGGGGTGCTGCGCGCGGTGCCGGGTGGGGTGCGGGCGCGCATGCCGGCGGCCTGATACCAACCCCGGCAATCGCCGACTCTTCCGGCGATTGCCGGGGTTGGTATCGCGCGCCGGGCTGGCTGGTGGCGGCGCGCAAAACAAAGACTCATACCAGCCCGCATCGGCCCATTCTTCATGGGTCGATGCGGGCTGGTATGAGAGCGGCACCCGTAACGCAAACCGGCGGGGACTGGCCCCGCCGGTCTCGTCACCCGAAGGGGCGAAATCTCAGCAGCGGCGGCCAGCGCCGTCGCGGCAGGCGCTGTTGCCCGGCTGGTAGCGCGGGTCGGAGGCGCGCTGTGCCATCGCCTCGCTGCCCAGGGAGATGCCGGGAACGGTGACATCGCCCACCAGCGTGATCTTCGTCGGCACGGCGGCCAGGCCCAGCACGAGGGCGGCGGCCATCAGGACAATCCGGGTCATTCGTTGCTCTCCCCTAGGTGCAGGTTCCATTGCCTGCGCGCCCAGGGTTGCGCCGAATTATGTCGAAATCAATGCGGATGTCGCATTTTGCGTGCCTCAGCCGCTGCCGATCAGCACGCCGGAGGCGAATACCAGCGCGCCGCCCAGCCCTACCTGAAGCGCGGCCGATACCGGCGCGCTGTCCATGTATTTCCAGCGGATCCAGGTGATCGCGGCCAGTTCCAGGATCACCACCACGAAGGCGAGCACCGTGGCGGTCCAGAAATCCGGGATCAGGTAGGGCAGCGTGTGGAACACCCCGCCCAGCGTGGTCATCACGCCGCAGATCGTGCCGCGCATCCAGGGGGCACCACGGCCGGTGAGGCTGCCATTGTCCGACAGCCCCTCCGCCATGCCCATGGAAATGCCGGCACCGACGGAGGCTGCGATGCCGACGAGGAAGGTCTCCCACGGGTTGTGGGTGGCAAAGGCCGCCGCGAACAGCGGCGCGAGCGTGGAGACCGAGCCGTCCATCAGCCCCACCAGGCCGGGCTGAACGTAGCGCAGCACGAACAGGCGCCGTGCCGTCTCGTCCTCCTCGGCGCGGGCGTTGTCGGTCAGCTTGGTGGCCGCCAGCGTCTCGGCGGTGTGCTCGTGCGCCGCCTCCGCCTCGGCCAGGTCGATCAGCAGCTGGCGCACGGAGGCATCGGTGGTGCGCGAGGCGGCGAGGCGATAGAAGCGCGCCGCCTCCGCCTCCATCATCTCGGCCTGCTGGCGCACCTCATCCAGGTTCAGCTCCGGCAGCTGCCAGATCGGCTTGGGCGAGATGGCGCCGCGGATGTCCTGCCGGCGGATCAACGGAATGTGCTCGCCGAAGCGCTCGCGATAGGTGTCGAACAGGCGGCGGCGGTGCTCGCTTTCCTCCGCGGCCATGGCGGTGAACACGGCGGCACTCGCCGGATAGTCGGCACGCAGGCGCTCGGCGAAATCCAGATAGATTCGCCCGTCCTCCTCCTCGTTGCTGATGGCCAGCGCCAGCACGTCGCGCTCGCTCAATTCGCTGAAATTCCGCATCCGCCAGCCTTTCCTTCGCGCCGCGATGATGCCCGGCCAGGGCCGGAACGATCAACACGGCTTCGCAACCATGAGAATGCCTCGCAACCGCGCCGGGGCGGGGCGTCCCTGTCCTCCATGTAATGCCGCGCTTGCGGCGCGCCAGCCTGTCGGGCAGCGTTCGCATACGAACCGACCCCACGGAGGCTGCGCGTGAACCCCATCCTGGACCGCTTCCAGCTTCCCGCCCTCGGCACCACGGTGCGCACCGAGGTTCTGGCGGGCCTGACCACCTGGCTCGCCATGGTCTATATCGTCGCGGTCAACCCGGCGATCCTGGGTGCCGCGGGCATGGACAAGGGCGCGGTGTTCACCGCCACCTGCCTGGCCGCCGGCATCGCCTCCATCCTGATGGGGCTGCTGGCCAACTACCCGCTGGCGCTGGCGCCCGGCATGGGGCTGAACGCCTATTTCGCCTTCGCCGTGGTGCTGGGCATGAAGGTGCCGTGGCAGGTGGCGCTCGGCGCCGTGTTCCTCTCCGGCGTGCTGTTCCTCATCGTCTCATTGCTCAAGTGGCGCGAATGGCTGGTGAACGCCATCCCGCTCTCGCTCAAGCTCGGCATCGCCGCCGGCATCGGCTTCTTCCTGGCCGTGATCGGGCTGAAGGGCATGGGCCTCATCGTCGCCCACCCCGCCACGCTGGTGACGCTGGGCAGCCTGACGGACACCAAGACCGTCCTGGCCTGCATCGGCTTCGTGCTGATCGCCGGCCTGTCCGCCCGCGGGCTTACCGGTGCGGTGCTGATCGGCATCCTGGCCACCGCGGCACTCGGCATCCCGTTCGGGCTGACCACCTTCCACGGCATCGTCTCCGCGCCGCCCTCCATCGCGCCGACCTTCCTGGCGATGGACATCTCCGGCGCCATCAGCCTGGGCGTGGTCGGCATCGTCTTCACCTTCTTTCTGGTCGACCTGCTGGACAACACCGGCACCCTGATCGCCACCACCCAGCGCGCGGGGCTGATGAACCGGGACGGCTCGGTGCCCCGCCTCGGCCAGGCGCTCACCGCCGATTCCGGCAGCGCCATGATCGGCGCGGCGCTCGGCACCAGCACGGTGGTGAGCTACATCGAAAGTGCCGCCGGCATCCAGGCCGGCGGGCGCAGCGGCCTTACCGCCGTGGTGGCCGGCATCCTGTTCCTGCTCACCCTGTTCTTCGCCCCGCTCGCCCAGTCCATCCCGGGCTTCGCCACCGCCCCCGCCCTGGTCTTCGTCGCCTGCCTGATGGCCGCCGCGCTTAGGCACCTCAACTGGGACGACATGACCGACTACCTGCCAGCGATTGTGACCGCCTTCGCCATGCCCTTCACCTTCTCCATCGCCACCGGCATCGGCCTGGGCTTCATCACCTACGCCCTGGTGAAGACCGTGGCCGGCAGGCCCGGCGAGGTCAGCGGCGCCGTGTGGTTGATCGCGGCGGCCAGCGTGGCGAAGTTCACGCTGCTGTAAAGAGGCAAGGCCAGGGGCTTTGCCCCTGGACCCCACCAGGGACCTGAGGTCCCTGGACCCACATGAGTTTCCGCCTTCGGCGGGGAGGGGCCGCCCGGGTCTGTCCACCGCCTCGTCGGCCCCTCCCCGCCGAAGGCGGAAAAGTTACGGGGTCTGGGGCCTAAGGCCCCAGCGGGTCCAGGGCAGAGCCCTGGCCTTCCCTTGCCCCCGCCGGAGTCACCTCGCTAGAAGGGGCCATGTCCATCCTGATTGCCCCCAGCCTTCTGGCGGCCGACTTTGCCCGTGCCGGCGAGGAGGTGCGCGCCATGGCCGCCGCCGGTGCCGATTGGCTGCATCTTGACGTGATGGATGGGCATTTCGTGCCCAACATCAGCTTCGGCCCGCCGGTGATTGCCCGGCTGAAGCCGCATTGCGCGCTGCCGTTCGACGTGCACCTGATGATCGCGCCGGTGGATGCCTATGTGGCAGCGTTCGTGGAGGCGGGGGCGGACCGGATTTCGGTGCATCCGGAGGCGGGGCCGCATCTGCACCGCACCTTGCAGCTGATCCGGTCATTGGGCTGCGCGCCGGGGGTGGTGTTGAATCCGGCGACGCCGATCGAGGCGGTGCTGCCGGTGCTCGACATGGTCGATACCGTGATGATGATGACGGTGAACCCAGGCTTCGGCGGCCAGCCCTTCCTGGACAGCCAGCTGCCGCGGATTGCGGCGATGCGGGCGGCGATCCGGGCGAGCGGGCGGCCGATCCATTTGCAGGTGGATGGCGGCATCACGGCCAGGACGGCACCGAAGGTGATCGCGGCAGGGGCCGATGTTCTGGTGGCCGGCACGGCGGTGTTCGGCGCGCCGGACTACGCGGCGGCCATCGCCACGCTGCGGAGCGTGCCGGCATGAAGCCGCCTGGCACCTGGCTGCGCGATGCGCGGCGGCAGCTGGCCCGCCTGCCCAGCCTGCGCATGACGCGCGTGCCCGATGCCCCGGCCCAGCCGGTGCGCGACCCCTGGCTGGGCGAGCTGGAAGCCGGCGCGCAGGTGATGCGCGGCGAGCTGGTGCTGGCCGGCGGCGGCATCGCGTTGCGGCCGGGCGCCTTCGGGCCGAGCCCGGCCAATGCGCTGCTGCGCGCCGCGCTGCATGGCTTCACCTGGCTGCGCGACCTGCGCGCGCTGGGCACCGATGCCGCGCGCATGCGGGCCCGTGCCCTGGTGTCGGACTGGATCGGCGAGGCGGAGCCGGACCGGATCGCGGACCGGCCAGACGTGGTGGGGGCGCGAATCGCGGCGTGGCTCGGCCATTACGATTTCTTCGCCGCCTCGGCGGATGACGGGTTCCGCCAGCGGCTGATGGCCCGGCTGGTGGCCGATGCCCGCGTGCTGGCCGCGGCCCTGCCGGCGGAGGAGCTGGATGCCCGCGCGCTGACGGCGGTGAAGGGCCTGATCGCGGCCGCCGTGGCGCTGCCGGAGCATTCGGCCTTCCTGACCCGGGCGCTGCGCGTGCTGCCGCAGGAGCTGAACCGGCAGATCCTGCCCGATGGCTGCCATTGCGAGCGTTCGCCGGCGCAGCAGCTCAGTGTGCTGATGGATCTTGTCGAAATCCGCGCCCTGTTGCAGGCGGCCCAGGCGCCGCCGCCGGAGCCGCTGGCGCGCGCGATCGAGCGCATGGGCCCGGCGCTGCGGCTGATGCGCCATGGCGATGGCGGGCTGGCGCTGTTCAACGGCACCTCCGAGGACACTGCGGCGCGGATCGAGGCGGTGCTGGCGCAGGCCGGGCGGGCCGGGCGCATGCCCTCCCAGCTCGCCGAGGGCGGGTTCCACCGGCTGCAGACCGGGCGCACCGTGCTGATCATGGATTGCGGCGCGCCGGCGGCACCGAAGCTGGATCGCTGCGCCCATGCCGGCACGCTGGCCTTCGAGCTTTCCATCGGGCGCGAACGGCTGATCGTGAATTGCGGTGCCGCCCCCGGCGCCGGGCCGGAATGGCGCGAGGCCTGCCGGGCCACGGCGGCGCATTCCACCCTGGTGATCGCCGAGACCAGCTCCGCCGATTTGCGGCCGGAGGGGCTGGGGCCGCGCCGGCCGGAGCAGGTGGAGGTCTCCCGCCAGGAAGCAGGCAGCGCGCATTGGCTGCACGCCAGCCACGATGGCTGGCGCATTCCGTTCGGTGCCATTCATCGCCGGCGCATCTACATTGCCGAATCCGGCGAGGACATCCGTGGCGAGGACGCGGTGGAATCGCAGGAGCCGCAGCCCTTCGTGGTGCGCTTCCACCTGCATCCCGGCGTGGAGGCCAGCCTGCAGCAGGATGGCGAGGCGGTGCTGCTGCGCCTGCCCTCCGGCAGCGGCTGGCGGCTGCGGGCCGATGGCGCGCGGGTGAGCCTGGAGGAAAGCGTGTACCTGGGCGGTGCTGCGCCGCGGCAGAGCGAGCAGGTGGTGCTGACCGGCCACCAGGACGGGCCGCAGCAGGTGCGCTGGGCGATCACGCGGGTGGGGTGACCACCCGGTGAAGGTGCTCGAAGTCACGAACGTCGATTTCTCGTTGCGGCAGTTCCTCCTGCCCACCATGCGGGCGTTGCGCGCGCGGGGGCATGAGGTGATTGGCGCCTGTGCCGAGGGCCACCTGCTGGATGACGTGCGGGCGGAGGGGTTCCGCGTGGTGGCGCTGCCCTTCGCGCGCTCGCTCTCGCCGGTGGCGCATTGGCGGGCGCTGGCGGCCCTGGTGCGGCTGATGCGCGCGGAACGGCCGGACGTGGTGCACGCGCACATGCCGATCAGCGCGTTCCTGACCCGCGTGGCCGCGCGGATTGCCGGCGTGCCGAAGGTGGCCTTCACCTGCCATGGCTACCTGCACCGCCAATCCGGCTCCTGGCTTCGGCGGGTGGGTGGGTTTGCGATGGAGTGGATCGGCGGGAAACTCACCGACGTGTACATGAACGTCTCGCGCGAGGAGGCGGAGGAGGCGCGGCGGTGGTGGATCCATCGCGGCGCGGTGGCGGTGGGCAACGGGCGCAACCCGGCGCTGTTCCGGCCGGACCCTGCCGTGCGGGCCAGGCTGCGCGCGGCGATGGGCGTGGCGCCGGGCACGGTGGCGGTGGTGATCGTCTCCCGCATCGTGGCCACCAAGGGTTACGTCGAGCTGCTGGCGGCGATGCGCGAGGTGCCGGCGGAGCTGTGGGTGGTGGGCGAGCGGTTGGCGAGCGACCGTGGTGAGGAACTGGGCCCGCATTTCGATGGCTTTGCGGCCACCGGGCGGCTGCGTCTGCTGGGCTATCGCACCGATGTCGCGGACATTCTGGCGGCGGCGGACATCTTCGTGCTGCCGAGCCATTTCGAGGGCCTGCCGATGTCGGTGATCGAGGCGATGCTGGCCGGGCTGCCGGTGGTGGCCACCGATATCCGTGGCCCGCGCGAGCAGGTGGTGCCGGGCGAGACCGGGCTGCTGGTGCCGGTGCGCGACCCCGCCGCGCTGGCGGTGGCGCTGCGGCGGCTGGCGGAGGATGACGCGCTGCGGGCGGACATGGGCGCGGCGGGGCTGGCACGGGCGCGCGCGCTGTATGACGAGACCCGCGTTGTGGCCCACACCATCGCGCTGATGGGGCTGTAGGCCGCGCACCGCAGCCTTCCCGCCCCGCGGGTTGCCGGGCTACCGCGCCGCGCGTATCTGGGCGCACCCATCGGCCACGGCAAAGGCACCCCCAGCATGTCCGACATCGTTCCGATCCGCCGCGCGCTGATCTCCGTCTCCGACAAGGCCGGGCTTGTCGCCTTCGGCCAGGCGCTGGCGGCGAAAGGCATCGAGATCCTGTCCACCGGCGGCAGCGCCAAGGCGTTGCGCGACGCCGGGGTGCCGGTGGTGGAGGTGTCGGAGCACACCGGCTTTCCTGAAATCCTGGACGGACGGGTGAAGACGCTGGTGCCGCAGATCCATGGCGGCATCCTGGGCCGGCGCGACCTGCCGGAGCATTTGGCGCAGATGGCGCAGCACAACATCGCGCCGATCGACCTGGTGGCGGTGAACCTCTACCCGTTCGAGGCGACCGTGGCGCGCGGCGCCGCCTTCGACGACTGCGTGGAGAACATCGACATTGGCGGGCCCGCGCTGATCCGTGCTGCGGCCAAGAACCACGACCATGTCGCCATCCTGACCGACCCCGCCCACTACGCCGAAGTGCTGGCGGAGCTGGAGGCCGGCGGCACCACGCTGGCCCTGCGCCGCCGCCTGGCGGGCGAGGCCTATGCCCGCACCGCCGCCTATGACGCCGCCATCGCCGCCTGGTTTGCCGGCCAGCGCAACGATGCCCTGCCCAGCCGCTTCGCCATCTCCGGCACGCGCCGGCAGACGCTGCGCTACGGCGAGAACCCGCACCAGCAGGCGGCCTTCTACACCACGCAATCCCGCCCGGGCATCGCCACCGCCACGCAGGTGCAGGGCAAGGAGCTGTCCTACAACAACCTGAACGACACCGACGCCGCCTTCGAATGCGTCGCCGAATTCGCCGAGCCCACCGTGGTGATCGTGAAGCACGCCAACCCCTGCGGCGTGGCCACCGCTTCGAGCCTCGCCGATGCGTGGGACAGCGCGCTGCGCTGCGATCCAGAATCGGCCTTCGGCGGCATCATCGCCGTGAACCGCACACTGGACGAAGCCGCCGCCGAGAAGATGGCCGCGATCTTCTCCGAAGTGATCATCGCGCCGGATGCCACCGAGGGCGCGAAGGCAGCCCTTGCCCGCAAGAAGAACCTGCGCCTGCTGCTCACCGGCGGGCTGCCCGATCCGGCCGCGCCCGGCATGGCCTATAAATCCGTGGCCGGCGGCTTCCTGGTGCAATCGCGCGACGCCGGGCGCATCGGTGCCGCCGACCTGAAGGTGGTGACGAAGCGCACCCCCACGGCGCAGGAACTGGCCGACCTGCTCTTCGCCTTCCGCGTGTGCAAGCACGTGAAATCCAACGCCATCATCTACGCCAAGAATGCCGCCACCATGGGCATCGGCGCCGGGCAGATGAGCCGGGTGAACTCCAGCCGCATCGCCGCCTGGAAAGCGCAGGACGCCGCCGACAAGGCCGGCCTGCCGCAGTCGCTGGCCATCGGCAGCGTGGTCGCGTCGGACGCCTTCTTCCCCTTCGCCGATGGCCTGGAGGCCGCCGTGGCCGCCGGCGCCACCGCAGTGATCCAGCCCGGCGGCTCCATGCGCGACGCCGAAGTGATCGCCGCCGCCGATGCAGCCGGGGTGGCGATGGTGCTGACCGGCATGCGGCATTTCAGGCACTGACGGAAATCATGCCAGCCCTCGTTCATTCTGACCGATGGATGCAAAGGAAGGCCAGGGCGCTGCCCTGGACCCGCAAAGGGCCGGCGGCCCTTTGATCCCGTTCATTATTCAAAAGAATAAGGTCCAGGGGAGTGGGCTGTCGCGCGAAGGCGTGCAACGGACCTGGGGGGACTAGAGCAGAATCCTATCAATCTGGCTCATAGCCTGTCGCCGTGAAATAGTTGGCGCATTCCTGTGGCGTGAAGGCGTCCAAGGCATCGCGGATCGCGTCCCATAGCTCGCTGATGCTGCGTGCGGCGGCCTTTCGGAGGAACGCCTTGAGCTTGGAGAAGGCGTTCTCGATTGGGTTGAAGTCAGGCGAGTAGGGCGGCAGATAGCGCAGGGTCGCGCCGGCCGCTTCAATGGCCAGACGGACATCGGCGCCTTTGTGGGCAGGCAGGTTGTCCATGATGACCGTATCGCCACGCCGTAATGTCGGCACCAGGACCTGCTCGATATATGCCTGGAACGCGGCACGGTTCATCGGTCCGTCGAGCACCATGGGCGCGGTCATGCCATCGACGCGCAGTGCGCCGGTGAACGTTGTGGTCTTCCAATGCCCATGCGGCACGGGGGCACGGCACCGCTCGCCACGCAGGGCACGACCTCGAAGCCGGGCCATCTTGGTCGATGCACCGGTCTCGTCGATGAAGACCAGGCGGTTTGGGTCGAATTCAGGCTGTTCGGCGAACCATGCCTTGCGCTGCGCGGCGACGTCGGGTCTCTCCTGCTCGGCTGCGTGCGCCGTTTTTTTTGAAGGTCATCGCGTGGCGGTCGAGGAAGCGCCACACTGTGCTGGCTGCAAACGTCGCACCGTGATCGACGCGCAGCAGTTCGGACAGCTCAACCAGGCTGATGTCCTTCTGCGCCTCGACAGCGCCCAGGATCACGTCGCGGAACGCCTCGATATGGTGCGAGCGCGTGTCGCCACCTTGCGGCTTCGCCTCGACGCTACCCGTCGTGGTGACGGCTTGCATCCAGCGGACGGCGCTCGCCACCGACACACCGAAGCGCTCAGCGGCGGCTCGGCGTGACAGCCCGCCCGCGACGGCAGCCACCAGTCTGGATCGAAGGTCATTGGAGAGTGGCTTGCCCATGCATACTGGCCTCCTGACCAGCCTGCACGGTGAATCACATCTCAACCGCGTCGGGGAATCCAATCTGATTCATATCGGACGGCTTTTGCTCTAGTGTTCATCGACGAAACCTGGGCCTCGACAAAGATGGCCCGAACGCACGGCCGGGCACCTCGCGGCGAACGCCTGCGCTCGCCGATCCCGCATGGACACTGGAAAACAACCA
>JBIKOJ010000343.1:0-3384 GCA_044358135.1 Acetobacteraceae bacterium | reverse complement strand
GGATTGGGAGGGGGCCGTGCGGGAGTTGCGGGCGGTGCTGGGGGGGCATGAGCGGTTCGGGGGGAGCCGGGCGCAGCGGGATTTGCTGAGCCAGGCGGTGGCGTTTGGGTTGATGCGGTTGGGTCGGGGGGAGGAGGCGAAGGGGGTTTTGCGGACGCTGGGGTAGGCGGGCTAGCCGGGGGGCTGGGGCCCGCCCATCAGGGCTGAGAGCTGTGTGGCGGCCTCTGCCACGAGGCGGGCGAGGGGGCCTTCGGGCGTGGCGTCGAGCCGGCCTTGGGGGCCGAAGACAGTGACCACCATGGCCAGCGCGCCGTGGGCGTCGTGCACCGGGGCGGCAACGGCGGCGGCGCCGCCTTGGGCGCCATCCACCACCGCGACGCCGGCCCGGCGGATGGCGGCGAGCCGGGTTTCCAATGCGACTGCCGTGGACGGGGCGCCGGGGCGGGCGACGCGGCGGTTCTGGCGCAGTTCCTCCTGCAGCAGGGGGGCGGTGCGGGCGGTGGGCTCGAAGGCAGCGAAGACGAGGCCGGTGGCGGACCAGGTGAGCGGGCAGGCATGGCCGAGCGGGACCTGGCCGGCGAGGCTGTGGCGGGCTTCCGCCACGCGCACGATGGCCGGGGCGCGGCCGGCCCAGACGGAGAGGGCGGCACTTTCGCCCGCCTGGGTGCTGAGGGCGGCGATGGTCTGTTCCGCGAGGCGCAGCGGCTCGAACCGGGCGATGCCGTGCAGGCCGAGGCGCAGGGCGAGCGGGCCGAGATCGTAGCGGCCGGTGGCGGGGTTCTGCGTGGCGAGGCCGGTGCGGATGAGGCTGACCAGATAGCGGTGCGCCTTGGCCGAGGGCATGCCGGCGTGGCGGGCGAGGTCGGCGAGGCGCAGGGCCTCGCCGCCATCGAGCAGGGCATGGAGCAGGCGGCCGGCGACCTCGATCGATTGGATGCCGGCGCGGGGGGCTTCGGGGGCTGGTTCGGGCATGGCGGGGTCCGGGCGATGGGCTTGACGGTGCGTTGGCGGCGCGGGGTATGCTTTTGCATAGAGTATCATATTACGGATTGTGCAATAGCGGGGAGTGGCGCGATGCGGGGGGAAGAGGGCGTGCTGGGCTGCGACCTGCTGGTGGCGGGCTCTGGCGCGGCGGGGCTGGCGGCGGCGGTGACGGCGGCAGCGGCGGGGCTTTCGGTGGTGGTGGCGGAGAAGGCGGCGGTGTTCGGGGGCACCACCAGCTATGCGGCCGGCATCGTGTGGGTGCCGGGCAGCCGGCAGGCGGTGGCGGCGGGCAAGGTGGATAGCGGGGAGGCGGCGCTTTCCTACCTGATGGCCGAGGGCGGCAACCGGCTGGACCGGCCCAAGGCCGAGGCGTACCTGGCGCAGGCGCCGGAGGTGCTGGCCTGGCTGGAGGACAACACGCATCTGCGCTTCAGCCTGGCGCCGGGGTGGCCCGACTATCACCCGGAGCGCGAGGGCGGCTCGGCCGGTGGGCGGTCGTTGGGGCCGGTGCCGTTCGATGGGCGGCGGCTGGGGGCGCGGTTCGCGGAGTTGCGGCCGCCGCTGGCGACGACGACGATCCTGGGCGGGATGATGGTGGGGCGCGAGGACCTGCCGAACTTCTACCGGATGACGCGCTCTGCCGCGGCGGCGCTGCAGGTGGGGAAGCTGTTCGCGCGGTATGCGTGGGACCGGGTTTCGCATCCGCGCGGGACGCGGCTTTCGAACGGGAATGCGCTGGTGGCCGCACTGGCGCTTTCGGCGTTCGAGCGCGGGGTGCGGCTGATGCTGCGGGCGCCGCTCGTCTCGCTGCTGCATGAGGGCGGGCGGGTGAGCGGGGCGGTGCTGGAGACGGCGGATGGGCCGGTGCGGGTGGAGGCGCGGGCCGGGGTGGTGCTGGCGACCGGCGGGTTTCCGGCGGATGACGAGCTGCGGGCGCGGTTCTACCCGCATGTGGCGGCCGGGCGCGGGCACCGGACGCTGGCGCCGGAGGGCAACCAGGGGGACGGGTTCCGGCTGGGGACCGGGGCCGGGGTGGCAACGCTGGAGGACCAGGACCAGCCGGCGGCCTGGACGCCGGTTTCGCTGGTGCCGCAGGCCGATGGCTCGACCCTGCCGTTTCCGCATTTCCTGGACCGGGGCAAGGCGGGGTACATCGCGGTGGACCGGCGCGGGCGGCGCTTTGTGAGCGAGGCGCAATCGTACCACGACTTCGTGCCGGCGATGCTGGCGGCGTGCCGGGAGGATGACGAGGTGGCGTGCCACCTGATCTGCGACAGCGTGGCGATTGCGCAGTACGGGCTGGGGCGGGCGCCGCCGCGGCCGGGCCGGCCGGGGCCGCATGTGCGGTCTGGCTACCTGATCGAGGCGCCGACGATCGAGGGGCTGGCGGCGGCGTGTGGGATCGATCCGGCGGGGCTGGCGGTGACGGTGGCGCGGGTGAACGAGGGGGCGGCGCGGGGCGAGGACCCGGAGTTCGGCAAGGGCGGGGACGTGTATCAGCGCTTCAACGGCAGCCTGGATCATGGCGGGCCGAACCCGTGCGTAGCGCCGGTGGCGGTGGCGCCGTTCTATGCGGTGCGGCTGGTGCCGGGGGACCTCGGCACGTTCGTGGGGTTGCGCACGGATGCGCAGGCGCGGGCGGTGGATGCGCGTGGCGTGGTGGTGGACGGGCTGTACGTGGCCGGGAACGACGCGGCGAGCTTCATGGGCGGGACGTATCCGGGGGCGGGGATCACGATCGGTCCGGCGCTGGTGTTCGGGTGCCTGGCGGCGCGGCATGCGGCGGCGGCTTTGGGGGAGGTCGGACGATGAAGGTGTTCTGGGATGAGCGGCAGCGGGCGCATGCGCCGGCGTTCTTCATGCTGCGGGGCGCGCTGCTGACGAATTTCGAGGTGGAGGCGCGGGCCGATGCGCTGCTGGCGGCGTGCCGGGCGGCGGGGCTGGGGATTCATGCGCCGCCCGATCCGGCGCCGATGACGGCGGTGCGGGAGGTGCATGCGCAGGACTACCTCGACTTCCTGCGCGACGGGCATGCGGCGTGGGCGGCGATTCCCGGGGCGGGGCCGGAGATTGTGCCGAACAGCCATCCGGCGCCGGAGATGCTGGAGGATGGCGGGCGGGTGCCGCCGCACATCATGGGCCAGGCGGGGTGGTACACCTACGACACGAGCGCGCCGATCGGGGCGGGGACGTGGGAGGCGGCGGTGGCCTCCGCAGCCTGCGCGGTGGCGGCGGCGGACGAGGCGGCGGCGGGGCGGCATGCATATGCGCTGTGCCGGCCGCCCGGGCACCATGCCTATCCGCGGCGGGCGGCGGCGCATTGCCTGATCAACAACGCCGCCGTGGCCGCCGAGCGGCTGCGGGCCGGGGGGGCGGCGCGGGTGGGGGTTCTGGATATCG
>JBIKOJ010000342.1:0-3393 GCA_044358135.1 Acetobacteraceae bacterium | reverse complement strand
GGGGTGGGACGGATTCGAAGAGGGGGGCGATCTGCGCGATCCGCATGATGGGCGGGAACCTCTGGCGTGGGGCGGCGGTATGCGCTGGAAATGTGGCACCATCGCGCCCGTGTCGCCATCCGGCGGCCATCAAGGGGCGCCGTGATCGTGCCGCATTGCTATGGTGTTGGTGCCGTAGACGCGGAGAGGAAGTGCAGCCCGTGAGTGTTCCGCCGAACCAGCCCCAGATCATCCGCTACCACGGCCGGCCGCTTGGGTTCCTGCTGCACTACGTGTTCCGGCATCGGCTGGGGCATGGGGTGGTGCTGGCCAGCGTGGTGGCGGCGGTGTTCTGCTCCGTGTTCACCCAGTACGGGCTGAAGGGCCTGATCGACGTGATCAGCATGGGGCGCGAGGCGGGGGCGGCGAAGATCTGGGGTGCGTTCACCCTGCTGACGGTGCTGATCGTGGCCGACAACTTCCTGTGGCGCATCGGCGGCTGGGTGGCGGCGCATGTGTTCGTGCGGGTGACGGGGGATTTGCGCAGCGACCTGTTCGTGCACCTGGCCGGGCATTCGCCGAGCTATTTCTCCGACCGGATGCCGGGCACGATGGCGAGCCGGATCACGGCGACCTCCAACGCCGTGTTCCAGACGGAGAACACGGCGGCCTGGACGGTGCTGCCGCCGATCCTGGCGGTGATGATCGCGATTTCGCTGATCGGCAGCGTGAACCCGGTGATGGCGCTGTCCTTGGCGGCGGTGGCGTTCATCATGGCGGCGATCATCTTCCGGCTGGCGAAGGCGGGCACGCCGATCCATCGCAATTACGCCGAGAAGGCGGCCGGCGTGGATGGCGAGCTGGTGGACGTGATCTCCAACATGTCCGTGGTTCGCGTGTTCGGGGCGCTGCGGCGGGAGCACCATCGGATCGACGAGCGGATCGGGGTGGAGATGGGGGCGCGGCGGGCGAGCCTGCTGTACCTGGAAAAGCTGCGGCTGCTGCATGCGGCGCAGACGGCGGTGATCACGGCGGGGCTGCTGGCCTGGGCGGTGAAGATGTGGCTGGACGGCGAGGCAACGCCCGGGGACATCGTGCTGATCTCCTCGCTGGGGTTCACCATCCTGCACGGCACGCGAGACCTCGCGGTGTCGCTGGTGGATTTGACCCAGCACGTGGCGCGGCTGGACGAGGCGATCGGAACGCTGCTGCTGCCGCATGAGATGCCGGATGCGGTGGATGCGACGCCGCTGCTGCCGGGGCCGGGCAAGGTTGAGTTCCGGGGCGTGCACTTCGCCTATCCCGGCCGCGGGCGGATCCTGCATGGGCTGGACCTGGTGATCGAGCCGGGCCAGCGGGTGGGGCTGGTGGGGGCCTCCGGCGCGGGGAAGTCCACCGTGGTTTCCCTGCTGCAGCGCTTCTACGACGTCGAGGAGGGCGCGGTGCTGGTGGATGGGCAGGATATCCGCAGCATCACGCTGGACAGCCTGAACGACCGGATGGCCATCGTTCCGCAGGATGTGGCGCTGTTCAACCGCACGGTGATGGAGAATTTGCGCTACGCACGGCCGGATGCCGGCGAAGAGGATGTGGCGCATGCGGTGGAAACGGCGCGGTGCCGCAGCTTCATCGAGGCGATGCCGCAGGGGTTCGAGACGGCGGTGGGCAACCGCGGCACCCGGCTGTCCGGCGGGCAGCGGCAGCGGCTTGCGATCGCGCGGGCGTTGCTGAAGGACGCGCCGATCCTGCTGCTGGACGAGGCGACTTCGGCGCTGGATACCGAGAGCGAGCAGCTGATCCAGCAGGCGCTGGACAAGCTGATGGTGGGGCGCACGGTGATCGCGGTGGCGCACCGGCTTTCGACGCTGAAGAACTTCGACCGGATCGTGGTGATGGAGGCCGGCCGGGTGGTGGATGACGGCGCGCCGGATGAGCTGGCGGCGCGGCCGGGGCCGTACCGGGACCTGCTGCGCTCCCAGGCGATGGAGAAGACGGCAGCGACCTGACTCAGGCCAGCAGCCCCGCCAGCGCGCCGCTGGTACAGGTGGCGAGCGTGCCTGAGAGCACGGCGCGCAGTCCGAGGGCGACGATCTCGTCGCGTCGCTCCGGGACCATGGCGCCCATGCCGCCGATCAGGATGCCCAGGCTGCCGAAATTGGCGAAGCCGCACATGGCGTAGGTGAGAATGAGGCGGCTGTGCGGCGACAGGGCCTCGGCCGGGGTGTTGGCCAGGCCGATGTAGCTGACGAACTCGTTCAGCACCGTCTTGGTGCCCATCAGGTGGGCGGCCACGCCGGTCTCGGCCCAGGGGATGCCGATGAGCCACATCAGCGGGCGGAACGGGATGGCGAACAGGCCCTGCAGGGTGAAGCCACCAGGGAACAGGCCCAGGATGTTGTTCAGCAGCGTCACGATCGCCACCGTGACCAGCAGCACGGCGATGATTCCGGCCAGGATCGGCAGGCCCTCCGCCGTGCCCTTCACCAGCGCATCGAGCGCGCTGGCCGGCGGGTGTGGCAGGACGATGCGGGCGTCCTCGTCGTTGGGGCGGAACGGCACCATCAGGGCGGCGATGGCCAGGGCGGCCGGGGTGGAGATCACCGAGGCGATCATGATGTGGCCCAGCGCGTCGGGGATCACCGGGCCCAGGATCGCCGCGTAGATCACCATCATCGTGCCGGCGATGCCGGCCAGGCCGCAGGTCATCAAGGCGAACAGCTCGCCGCGCTGCATCCGCGCCAGCCACGGGCGGATCAGCAGCGGCGCCTCGATCATGCCGACGAAGATGTGGGTGGCGGCGCCCAATCCCAGCGCGCCGCCCACGCCCAAGGTGCGCCGCAGCACCCAGGCAAACGCCCTGGCCACCGCCTGCAACACGCCCCAATGGAACAGCAGCGCCGCCAAAGCCGAAATCACCAGCACCAGCGGCAAGGCGCGGAACGCGAGGATGAACGCCGCGCCGGGAAAGGGCTCCGCAAACGGATAGGGCGGACCGCCTAGATAGCCAAACACGAAGCGCGTGCCGGCATCGGTGGCCACCTGCAACGCATGCACCGCATCGTTCAACGCCAGCACCGCCCGCGTCGCCGGCGGAAAACCGATCAGCACCAACGCCAGGGCAAGCTGCAAGGCCATCCCGCCAATCACGGTGCGCCACGGCACCGAGCGCCGGTCCTCGCTCAGCGTCCACGCGACCGCCAGCACCACCCCGATGCCTGCGACAGGGAGAAGGGAACTCAGCATGGGCGGGGGGCGGTGGAAGGGAAGGGAAGGCCAGGGCTCTGCCCTGGACCCGCCAGGGACCTGAGGTCCCTGGACCCACATGAGCTTCCGCCTTCGGCGGGGAGGGGCCGCCGAGGCGGTTGAGAAACCCGGGCGGCCCCTCCCCGCCGAAGGCGGAAAAGGTATCGGGGT
>JBIKOJ010000171.1:0-11637 GCA_044358135.1 Acetobacteraceae bacterium | reverse complement strand
GGATGTGGTGCGGCGGCTGGGCGAGCTGGCGGCGGAGAACCGGCTGCTGCTGGAGCGGGCGATGGCGGTGCAGCAGCGCGTGCTGGCGATCATCGCCGAGGCGGCGCCGCGGGCGAGCATGGTGGCACCGCGCTATGGCGCCGCGGGCGGGCTGGTGGGGGCGCGCACGGCGCTGCCGGTGGCGATAGCCGCCTCTGCCTGACAAAGGGTGGCGATAGCCGCCTCTGCCTGACAAAGGGTGGCGATCGCCGCCTCTGCGTGATTGGCGGCGCTGGCGCCCGCGTGATACTGCGGGCGGCGATGCCGCCCCCTGACATTCCTTCGGATGATATCGACGAGGCGGCCTGGCGGCGCGTGCTGGCGCGGGCGCCGGGGGCGGAGGGATATCCGCGGCTGTATGCGCCCTTCCTGGGCCCGGCCGCGCTGCCCGATGGGTGCTTCGTATTGGGCCGGATCGCGCAGACGCTGGATGGGCGGATCGCCACCGAGAGCGGCATGTCGTTCTGGATCAGCGGGCCCGAGGACATCCTGCACACCCACCGGCTGCGGGCCGTGTGCGATGCCATCGTGGTGGGCGCCGGCACGGTGAAGGCCGATGACCCGCTGCTGACGACGCGGCTGTGCGAGGGGCCTTCCCCGGTGCGGGTGGTGATCGATACCGACCGGCGGCTGGGGGATGGCTACCGGCTGTTCCAAAGTGAGCCCGCGACGCTGGTGCTGGTGGCGGACGATATCGTGGGGCCCGGCCGGCTGGGGCGGGCCGAGGTGGTGGCGCTACCGCGCGGGCCCGGGGGCGGGCTTTCGGTGCCGGCGGTGGTGGCGGCGTTGGCGTTGCGCGGGTTGAAGCGGATTTTCGTGGAAGGTGGCGGGATCACGGTCTCGCGCTTCCTGGCGGCCGGCGCGCTGGACCGGCTGCATGTGACGGTGGCGCCGCTGCTGCTGGGCTCCGGCATTCCGTCGTTCACGCTGGCCGGGGTGCCGAAGCCGGAGGATGGGCTGCGGCTGACCTGGGAGGTGTATCGGCTCGGGGCGGACCTGCTGTTCGATATCCCGCTTCAGCGCGCAGATGCGCGCGGGCCGCTGGTGCGGCGATGAAGGCGCGGGCGTTCTGGACGGTTTCCGCCGGGGTTGGGGAGGTCCGCGAGGAGAGGCTCGGCGACGTGGCCGAGGGGATGGTGCGGCTTCGGGCGGTGGCCTCCGGCATTTCGCGCGGCACGGAATCGCTGGTGTTCGCGGGACGGGTGCCGGAGAGCCAGTTCGCGGTGATGGGCGCGCCGCTGATGGGCGGTGCGTTCCCGTTCCCGGTGAAATACGGCTACGCCGCGGTGGGGGTGGATGACGACGGGCGGCGGTTCTTCGTGCTGCATCCGCACCAGGATGTGTTCGATGCGCCGGAGGCGATGTGCATTCCGGTGCCGGATGCGGTGCCCTCGGCGCGCGCCGTGCTGGCGGCCAATATGGAGACGGCGGTGAACATCGCCTGGGACGCCGCACCCCTGGCCGGCGAGCGGATGATGGTGGTGGGCGCGGGCGTGGTGGGGCTGATGGCTGCCTCCCTGCTGGCGCGCATTCCGGGGGCGGTGGTGACGGTGGTGGATATCGATCCCGCGCGGGCGGCGGTGGCGGCCGCGCTGGGGTGCCGGTTCGCGTTGCCGGGGGAGGCACCGGGCGAGCAGGAGCTGATCGTCCATGCCTCGGCCAGCGAGGCGGGGCTGCGGACGGCGCTGGGGTGTGCCGCGTTCGAGGGGCGGATCGTGGAGGCGAGCTGGTTCGGGGATCGCTCCCCTGCCCTGCCGCTGGGCGAGGCGTTCCATGTGCGGCGGTTGCGGATCATCTCCACCCAGGTGGGCAGCGTGGCCACCGCGATGCGCGGGCGGCGGACGTATGGCCAGCGACTGGCGCTGGCGCTGGACCTGCTGGCGGATGCCGCCTACGACGCGCTGCTGGAGCCGCCGACGCGGTTCGCGGACCTGCCTTCGGCCATGCCGCGCCTGCTGGCCGGCGGGCTTTGCCATGTCGTTTCGTATGGGGATGGGTAGAATGTTCAGCCTGACGGTTTGCGATCACATCATGATCGCGCACAGCTTCCAGGGCGAGGAATTCGGCCCGGCGCAGCGCATGCACGGGGCGACCTATGCCGTGGAGGCGGAGTTCCGCGCGCCGAAGCTGGATGGGCACAATTTGCTGATCGATATCGGCCTGGCCAAGACGGAGCTGCGCCGCATCCTGGATACGGTGGACTACCACAACCTGGACACGCTGCCGCAGTTCGCGGGCCAGAACACCACCACGGAATACATGGCCTTCCACATCTGGGGCCTGCTGGCCGCGGCGCTGAAGGACGGCACGCTGGGCGAGGGCGGGCGCGTCACCACGGGGCTGAAGGTGCTGCTGCGCGAGGCGCCGGGCGCCTGGGCGGCCTATGAGGGCGCGCTCTACTGATGCGCATCGCATTGCTGGTGCCGGGGCCGATTTCGGCGATCTCCGGCGGGTATGGGTACGACCGGCGGATCGTGGCGGAGCTGCGCGCGGCCGGGCATGGGGTGGATGTGATCGAGCTGGAGGGCCGGCATCCTGTTTCCGACGGCGCGGCGCTGGAATCGGCGCGGGCGGCGATGGCCCAGGTGGCGCCGGATGCGATCCCGGTGATCGACGGGCTCGGCCTGCCGGCCTTCGGGGCGGGGCTCGATCGGCCGGCGGTGGGGCTGATCCATCATCCGACCTCCCTGGAAGCCGGGTTCTCCGCCGATGACACGGCGTGGCTGGGCGAGGTGGAGCGGCGGATGTTCCCGGCGCTGTCCGGCTGCATCGTGACCAGCCCGACCACGGCGGAGACGCTGGCGAAGCAGTTCGGCGTGCCGGCGGAGCGCATCATCAGCGTGGTGCCGGGCACCGAGGCGGCGCCGCGCAGCATGGGCTCCGGCGGGCCGACCTGCCGCATCCTGTCGATCGGCACGCTGATCCCGCGCAAGGGGCATGAGCTGCTGTTGCGGGCGCTGGCGCGGCTGTTCGACCTGGATTGGCACCTGAGCATCGCCGGGGGCGCGCCGGATGCGGTGCATGCCGCGAAGCTGCGCAACCTGGCCGAGGAGCTGGGCATCGCGCAGCGGGTGGAGTTTGCCGGCGTGGCAACCGGCAACGCGCTGGAGGGGCTGTGGCGCAGAGCCGATGTGTTCGCGCTGGCCACGGAATACGAGGGCTACGGCATGGCGATCGCCGAAGCGCTGAAGCGCGGCCTGCCGGTGGCGGTCACCAAGGGGGGCGCCGTCGGCGCGCTGGTGCCGGTGGAGGCCGGAGCGCTTTGCGAGGTGGGCGACCTGGTGACGTTCAGCAAATCCATCCGTCGGGTGATCTTCGATACCGAGCTGCGCGCGGAGATGGCGCAGGCGGCGTGGGAGGCCGGGCAGACGCTGCCGGACTGGGCGACGCAGGGGCGGGACTTCGCCGCGGCGCTGGCGAAGCTGGCATGACCGGGGCGCCGCCGCGCGGCGGTTGGGCGCGCATGGTGGCGGAGCTGCATGTCAACGACCTGCAGGCGAGCCTGGGGTTCTGGCAGGGCGTGCTGGGGTTCGCCGTGACCTATGCGCGCGCAGAGGAGGGGTTCGCCTATCTTGAGCATCCCGATGGGCCGCAGGTGATGCTGTGCCGCCGCAACGGGCGGTTCGAAACCGGGGCGATGGCGCCGCCGCTTGGCCAGGGCGTGATGTTCCAGCTCTACCTCGACGACATCGCACCGGTGCTGGCCGCGTTGGAGCAGCGCGGCTGGCCTCTCTACCTGGCGCCGCGGGAGGTGTGGCGGCGCACCGGCGACCGCGAGAGCGGCCAGCGCGAGGCCTTCGTGCAGGACCCGGACGGCTACCTGCTGATGGTGGCGCAGGCGCTGGGCGAGCGCGCCCTGGTGGGCGCGTAGATGGCCGAGACCTTCGACGGGGACTGGCTGGCGCTGCGCGAGCCCTTCGATGCGGCCTCGCGCAGCGTGGCGCTGGCGCAGCGCCTGGGCGCGGCGTTGCCGGCGCGGGCGCGGCTGATCGACCTCGGCGCGGGCACCGGCAGCCTGTTCCGCTGGCTGGCGCCGATCCTGGACCGGCCGCAGGAATGGACGCTGGCCGATGCCGACGCGGCGCTGCTGGAGCGGGCGTTTGCCGAGATCTCGCGCTGGGCGACGGCGCGCGGGCTGCCGGTGACGGCCACGGCCTCTGCCATGGTGGTGCGCACGCCGAAGGGGGCGTGGCGGGTGGAGGCGGAGGTGGTGGATCTTGCCGCGCCGCTCTCCGGGCTGGGGCTCAACCGGCGCGATGCCGTGGTGTGTTCGGCGCTGCTGGACCTGGTTTCGGCCGAGTGGATGGCGGGGTTGGCCGCGGTGCTCAGGAAGCCACTGCTGGCCTGCCTTTCCGTGGATGGGCGCGACGGGCTGTATCCTGCGCATCCCGTGGACCGGATGGTGTTCTCCGGCTTCCGGCGCGACCAGCAGCGGAACAAGGGTCTGGGCGTGGCGCTGGGGCCGAAATCGCCCGAGGCGTTGCGGGCGGCCTTCGCCGCGCGGGGCTGGACGGTGCGGGAGGCGGCGAGCGACTGGCGCATTCCGGCCGATGCCGCGGACATGCTGGACATGCTGGTGGCCAGCCATGGCGAGGTGGCGGCGCGGCGCCTGCGTGACCGGCGCGAGATGATCCGGGCCTGGGCGCGGCTGCGGGCGAAGCAGGTGGACCGCGGGCGGCTTGCCATGCGGGTGGGCCATCGCGACAGTCTCGCGCTGCCGCCTGGAACTGCGATCGAGGGAGAATGAGCATGGCGTTGCTGGGGTGCATTGCGGACGACTTCACGGGTGCCACCGACCTCGCCTCCATGCTGGTGAAGAACGGCATGCGGGCGGTGCAGGTGATCGGGGTGCCGGAGGCGGGCGCTCCGGTCCCGGAGGCAGATGCCATCATCGTGGCGCTGAAATCGCGCACCGCGCCGGTGCGGCAGGCGGTGGGCGAGAGCCTGGCGGCGCTGGACTGGCTGAAGGCGGCGGGGTGCAGCCAGTTCTTCTTCAAATACTGCTCCACCTTCGACAGCACGGAGGCCGGCAATATCGGGCCGGTGGCCGATGCGCTGGTGGAGGCGCTGGGCTGCGGCTTCGCGCTGGCCTGCCCGGCCTTCCCGGTGAACGGGCGCAGCGTCTACATGGGCCATCTGTTCGTGGGCGGGGTGCTGCTGAACGAGAGCGGCATGGAGAAGCACCCGCTGACGCCGATGACGGATGCCAACCTGGTGCGCGTGCTGGGCCGGCAGACCGAGGGCACGGTGGGGCTGGTGCCCTATGCCACGGTGGACCAGGGCGCGGCGGCGATCCGCAAGGCGATGACCGGGCTGAAGGAGCAAGGCCGGCGCTATGCCATCGTGGATGCGGTGAGCGACGCGCATCTGCAGGCGATCGGCGAGGCGGCGGAGAACCATGCGCTGATCACCGGCGGCAGCGGCATCGCGATCGGGCTGCCGGAGAATTTCCGCCGCGCAGGCAAGCTTTCGGTGATGGGCGACCCCGGGGCGCTGCCGGAGGTGGAGGGGCACATGGCGGTGCTGGCGGGGTCATGCTCGCGCGCCACGCTGTTCCAGATCGGGCGGGCGCGGGAGCGGATTCCCACCCTGCAACTGGATGCGCTGGCCACGCCGGATGCGCGCGCGCTGGCGAAGCAGGCGCTGGACTGGGTGGACGGCAAGCTGGGCGCGGTGCCGGTGCTGATCGCCGCCTCCGCGCCGCCGGAGACGGTGGCCGCACTGCAGGCCAAGCTGGGGCGCGAGGCCGCGGGGGCGCTGATCGAGGATGCGCTGGCCGAGGTGGCGGAGGGGCTGGTGGCGCGCGGGGTGCGCAACCTTGTTGTCGCCGGCGGCGAGACATCGGGCGCCGTGGTCACGCGGCTGGGCGTGCGGAGCCTGCGGATCGGCGGCGAGATCGACCCCGGCGTGCCGTGGACACTGGCGGAGGGTTCCGGCCCGGCGATGAAACTGGCGCTGAAGAGCGGGAATTTCGGCGCGCCCGATTTCTTCCTGAAGGCGTTCGCCAGCACGGGGGCGGCATGAGCGAGGAACGGCTTCGGGCGGAAATGGTGGCGCTGTCGGCGTCGCTCTTCGCCCGTGGGTTCTCCGTGGGCTCGGCGGGGAATATCAGCGCGCGATTGCCGGACGGATTCCTGATGACGCCGACGAACTCCTCGCTGGGCTCGCTGGAGGCCGGGCGGATTTCGAAGCTCGGGCCGGATTTCGCGCATCTCTCGGGCGACAAGCCGTCCAAGGAGGTGTTCATGCACCGGGCCTTCTACCAGGCGCGGCCGGATGCCGGGGCGGTGGTGCACCTGCATTCCACGATGGCCACCGCGGTGGCATGCCTGCCGGATGTGGATGCGGCCAATCCGATCCCGCCGCTGACGCCGTATTTCGTGATGCGGGTGGGCCGGCTTATGCCGGTGGTGCCGTATTACCGGCCGGGCGACGGGGCGATGGAGCCGGCGATCCATGCCGCCGCCCAGGGGGCCAAGGCGGTGCTGCTGGCCAACCACGGGCCGGTGGTCTCGGGCGCCACGCTGCGCGATGCCGTGTTCGCGGCGGAGGAGCTGGAGGAGGCGGCGAAGCTGTTCCTGCTGCTGCGCGGCCAGCCCATGCGGCTGCTGACGCCGGGCCAGGTGGACGATCTGCTTTCCACCTTCGGCTAAGCGCAGCTCCGGGAATGAAAAAAGGGCGCCACCTTGGTTCGGTGGCGCCCTTTTCATTTGCTCCCTGCCCCATGGGTGTTGCCACCCGATGGGTTCGGCGCGGCTGGCTACTTCGCGGCAGCCTTCCTGGGGGCGGTCTTCTTCGGGGCGGCAGCCGCCTTGGCGGGCGCGGCAGCCTTGGGGGCGGCGGCCTTCTTCGGAGCCGCGGCCTTGGCGGGGGCGGCAACCTTCGGTGCCGCGGCCTTCTTGGCCGGGGCGGCGGCGGCCTTCGGGGCGGCGGCCTTGGGCGCCGCGGCCTTCTTTGCCGGAGCGGCAGCGGCCTTCGGTGCCGCGGCCTTCTTCGCCGGGGCGGCGGCGGCCTTCGGTGCGGCAGCCTTGGGCGCCGCGGCCTTCTTCGCCGGAGCAGCGGCAGCCTTGGGGGCGGCCTTGGGCGCCGCGTCCTTCTTCGCCGGGGCGGCGGCAGCCTTGGGGGCAGCGGCCTTCTTGGCCGGTGCGGCAGCGGCCTTGGAAGCAGCCGGCTTCGCGGCGGCGGGCTTGGCGGGGGCGGCGGCCTTCTTGGCGGCGGCCTTCATGGCAAGCGCCTGGGTCGGCTTCTTCACTTCGGTCATGGTATGGCACTCCTTGTCTGCCAGTTGGTGTGGGCAAGGCCAGTCATGCAGAGAAGCGGGGCGGCCGGCATGCGGCGCGGCGCCGCCTGGAAGGCGAAAGCGAAGAGCGACGGTGGAACACACCCATCTGCCTGACGGCCACGACGGTGAACGTTACGTGCCCGCGCAGGGTTGCAGGGTCTGTTGACGAGACAGCGGTCCATCGACCGTACCTTCCCTGTTGCCTCCGCAAGACCGACCGCAATGCCTTTGCGAATCGACCGGAGCGGACGCGTGATTCCGCTATCCGCCTTCGCCCGCGGCGCTGTCAACAAAAAGCAATCGTTACTTGGCGTGGCCCATGAAAAAAGGCGCCGCGGCCTTGCGGCCGCGGCGCCCCCTTCCGATGCTGCGCAGGCGCCTCAGGGGCGTTGCGAGAGCGGCACGAAGGGCTGGTCGTCCGGCCCCACGTAATTGGCCGTCGGGCGAATGATCTTGTTGTCCACTCGCTGTTCCATGACATGCGCGCTCCAGCCCGAGGTGCGGGCGATGACGAAGAGCGGCGTGAACATGGCCGTCGGCACGCCCATCATGTGGTACGAAACCGCGCTGAACCAGTCGAGGTTCGCGAACATGCGCTTGGCATCCATCATCACCGATTCGATGCGGTCCGCGATGTCGAACATCTTCATGGAGCCGGCCTCGGCCGACAGGCGGCGCGAGACTTCCTTGATGATCTTGTTGCGCGGATCGGCGATCGTATAGACCGGGTGGCCGAAGCCGATGATGACCTCCTTCTTCTCCATCCGCACCTTGATGTCGGCCTCGGCCTCATCGGGGTTGGCGTAGCGCTTCTGGATCTCGAAGGCGACCTCGTTGGCGCCGCCATGCTTCGGGCCACGCAGCGCGCCGATGCCGCCGGTGATGGCCGAGTACATGTCCGACCCCGTGCCGGCCACCACGCGGCAGGCGAAGGTGGAGGCGTTGAACTCATGCTCGGCGTAGAGGTTCAGCGAGGTGTGCATGGCGCGCACCCAGCTGTCGCGCTGGGGCTTGCCGTGCAGCAGGGTCAGGAAATGGCCGGCGATGGTGTCGTCGTCCGTCTCCACCTCGATGCGGCGGCCGTTCTGGCTGTAGTGGTGCCAGTAGAGCAGCATGGAGCCGAGCGAGGCCATCAGCCGGTCGGCGATGTCGCGCGCGCCCGGCGGGTTGTGGTCGTCCTTTTCCGGCAGCACGCAGCCCAGGGCCGAGACGCCGCTGCGCATCACGTCCATCGGGTGGGCGGCAGCCGGGATCGCCTCCAGCACCGCACGCACGGCGGCGGGAAGGCCACGCAGGGCCTTCAGCTTTTCCTTGTAGCCGCGCAGCTCCGCCGCGTTGGGCAGCGTGCCGTGCACCAGCAGATGCGCCAGCTCCTCGAACTCGCAGGTCTCGGCGATGTCGAGGATGTCGTAGCCGCGGTAGTTCAGGTCGTTGCCGCTGCGCCCCACGGTGCAGAGCGCGGTATTGCCGGCCGGCACGCCGGAGAGGGCGACCGACTTCTTCGGCTTGAAGTTGCTTTCGCTCATGAGCGTGTTCCTCTCAGAAGATCCCGGGCTTGCTTTCGGCGAGCGTGCCGGCCGGCAGGGCGACGTTGAGCTGGTGCAGCTCGCCCGCCGGCAGGCTGGCAAGGTTCTGCGCCGCCTCGATGAAGCGGTTCGCCTCGCGGGTGGTGATGATCCCTTCCGTCAGGATGCGGAACTTGCGGATGTAGTCCTCCCGCGCGAAGGGCTTGGCGCCGTTGGGATGGGCGTTGGCCACGGCCATCTCGTCCACCAGCTTGGTGCCGTCCTTCATGATCACTTCCAGGCGCCCGCCGAAGGCCAGTTCGTTCGGGTCCTTGGCGTGGTAGCGCTTGGTCCAGGCCGGATCCTCGCGGGTTTCGATCTTGTGCCACAGCTCCACGGTATCCTTCCGCTGGGCGCGCTTGGGGGCGTAGCTGTCCACGTGGTGCCAGGTGCCGTCCTGCAGGGCGACGGCGAGGATGTACATGATGGAGTGGTCCAGCGTTTCGCGGCTGGCCTTGGGGTCCATCTTCTGCGGGTCGTTGGCGCCTGTGCCGATCACGTAGTGGGTGTGATGCGAGGTGTGGAGGATGATCTTTTCCACCGCCGACCAGTTGCTGATCTTCTCGCGCATGCGGAAGGCGAGGTCGATCAGGGCCTGGCTTTGGTACTCGGCCGAGTGCTCCTTGGTGTAGCTGTCCAGGATGGAGCGCTTGGCTTCGCCGACCTCGGGCAGCGGCACGTGGTACACGTGCTCCGGCAGGCCCTTGTCGCGGGCGGTGCGGCCGGAGAGCATCCAGGCCATCACGCTGTCCTCGCCTTCATAGATCGGGCTCGGGGCACCCTCGCCGCGCATCACGCGGTCGACCGCTTCCACGGCCAGCTTGCCGGCATGGGCGGGAGCGTAGGCCTTCCAGGAGCTGATCTCGCCCTTGCGCGACTGGCGGGTGCTGAAGCTGACATGCACGGCCTGCTGCACGGCCTGGAACACCACGTCCTGCTTCAGGCCCAGCAGCGTGCCGATGCCGGCGGCGGAGGCGGGGCAGAGATGGGCGATGTGGTCGATCTTGTGCTCGTGCAGGCAGATGGCGCGCACCAGGTCGATATGGATCTCATAGCCGGTGGCCAGGCCGCGGATGAGGTCCTTGCCGGAGCGGCCCATGTGCTGGGCGACGGCGAGCACGGGCGGGATGTTGTCGCCGGGGTGGGAGTAGTCGGCGGCCAGGAAGGTGTCGTGCATGTCCAGCTCGCGCACCGCGGTGCCGTTGGCCCAGGCGGCCCATTCCGGCGAGTAGCGGCGGCCGGCCGGCACGCCGAACACGGTGGCGCCGTCGCGCTCGCTCTGCTTGGGGTGCGGGTGGCCGAGCGCCATGCCGCGGGCGGAGACCACCGGACGGCGGTTGATGGCGGCGATGGCGACCGAGGCGTTGTCGATCACGCGGTTGATGATCATCTCCGCCGTATCCTTGGGCACCGCGACCTTGTCGGTGGCGACGCCGGCGATCTTCCAGGCCAGCTGGTCCTCGCGGGCGAGCGGAACCTTGGACGGATAGACCTTCACGTCGTGCAGCTTCATCAGGGGACTCCCTTCGTGCGACTCAGTTCCTGAGCCGGCCTTTGTTGTGGGCAACCTCCGGGCCCATGGCCCCAGGGGGTTGCGGGATTGGCGGATGGCGGCGCGCGGGCTAGCGTCGGCTCTTGAACGGCCTTCGTAGGAGCGCGCGCGGCCTGCGGCAAGACGTGCCGATGTTCCGGCGCGACGGACGGGCCACAGCAGGAACGGGCAGAGAGCCATGGCGACCCCCTTCGACCGCGTTTTTCTCGGCGATGTCGTGACCTCCAGCGAGGTGATCCGCGGCGGCTACGTGGCCGTGCGCGGCGAGACGATCGCGGCGATCGGGCGCGGGGCGGCGCCGCCGGCGGGCGAGATCATCGACCACAGCGGCAAGATGATCATGCCGGGGCTGGTGGATGGGCACATGCACACCTCCTCCGCGCTGGGCTGGCCGGGGATCGAGCTGGCTTCGCGCAGTGCGGCGGCGGGGGGTGTCACCACCTGCGTGGACATGCCCTACGACGTGCCGCAGGCGGTGACGTCGGCTGCGGTGCTGGAGGAGAAGATCGGCTGGGTGGAGCGCACCTCCTACGTGGACATGGCGCTGTACGGCACGATCAAGAAGAACGGCGGCGTGGATGAGATCGCGGGGCTGGCGGCGGCCGGCGTTTCCGCCTTCAAGCTCTCCACCTACGAGTACGATGCGGTGCGGTTCCCGCGCATCGACCACCCGACGATGGTCGCCGCCTTTCGCGAGATCGCCAAGACCGGGCTGCCGGTGTCTGTCCATAACGAGGACCAGGAGCTGGTGGAGAAGCTGACCGCCGAGGCGAAGGCGGCGGGGAATACCGATCCGATCTGGCATTGCCGCACCCGCCCGCCGCTGGCCGAGACGATGGCGGATTTCGAGATCTTCGAGATCGGGCTTGAGACCGGCGCGCATGTGCACATCGCCCATTCCTCCGTGGCGCGCGGCTTCACCATCGCCGAGACCTTCCGGGCGCAGGGCGGCATGGCGACCGGTGAGGCCTGCATCCAGTATCTGTGCATGACCGAGGAGGACATCACCCGCCTGGCGGGCAAGGGGAAGTGCAACCCCCCGTTCCGCACCGCCGCTGAGGTGGAGCGGATGTGGGAAGCGCTGCTGGCGGACAAGATCGCCTATGTCTCCACCGACCACGCGCCCTGGCCGCTGGACCGCAAGATGCTGCCGGACATCTTCGCCTGTGGGGCGGGGCTGACGGGGATGCAGAGCTTCG
>JBIKOJ010000170.1:0-11658 GCA_044358135.1 Acetobacteraceae bacterium | reverse complement strand
CCCGCGCCAGGCCGATGACGGTGACCTGGGCGTCCACCGGGGTGTTGCTGGTGGGGCCGATCTTGCCGCCGAAGCGCAGGTTGAAGGTGGCGCCCAGGCCGGCGTCGAAGCAAAGGCGCACGGCGATCGGGTCCCAGATCGGGCCGAGGCAGGCATCCTGCACGTCGCGCTCGATCAGGCGCTTGAGGATGGTGGTGTTGTCCGACGGGGCGCCGCCGCCGGCGTTGTCGGCGGGGTCGGCCATGACGACGGGGAAGGCGTTGGAGGCGAGGCCGGTGGTGATGGCCTGGTCGGTTTCGAGATAGTCGGGCGCGGTGCGGCCGCGCATGGAGACGAATTCCTCGCCGATCTCGGTGGCCAAGTGGTCGGCCAGGGGCTTGTTGTTGTCGGTGATGACGAGGATGCGGCCGCCCATTTCCGGCACGTCGGCGTAGGGGAAGCAGTGGCCGATGGAGATGGAGAGGATGCCATTCTTGCCTTCCATGGCGGACATGCGGTCGACGAAGGCGCGCATCAACGGGAGTGTGGTGGGGTAGCTGCCGATCTGGCGGGCGTCGTACAGGGCCTGGGTCGGCTTTATCTCTTTACGGATGGTGCGGAGGACGAGGGTGAGGAGGTCTTCGGCGCGGTCCACCACGTCGGTGTGGGGAAATTCCTTGTAGAGGATGGTGATGTCGGCGTTCCGCAGGCGCTTGAGGGTGAGGTGGCAGTGGGGGTCGAGTTCCACGCCGATGACGGTGTTGGGGCCGACGATCTGGCGCGCCCGCTCGGTGATGTCGCCTTCGACGTCGTCGTAGCCATGGGCGACCATGGCGCCGTGGAGGCCGAGGAGGACGCCGTCGAGCGGAAGGGCCTGCTTCAGCTGCTCGAGGATTTCGTCGCGCATGGTTTCGTAGTCGGCGCGGTTGGTGGTCCCGGCCGGGGAGGCAGCGAAGCAGGAGCCTTCGATGAGGGTGAAGTTCTCTTTCGCGGCGCGCTGCCGGGCGACGAAGAGGGTGGCGGTGCACATGCGCGGGGCGTCATCCGGGTGCTCGCCGGGGCGGAGCCAGACGCCTTCCTTGTAGCCCTCGATCGAGGTGGGGAGGGGGGAGAAGGTGTTGGTTTCGGTGGCGAGCGTGGCGGCGAAGAGGCGCAGGGGGGGGGGGGCCTGGGTCGGTGGGTGGGCGGCGGTGGGCTCAAGACATCAAGAAAGCAAGCAAAAGATTCAACACGGAGGCACAGAGGCACGGAGAAGCAAGGCAAGGGAGAAGGAAGCAAGCGGCGAGATTCACGCCACGACGCGGCGGATACCTTCCTTCAGGACCACATGGTTGAAGTTCAGGACCAAGCCTGCACGAAGACCGCTCATGCGCAAATAGGTGAGAAGCTGCGCTTCATGGATCGGCAAGACGCGTTCCACCGACTTGATCTCCAGCACCAGGCGCTCTTCGACGAGGAGGTCCAGCCGATAGCCTACGGCGAGGCGGATACCCTTGTAGAGGACGGGCAGTTCCACCTGACGTCGTGTGGACAAGCCTGCCTGCGCCAGTTCGAAGCACAGGCAATCCTCATCCGCTGATTCGAGCAAGCCGGGACCCAGGTGGCGATGCACCTCGATCGCGCAGCCGATCACACGCTCGGATAGCAAAGCATCTTCCACTTCCTTCTCCCTTGCCTTTCTTCTCCGTGCCTCTGTGCCTCCGTGTTGAATCTTCTTCTTGCTTTCTGTCCTTCAGAAGAATGTCCGCACCGCCCCCACCACGTTGTAGGCGTCGTCCACCACCAGCAGCACCTGCCACTTGTCGAAGGTGAGGCAGGGGTGGCCGATGCCGAAGGAGACCATGTCGCCGACCTGGAGCGGGGAGTCGACGGGCACGGTCAGGTGGGTGTGCTGGTCGTTGTGGCCGGTGACGAGGTAGCCGGGGGGGATGGGTTCCGGTGTGGTCATGTTGGAGCCGGGGCGGAACCAGGTTTCGGCGGCGGGCTTCGGATCGGTGCCGATATCCCGGGCGCCGGCGGTAAGAAGGACCTTGTCGGGCTGCGGGCGGGACTGGACGTAGGCCCAGACTTCGATGGCGGAGAGCAGGCCGCCGCCCTGGGCGGCTTCGGGGGTGCGTTCGACGATGTTGGAGAAGAAGCGGCGGTAGCTGGTCGAATCGTGGGTGATGTAGCAGCCGCTGCGGGTGATGATGCGGGTGGGGCTGGACAGGCCGGCATGGGTGAAGCGGGCGAGCACCATGTCGTAGAATGCGCTGCCGCCGGCGGTGAGGATGATTTCGCCGGGGGCGAAGAGGGATTCCGCCTCGCAGGATTGGGCGAGTTGGACGAGGAAATCGAGGAAGGTGCGAACTTGGGTTTCGGCGGCGGAGCGGTCGGCGGGGGTGAGGCCTTCGAAGCCCTCGACGCCGCGGAGGGCGAGATGGGGGGCGGCGGCCTTCACGGCGCGGGCAACGCGCAGGCCGGTTTCGAGGTCGCGCACGCCGGTCCGGCCATTCATCCAGCCGCCTTCCAGGAAGACCTGCAGCGGGCGGCCGATATTGGCCTCGCGGGTGGCGGCGGCGAGCTGGGCGACGTTGGCTTCGGAATCGACGATGCAATAGAAATCCAGCGCCGGGTCGCGCTTCAACTCATCCAGCACGTAGCGGATCATCTGCTTGCCGACGAGCTGGTTGGCCAGGATGATCCGGGAGAAACCGAAGTCGCGGGCGACGGCGAACTGGTGCGGGGTGGCCAGCGTGATGGCCCAGGCGCCGTCGTTCACCTGCTGGCCGAAGAGCTGGGGCGCCATGGTGGTCTTGCCGTGCGGGGCGATGACGGCGCCGGAGCGGGCGACGAAATCGCGCATCCAGGCGGCGTTGTGGTCCATGGCGGATTTCTTGAGCACGGCGAGCGGGAGGGGGAGGTCCTCCTTCAGGACGTTCCAGCCCTTGGCGGCGATGTCGGCCATGGGGAAGGGCGCGATGCCGCCGGGCATGCCCTTGGTCTTGTGGTCGAGCATGATGTCGGCGACCGGCTGCATGAACCCGTCCATGGCGTTTCCTCCTTTTGGGCGCCGTGGTGCGGCGCGGACGTCAGTGTCACATGGAGACGGAGAGACGGAGAGAAGCAAGGGGACGTCTTGCGCTTTCTTCTCTCCGTCTCTCCGTCTCCATGTGGAGTTCTTGCTTGCTACCGGCCCGCGAGGCGGCGGCCGACTTCCTCGGCGTGGGCTTCGGTGAGGGCGACGGGGTTGACGGTAATGATCCCCTCGTCGCGCCGGCCGAGGCCGCAGTGGATGGCGGGGGTGCCGGCGGCCAGCTTGCGGGCGAGGGCCATGGCGGTGTCGAGGTCCGCGGTCTTCACGATGAGGATGGGGATGGCATTGCCTTCGATGGACAGCCCCTCCCCGCCCGCCACATCGACGATGCGCTGCAGGCGGGCGAGCCAGGTGGCGCGGCGGGTGGCTTCGTCGGTGCTGGCGAAGCGCTTCAGCGCGGTGCAGAGGCCGGCGATTTCCTCCTTGCCGACCTTGCAGGAGCGGCCGATGCCGTGGTGCGGCAGGCCGCGCATCTGGCGCAGCGGGCCGAACTCCGCGGGCGGCGACCAGGCGTCTTCGTAGATGTCGAGATCGAGCATCTGCAGCAGGGCGCTGGAAATGAGGTCCATGCGGCCGGCGAGGATGCCGCTGCTCTGCGGGCCGCCGATGGCCTTGCCGCCGGAGAAGGCGACCAGGTCCGCACCCTCGTCGAGGAAGCGGTTGAGGTTGGCGGTGGGGGGGAGTTGGCCGGCGGCGTCGACCAGGATCGGCAGGCGGTGCTCGCGGGCGACGGTGGCGATGTCGCGCAGGCTGGGCTTCGATTGGGCACCGGCCAGGTAGTAGATCCCGGCCGTGTTCTTCGTGATGGCGGCTTCGAGTTCCCAGGGGGCGGCATCGCGCACACCGGGGCCGGAGTAGCGGTCCGGGATGCCGACTTCGATCAGGCGGGCGCCGGCGACGACCAGGGCCTTGTCGTACATGTTACGCTGGCTGCGGACCATGAGGAACTCCCGCTTTCCGTCCGGCACGTCCGGCAGCGCGTTCATCCGCGCGGGGTCGAGGCCTGCGAGGATGGCGGCGGTGCCGAGCAGCACGGCGGCTGACGCGCCCGAGGTGACGATGCCGGCTTCGGCGCCGGTGGCCTCGCGGATGGTGCGGCTGGCGGCGGCCTGGAGCTGGACCATGTCGACGCAGGCGAGGCTCGCCTGGCGCATGGCCTCGGCGACCTCGGGGGCCATGAGGCCGCCGGAGAGGCGGGTGACGGTGCCGCAGGCGTTGATGATCTCGGGGACGCCTAGGTCGGAGTAGATGGTCATGGGCCGTTCCTGGGTTGGGCGTGGGTCAGGAAGAAAGTGGCCACAGAGGCACAGAGACACAGAGGAACAAGGCAAGGGAGAAGAAAGTTTGGGTTCATGGCGGGCGCTCTCGCCTTGCCTTGCTTCTCTGTGTCTCTGTGGCCGCTTTCTTTCTTGTTTTTTCTCTATGCCGCCCGCGCGAGCTGCTTGCCGCGCACGAGGTCGGCGCATTTTTCGCCGATCATGATGCAGGCGGCGTTGGTGTTGCCTGACACCATGGTGGGCATCACGGAACCGTCGGCAACCCGCAGCCCGGCGATGCCGTGGACGCGGAGTTGGTCGTCCACCACGGCCATCGGGTCGTGGCCCATCTTGGCCGTGCCGATCGGGTGGAAGATGGTGCCGCCGTAGTTGCGGGCGTATTCCAGCATCTCCGCATCCGATTGCACCTTGTCGCCCGGGAGATACTCGCTGGCGATGAAGGCGCGGATCGGCGCCTGGCTGGCGATACGGCGCGCGAGCTGCAGGCCATCGACCAGCACGCGGCGGTCGGTTTCCTCGGCGAGGTAGTTGGGGTGGATGGCAGGTGCCGCGAGCGGATCGGCAGATTTCAGCAGGATCTCGCCGCGGCTCTCGGGGCGAAGCTGGCAGATGTTCTGGCTGAAGCCACTGAACTTGTGCAGGCCCTCGCCGGGGCGGTCGGCGGAGAACCCGATGAAGTGGAACTGGATGTCGGGCGCATCCAACTCCGGGCGGGATTTGGTGAAGATGCCGACCTGGCCGGCGCTGGCAGTGAGGGGCCCGGTGCGGAACAGGGCGTATTGCAGGCCCATGATCGCCATGCGGGTGGGCGACATCATGATGTCGTTCACCGTCACCTTCTCGGTGCACTTATAGACGAAGCGCACCTGGAAATGGTCCTGCAGGTTCTGGCCGACGCCGGGCAGGTCGTGCACCGGCTCGATCCCCTTCTCCAGCAGGTGGCCGGCGGGGCCGATGCCGCTGAGCATCAGCAGCTGGGGCGAGTTGATGGCGCCACCGCAGAGGATCACTTCCTTCCTGGCGCGCACGGTGTGGCTCTGGCCGCCTTGGCGATAGGCAACGCCAGTGGCGCGCTTGCCGGCCAGCAGCACGCGCTCCACCTGGGCATGGGTGATCACCTGCAGGTTCGGCCGCTTCATGGCGGGCTGGAGGAAGGCGCGGTGGGCAGACCAACGGCGGCCGTTCTTCATGGTGTTCTGGTAGTAGCCGACGCCTTCCTGGGTGGCGCCGTTATAGTCGTCGTTGCGGGGGATCCCGACCTGAACGGCGGACTCGACAAAGGCTTCCGACAGGCGCGAGCGGGCCGCGAAATCGATCACGCTCAGCGGGCCGTCGCGGCCGCGCAGGCTGTCATCGCCGGCGCCCACCCTGCCCTCGCTGCGCTTGAAGTAGGGCAGCACGTCGTCCCACGCCCAGCCGGCATTGCCGAGCTGGCGCCAGTGGTCGAAATCGTTGGGCTGGCCGCGGACATAGAGCAGGCCGTTGATCGAGGAACTGCCGCCGAGCACCTTGCCGCGCGGCCAGAACAGCTTGCGGTTGTTGGCGCCGGGGTCGGGCTCGGTCTCGTACATCCAGTTCACCGAGGGATCGACGATGGTCTTGCCGTAGCCGATCGGCACGTGGATCCAGATGTTGCTGTCCTTGCCGCCGGCTTCCAGCACCACCACGCGGACGGAGGGGTCTTCCGAGAGGCGGGCGGCGACGACGCAGCCGGCGGAGCCCGCGCCCACGACGACGTAGTCGGCTTCGATCGTTTCCATTGGGGTCCCCGGTTGCCTGGAGTCTCAGCGGGGCACAGGATGCCCGCATGGAAGCGATTGCGCCACCTCCCGAGCTTGTGAATGCGTTGCGGCGGATGGGACTGGACGTGCCCGACACCGTGGTGGGGGCGCAGCTGACGGGCGGGGTGTCGTCGGACATCTGGCGGATCGAGCTCGCCTCGGGGGCGATCTGCGTGAAGCGGGCGCTGGGCAAGCTGAAGGTGGCGGCGGATTGGCGGGCGCCGGTGGGCCGCAATCGGTTCGAGGCGGAGTGGATGCGGGTGGCCGGCGCGGCCGCGCCCGGGGCGGTGCCGGCACTGCTGGGGCAGGATGAGGAAGCCGGCGCGCTGGCAATGGCGTTCCTGCCGGAGGAACACTATCCGCTGTGGAAGGCGCAGCTGCGCGATGGGCTGGCCGATGCCGGATTCGCCGCCCAGGTGGGGGCACGAGTCGCGCGGATTCATGCGGTGACGGCGGCAGACGAGTCGGTGCCCCCGCGGTTCGCGACGGATGCGATCTTCTACGATATCCGGCTGGAGCCGTATCTGGTGGCCACCGCGTTACGGCATCCGGATCTGCGCGAGGTGCTGCTCGGGCTGGTGGCGGCGACGCAGGCCAACAAGCGGGCGCTGGTGCATGGCGATGTCAGCCCGAAGAACATCCTGGCGGGGCCGGAGGGGCCGGTGTTCCTGGATGCGGAATGCGCCTGGTGGGGCGACCCGGCCTTCGACCTGGCGTTCTGCCTGAACCATCTGCTGCTGAAATGCGCGTGGACTCCGCGCGCCACGGCCGGCTTCCTGGCCTGCTTCGATGCACTGGCGGCGGCCTATCTCGCCGGCGTGGACTGGGAGGCCCCGGCAGCGATCGAGGCGCGGGCGGCGCGGCTGCTGCCGGGCCTGTTCCTGGCGCGGGTGGATGGGAAGTCGCCCGTGGAGTACATCACCGCGGAGGCCGAACGAGACAAAGTTCGGCGGGTGGCGCGGGCATTGCTGGCCAGGCCGGTTGGTCGGTTGGCGGCGGTGCGGCGGGCCTGGGAGGATGAGCTGAGCCGATGATGACGCACGAGATCGTTTATGTGCACGGGCGCCGGGTGTGGGACAGCCGGGGGCGGCCGACCGTCGAGGCGGAGGTGATGCTCGCGGGCGGTGCCGTCGGCCGGGCGATCGCGCCGGCGGGGGCCTCCACCGGCAGCGGCGAGGCGCTGGACAAGCGCGATGGCGGCACGGCGTTCGGCGGCTGGGATGTGACCCAGGCGGTGGCGGCGGTGGATGGCGAAATCGCCGAGGAGATCCTGGGCCGCGACGCGCGCGACCAGGCCGGGCTGGACCGGGCGATGATCAAGCTGGACGGCACGGAAGCCAAGACCCGGCTCGGCGGCAATGCGATCCTGGCGGTCTCCATGGCCAATGCGCATGCGGTGGCAGCCGAGGCGGGCAAGCCGTTGTACCGGCATCTCGGCGGCGAGACTGCCGACCTGCTGCCCCTGCCGCAGATCCAGATCTTCGGCGGCGGCGCGCATGCCGGGCGGCGGGTGGATATCCAGGATTTCCTGGTGGTGTGCCCGGCGGCGAAAAGCTTCGCGCAGGCACTGGACTGGACGGCGGAGGTGTATCGCCATGCCGGCCTGCTGATGAAGGAGGCCGGGCTGCTGCAGGGCGTGGCCGATGAGGGCGGCTGGTGGCCGGCCTTCACCAACAACGAGCAGGCCCTGGAGATGCTGGTGCGCGCCATCGAGCGGGCGGGGTTCGTGCCGGGCGAGCAGGTGGCGATCGCGTTGGATATCGCGGCCAGCGAATTCGGCCGCAGCGGGCGCTACAAGCTCGGCCTGGAGGCGCGCGAGCTCGACAGCGACGGCATGATCGAGATGCTCGGCCGCTGGATCGACAAGTATCCCATCGTCTCCATCGAGGACCCGCTGGCGGAGGATGATACCGACGGGTTTGTTGCATTCACAAAGGCCTATGGCGACCGACTGCAGATCGTCGGCGACGATTTCCTGGTGACCGAGGCGTCGCGCGTGCGCGAAGCGGCGGCCAAGGGCGCGGCCAACACCGTGCTGATCAAGCCGAACCAGCGCGGCACGCTGACCGAGACGCTGGAGGCGTGGGAAGCGGCAAAATCCGTCGGCTATGCCGGGATCGTCTCGGCGCGCTCGGGCGAGACGGAGGATGTGACCATCGTGCACCTGGCCATCGGCTGGGGCGCGGGGCAGCTCAAGGTGGGCAGCTTCGCGCGCAGCGAGCGCATGGCGAAGTGGAACGAGGCGCTGCGGATCGAGGAAGCACTGGGCGGCCTGGCGCGCTTCGCGGGCGGGAGCATGCTGGGGCGGAGCCGGTGAGAGTTCTGCTGCATTACGACGCCGGGCCGGCGCTGAAGGCGCGGCTGGGCGCCCTGCCCGGCCTTTCCCTGCGCTTCGTGGCCGAGGGCGACGATGCGGCGCTGATGGCGGCCCTGCCGGAGACGGAGGTGCTGTGGCATGTGCTGCAGCCCTGCACCGCCGCGGTGATCGCCGCTTCGCCGCGGCTGCGCCTGATCCAGAAGATCGGCGTTGGGGTGAACACCATTGATCTCGAAGCCGCGAAGGCGCGCGGGATCGCGGTGTGCAACCTGCCGGGGGCCAATGCGCGGGCGGTGGCGGAGATGGCGCTGCTGCTGATGCTGGCCTGCCTGCGCCGCCTGCCGCACTTCGATGCCGGGCTGCGCGCCGGGCGCTGGGGCGCGTCGCCTGCGGTGCAGGACCGGCTGGGCGAACTGGGCGGCAAGACGGTGGGTCTGGTCGGGTTCGGCGCGGTCCCTGCCGTGCTGGCGCCCGTGCTGGCGGCGATGGGGTGCCGGGTGATCTATACCGCGACAGCGGCCAAGAACCTGCCGTATGAATATCGCGATCTCAACGGGTTGCTCGCCGAGGCCGACGTGGTGTCACTGCACGTGCCGCAAACGACCGACACCGCCGGGATGATCGGGGCGGCGGCGCTTTCGCGCATGAAGCCCGGCGCGGTGCTGGTGAACACGGCGCGCGGCGGGCTGGTGGATGAGGCGGCGCTGGTGGCGGCGCTGCGGTCTGGCCATTTGGGCGCGGCGGGGCTGGATGTATTCGCGCAGGAACCCACGCCGCCCGGCAACCCCCTGTTCTCGCTGGAGAACGTGGTGGTGGCACCGCATGTGGCCTGGGTGACCGGGGGGACCTTCGAACGGTCCTTCGCGACGGCGGCGGAGAATGTGCGACGCTTGGCGGCGGGCGAGGCCCTGCTCAACCGGGTCGCGTAGGGAGGGAACGACAATGCGGGTGATGGCAACGGGGCTGCGGTTTCCGGAAGGGCCGGTGTGGCTGAAGGACGGGTCGGTGGCACTGGTGGAGATCGCCAGCGGGTGCATCACCATCGTCTCGCCCTCCGGCGAGAAGCGCGTGCTGGCCACGCCCGGCGGCGGGCCGAACGGCATGGCGGTGGGGCCGGATGGCGCCTTCTACGTCTGCAACAATGGCGGCTTCGACTGGCATGAGGTCGATGGCCTGCTGCGCCCCGGGTTGCAGCCGGCCGATTACGAAACCGGCCGGATCGAGCGGATCGATCCCATCACCGGGGCCGTGACGCGGCTCTACGATTCCTGCGGCGGCCACAAGCTGCGCGGCCCGAACGACATCGTGTTCGATGCCCATGGCGGCTTCTACTTCAGCGACCTCGGCAAGACCCGCGCGCGCGACCGGGACTGGGGCGGGCTGTACTACGCCAAGCCCGACGGCTCCTCCATCGTGGAAGTCGGCTACCGGCTCAACACCCCGAACGGCGTCGGGCTCTCCCCGGACGGCAAGACCGTCTACGTGGCCGAGACGCCAACGGCGCGCATCTGGGCCTTCGACCTGGAATCGCCCGGCGTGGCCAGGAAGCACCCGGGCCAGCCGCATGGCGGGCGCTTCGTGTGCGGGCTGGGCGGGATGCAGATGTTCGACAGCCTGAAGGTGGATGCCGCCGGCAATATCTGCGTCGCCACCCTGGTCACCGGCGCGGTGACGGTGATCGCGCCGGATGGCCGGGTGCTGCGCGTGGTGCGGTTCAGCGACCCGATGACGACCAATGTCTGCTTCGGCGGCGCGGCGCTGGACAAGGCCTATGTCACCCTCTCCGGCACCGGGCAGCTGGTGGAACTGGATTGGACCGACGCGGAATGGACCGTGCCGGGGCTGGCGCTGGCCTTCAACCGGTAGCGGCTACAGCAGGAACCACCCCGCCTGCACCGGGCCGGGGGTGGCGAGGAAGATCGTGAGGTCGGCCACGGCATCGCCGTTCACGTCGCCCTGCACCAGGCGCTGCCCGCCCAGGTCCTGCCAGCGCAGTTCGCCGGCGGTGCCGTGGAAGGCGGCGGTGGTGATGGTGATGGTGCCACGGCTTTCCCCGCCGGTGAACACGATCGTTCCGGAGGGCAGAACGCCGCGCGCAGCACCTCGCCCGACGGGCTGTCCAGCGACTGCACGTCGGCGGCATGCGGGTCCGGATAGTTGAAGGAGGTGCCGCCGCCGCTGATGTCCGACAGGGTCTGGCCGCCGGCGCCGACCAGGATCACCGCGCTGGCCGGGTCGATCGTGGGGACCGGGCCGGAATTGTCCATCGTGTAGCGCACGACATGGGCGCAGCGATTGCCCACGCCATCCCACCCGGCGGCGCCGGTGCGCGTGGCGGTTTGGCGGCGAAATCGGGGTGGATGGCGACATCCATCAGCCCGCGGTCGGTAACATTGTTCACCTGCACGCGCAGGTCGAGCAGCGTGTTCTCCGCGCCGGTGTGCAGGTTGACGCTGCGCAGCAGGCCGGCCTTCTCGGCGACCAGCACGGTGGAGGTGCTGCCGGGGGCGAAGATGAAGCGCACCGGCGTGGAGAGCCCATCGAACACCGGGGAGAGGCTGACATCGTGGGTAGGGACCAGTGGCGGTTCCGCGGGTGGCGGCGGCGCCGGGGTCTCGTTGTCCAGGATCGAGATGCGGTGGGTGCGCGGGGCGGAGAGTTCGGCGCCGGCGGTGGCGGAGTCGCCCACCACGCCATACTGGATGGTCACCGCGCCGGTACGGACGAATTAGAGCGTGATCTTGTTACACTGAAGCGTATCCTGCATGTCTAAGGTAGCTCGCGCACTCTGCGGGTGAGAATGCGCTGAGGAGGGTGCCGATGCGGTGCCAGACGGCGGCAATGGAGCGTTCGTCGGCGCGTCGCAGCAGTGTCTTGAGCTTGGCGAACATCATTTCGATCGGGTTGAGATCGGGGCTGTAGGGCGGCAGGAACAGCAGGTGCGCGCCAGCAGTTCGGACGGCGCGGCGGACGGCCTGGCCCTTGTGACTGCCGAGATTGTCGAGCACCACGATGTCGCCGGGCCTCAGTGTGGGCACCAGGAACTGCTGCACCCAAGCGAGGAACAGCGCGCCGTTGATCGGCCCGTCGATGACACAGGGCGCGTCGATGCGGTCATGCCGGAGCGCAGCGATGAAGGTCATGGTGGTCCACCGCCCGTGAGGCACATGGGCGACCAGGCGCTGTCCACGCGGGGCGCGGCCGTGGGTGCGTGTCATGTTGGTCTTG
>JBIKOJ010000169.1:0-11703 GCA_044358135.1 Acetobacteraceae bacterium | reverse complement strand
CTCCTCCGGCTCCAGCTCCGAATGCAGCGCCGCGGCGGCCACGCCCACCTGGCGCAGGGCCGCCACCTGGTCGTCCATCAGCGCGATCAGCGGCGAGATCACGATGGCGGTGCCATGCCGGCACAAGGCGGGGATCTGGTAGCAGAGCGACTTGCCGCCGCCCGTGGGCATCAGCACCAGCGCATCGCCGCCGGCCAGCACATGGGTGATCGCCTGCTCCTGCAGGCCGCGGAAGCTGGGATAGCCGAAGACCCGGCGCAGCACGCCGCGCGGGTCGTCCGCCATCGGCGCGTCCAGCCCCATGGGCGATGCGTCCACGCGCGCCTCAGCCAGCACCCGTCACCGCACCACCGGTCACGGCGCCCGGACGACGATCTCCACGCGGCGCGCCTCCTCGGCGGTGCCGACCGCGTTCACCGAGCCCTCGCCCACGCGGGCAAGGCGGGCGGGTGCGATGCCGGCCTCGGCGATGCGGTCGCTCACGAGCTGGGCGCGCAGCAGCGAGAGATACAGGTTGGCCTTCTGGCTGCCGGCGGTGCTGGCGAAGCCGACCACCTCCACCCGCATCGCCGGGTTCTGCCGGGCGTAGTTCGCCGCGGCGGCCACCACGTCCTGCGCGCTCGCGTCCATCTCGGCGGACCAGGCGTGGAAGAACACGATGAATTTCTGCTCGGCCTTGGCCGGAACGGCAGACACGGCCAGCAGGGCGGCGAAGGCGGCGGTCAGGATCGCGATGCGGCGGCGCATGCCGGAGACTCCGTGCAAGGAACAGGCCCCTAGGTGCGCCAGCCGCGCGGGCCGCGTCAATCGCGGATACGGGTCCGAACGGACCTCAGCCCGCCGCGGCCACGGCGCGGCCGGCCGAAAGCCGCCAGATCCGGTCCAGCCGCTCCGCCCCGGTCAGGCGATGGGCGATCAGCAGCACGGTGCGCCCGGGCGCCGCCTCGTTCAGCGCCTGGAAGAACTCGCGCTCCGTGGCGGCATCCAGCCCCGCGCACGGCTCGTCCAGCACCAGGATCGGCGCCTCGGACAGCAGCGCGCGCGCCAGCGCCAGCCGCCGCCCCTGCCCGCCCGACAGGCCCAGCCCGCCCTCGCCCAGCCAGGTGTCCAGCCCCTGCGGCAGGGCACGCACCACCTCGGCCAGCCGCGCCGCCTCCAGCGCCGCCCACAGCCGCGACTCCTCCGCGTCCGCCCCGGCCGGCAGGCCCAACAGCAGGTTGGCGCGAATCGTGTCGCTGAACAGGTGCGTGGCCTGCGAAAGCCAGGCGCAGCGTGCCCGCACCGCGCCGTCATCCAGTGCTGCGATGTCGGTGCCGCCGAGCAGGATCCGCCCCTCCTGCGGCCGCGCCACCTTCAGCAGCAGGGCCGCCAGCGTGGACTTGCCGGCGCCGGAGGGCCCCAGCAGTGCCACCCGGCTGCCCTGGGGAATATCCAACGTCAGCCCGTCCAGCACCTTCGGCCGATCCACCGCCCAGGCGAAATGCACCCCCTCGAAGCGGATCGCGCTGCCGGCCGGCATCGGCGCCGGGGGCATGGCAGCCTGCGGCAGCGGCCCGTCGGCCACCTCCAGCACCCGCGTGGCCGCCCGCGCCGCATGCCCGGCGGCCACGCCCACGCGCGGCAGGATCGCCACCGCCTCGAACGCCGCCACCACCAGGAAGGCCACCGCCACCAGCGCCGCGTTGCCGTGGCCGAGGGCGAACACCAGCACCGCCAGCAGCGCCGCCTGCCCGGCCAGGAACGAAGCCGCCCCGGCCAGCGCCGCGCGCGTGGCCAGCGTGTGCTGTGCGGCCAGCAGCCCGGCCTCGCGCCCCTGCACCGTGGCCAGCATCCGCCCCTCGGCGCCGAAGGCACGGACCTCGCGCAGCCCGGCCAGCGTATCCAGGCAGGCGATGCGCAGCCCGGCGAAGGCCCCGGCGATGCGCCCGCTCTCGCGCCAGCTGATCCGTGCCGCCAGCAGCGGCAGCCCGAAGGCGGCCAGCGCGAACAGCGCCACCACCACCGCGGCCAGCGCCACATCCACCGCCCCGATCACCCAGGCCAGCATCGGCAGCAGCAACGCAGCCCCGGCCAGCGGCACCAGGATGCGGATATACAGGATGTCCAGCACCTCGATGTCGCCCACCAGGCGGGAGAGCACATCGCCCGCGCGCCGGAACCCCAGCCCGCCGGCGGCGCGCGCCGAAAGCCCGCGGAAGAACCACACCCGCAACGCCGCCAGCGCGCGGAACAGCGCGTCATGCGTGGCCATCCGTTCGCCATAGCGCAGCACGATGCGCAACGCGCCGAGGCTGCGCAGCGCCACCGCAGCGGCCGGCCCGGCCACCGCCCCGCCCAGCGCGGCGGCGCCCACGGTGAAGCCGGCCTGCGTCATCAGCAGCAACGCCGCCAGCAGCGCCGCCAGGGAAAGCACCACCCCGGCCACCATCCAGCCGGCCTGCGGGCGCCACAGCGCCATGATGCGGAACAAGGCGCTCATGCCACCCCGCGCCCCAGCTGCACGCGCCCGTCGCGCAGATCCAGCCGCCGGCCGGAGAACGCGTGCGCCGCCGCGGCATGGCTCGCCAGCACCACCGTGCGGCCCAGCGCCAGGCGCCGCAGCCCGTCCAGCACCTCCGACTCCGTCGCGGGGTCCAGATGCGCCGTCGGCTCGTCCAGCAGCAGCAGCGGCGCGTTCTTCAGGAAGGCCCGCGCGATCGCCACGCGCTGCGCCTGCCCGCCGGACAGCCCGTAGCCGCCCTCGCCCACCAACGTGTCCATGCCCTGCGGCAGCGTGGCCAGCACCGGATCGAGCCGGGCGAAGCGGGCGGCTTCCTCCACCTCCGCATCGCTCGCCTCCGGCCGGGCGAAGCGGATGTTGTCGCGGATCGTGGAAGCGAACAGCACCGGGCGCTGCCCGATCCAGGCCACCAGCCGCGCCTGCGCCGCCGGCACCAGGGTGGCGATATCCGCCCCGTTCAACGTCACCCGCCCGCTCTCGGGCCGCACGAAGCCCAGCAGGATCTCCAGCACGCTCGATTTCCCCGCGCCCGAAGGCCCGGTCAGGATCAGCGTCTCCCCGGCCGGCACGCGGAAGGACACGCCATCGAGCGCCCTGCCCCGGCTGGCATCCCAGGTGAGGCACACATCCTCGAACGCCACCGCCACGCCGCGCGCGGCCACGTTGCGCACCGGCAGCGCGGGCGGCAGGGGCGGCGGCTCCGGCAAGGCGGCCAGCGCCTCGGCCGCCGGGCCGGCATGGCTGCGATCCTGGTAGGCGGCGGCGAAGCCGCGCAGCGGGGCGAAGAATTCCGGCACCAGCAACAGCACCAGCAGCGCATCGCCGGGCCGCGCCAGCGACCCATCCGCGAGCCCCGCGGCATAGCGCAGCGCCAGCACCACGATCCCCACGGCAAAGGCGAGATCCATCGCCGCCGAAGACAGGAACGCCAAGGAGAGCACCTTCAGCGTGCGCCGCCGCAATTCATGCGCCGCCCGGCCCAGCGCCTGGGCCTCCGCCTCGGCATGCCCCGCCAATACGATGGTGGCGATCCCGCGCACCCGATCGACGAAGCGCGCCTGCAACCGTGTCATCGCCGTGAACTGCCGCCGCGCCGCCGCCGCGGCCCCCAGCCCCGCCAGCCCCATCGCCGCCGGCACCAGCAGCCCCGAAGCGGCCAGGATCGCCGCGGCCAGCGGATCCACCCACAGCACCACCAGCACCACCAGCGCCGGTCCGGCCACCGCCAGCATCGCCGCCGGCAGCCAGCGCGCGAACAGCCCTTCCAGCGCCTCCACCCGGTCCACCACCACGGTGGCCAACTCCGCTGAATGATGCCGGCGCAGCAGCGCGGGCCCCGCCGCCAGCATCGCCCCCAACGCCTCGCTGCGCAGCCGCCGGCGGGAGGCAGCCCCGGCATCGAACCCGGCGCGCTCGAACAGCACCCCCAGCCCCGCCCGCAGCAGCGCCAGCCCCACGAACCCCAGCAGCGGCCCCACCGCCTCGCTCATCCCGGCGCCGTCCAGCGCCAGCTGCAACGCGCGCGCCGCGCACACCGCCTGGCCGATCGCCGCCACGATGCCCAGCAGCCCGAACGCCGCCGCCGGCACCGCTTCCCGACGGGCCGCGCGCAGGCGCTGGCGCAGCCAGGGGCCCGCCTTGGTGTGGGGGGCCTCGCCCTGCGGCGGCGGCCGTTGATCCGAGTCGTCCATGCAGGCGGAGGATTTAACCCAACCGGCCCCGATTGGAACCGCCCATCAGTACATCACGTCCCCGCCGTTGGGAGACAGCGTGGCGCCGACGTAGAATCCGCCCTGCGGCCCGGCCAGCAGCAGCACGGTGGCGGCCATCTCCTCCGGGGTGCCGAACCGCCCCGCCGGCAGCCGCGCCTCGAACGCGCGGCGCCATTCCGGCGAATTGCGCCGCACCAGGTCGGTGTCGATCGGCCCGGGCGCGATCGCGTTCACCCGCACCCCCTTCGGCGCCGCCTCCCAGGCCAGCGCCCGGGTGAACCCGGCGATCCCCGCCTTGGCCGAGCAGTACGGCGTGATATCAGGCCCGCCCTTGATGCCGAGCTGGCTCGCCACATTGATGATGCAGCCGCGCCCGCGCGCCACCATGGCGGGATAGACATTCTGGGCCATGAAGAACATGCCCTTCAGATGCGTATCCAGGATCGCGTCGAAATCCTCTTCCGTCATCAATTCAAACGGTTTGCGGATGTTGCTGCCGGCATTGTTGAACAACACGTCCACGGTGCCGAGCTGCTCCGCCACCCAGCCCGCAAACGCCCGCCCCGCCGCGATATCCGCCACGTCGCAGCTTGCCTGCACCACGCGCCGCCCAAGGGCCGCGATCTCGGCCGCCGTCTCCGCCGCCTTCTCATCGTCGGCCAGATGGCAGAATCCGATATCCGCCCCCTCGCGCGCGAAGGCCAGCGCCACCGCCCGCCCGATCCCGCGCGACCCGCCCGTCACCAGCGCCACCTGTCCTGCCAGTTGCATCGCCCTCGCTCCCCGTGTTCGGTGCCGATCATGGCACGGCGCGCGTGCCTGTCGAACCGGAGGGCATGGCGATGATGGGAACGCTGGCGGTGGCGGCGGGCGGGGCAGCCGGCAGCGTGCTGCGCTACTGGGGCACGCTGGCCGCCGCGCGGCTGGGCTGGGCGGAGTTCCCCTGGGCCACCATCGCCATCAACGTGCTCGGCAGCTTCGTCATCGGCTGGTTCGCCACCGCCACCCTCCCCGGCGCCGCCCACCCCGCCAGCCACGAAATGCGCCTGCTGGTCATGACCGGCCTGTGCGGCGGCTTCACCACCTTCTCCGCCTTCAGCCTGCAAACGCTGGACCTGCTGCGCGCCGGCGCCTTTACCGCCGCCGCTGCCAATGTTCTGCTCTCCGTCCTGCTCTGCCTCGCCGCCACCGCCGCCGGCCACTGGCTCGCTGCCACCGCCTGACCCCCCGGAGTTCCGCCATGTCCAACGCCGACCTGCTGTTCATGTCCGCCGTGGAGGCCGCCGCCCTGATCCGGCGCGGCAAGCTCTCCCCGGTGGAATATGTCGATGCGATCCTGTCCGGCATCGAGCACGCCAACCCGAAGCTGAACGCCTTCAGCCACGTCATGTCCCTGCATGCCCGCCGCAGCGCCATGGCCGCCGAGCAGGCCGTGCGCCGCGGCGACGAGCTCGGCCCGCTGCACGGCGTGCCCGTCTCGATCAAGGACCTGGTGGAGGTGGATGGCGTGCCCTTCCGCCGCGGCACCGCCATCTTCGCCGACGCGGTGGGCGAAAAGGACGACATCACCGTCCAGCGCCTGCGCGCCGCCGGCGCCATCATCCTGGGCAAGACCACCACCCCCGAATTCGGCGTGAAGGCGCTGACGGACGGGCCAAGCTTCGGCATCACCCGCAACCCCTGGAACCTCGAGCGCACCCCCGGCGGCTCGTCGGGCGGTGCCGCGGCCGCGGTGGCCGCCGGTCTCGGCCCGCTCGGCCTGGGCACCGATGGCGCCGGCTCCATCCGCGGCCCCGCCGCCGCCTGCGGCCTGGTGGGGCTGAAGCAGACCCTCGGCGTCGTCCCGCGCGAAGACCCCGCCGACGCGCTCGGCAACACCACCTATGCCGGCCCGATCACCCGCACCGTGACCGACGCCGCCGTGATGCATGCCGTGCTGGCAGGCGACGGCGCTCCGGCCCCGCTCAGCCTCGACCCCTGGGCCATCACCCCGGCCCCGCAGGGCCGCCTGCGCCCGCTGCTGATCGGCGCCCGCGCCACCGGCCTGCGCCTCGGCTATTTCGCCCGCTGCGCCAACCCGCTGGTGGCCAAGGACGTCACCGCCAACACCAACGCCATGCTCCAGGCGCTCGCCGAACTCGGCGCCGAGGTGGAGGAACACACGGACGCGTTCGACTGGGCCGAGCCGCCGGGCCGCGTGCTCTACCAGGCCGGCATCGCCGTCGGAATGGCCAAGTATCTGCCCAAGTGGCAGAACCAGATGGACCCCGTCACCCTCGCCTTCGCCGAGCGCGGCACCCGCTTCACCCTGGCCGATTGGCGGGAGGCGGAATGGGCCCGCACCACCCTGTTCCGCGCCGTGCAGGGCCTGTTCGAGCAGTACGACCTGCTGGTGATGCCCACCATGGCCCGCACCGCCCTGCCCGTATCGCACGACGCCGCCAACGACCAGGTGATGGTGGATGGCGTGCCCACCGGCATCACCCGCCAGGGCTGGACCGCCTACCAATACCCCTTCAACCTCACCGGCCACCCCGCACTCACCATCCCCTCCGGCTTCGGCACCGATGGGCTGCCCACCGCGCTGCAGATCGTCGGCCCCTGGGGCTCCGAGACGGACATATTGCGCCTCGGCGCCATGCTGGAGCAGGCCCGCCCCTGGGCACAGCACCGCCCGCCGGTGAATGGCGCGGCATGATCCGCCTCGCCGCCCTTCTCCTGCTCGCGGCCAGCCCCGCCCTGGCCGCCGGCCCGCCGCAATACGTCGCCGGCCCCGCCACCGGCTACCAATACGACTGCCGGCAGGCAAAGCAGCCCGTGCCCTCCATCGCCACCCTGGTCACGGAAATCCCCGACCTCGACGGCGACGGCCTGCCCGATCACGTGATCGAGTCCGCCAAGGGCTGTGCCGCGGTGCGCGCGCTCTACTGCAACGAGGCCGAGGGCTGCACCCTCCAGATCTACCCCTCCAGCTGGTCGGGCATCGCCGAGCGCTACAAGGTGCGCCAGTGGCAGCCGGACCGCGCCACCCGCCCCGCCACCCTGTCCATCACCACCGGCGGCCCGGAATGCCGCGGCGCCCCCGCCTGCACCCTCACCCTGCGCTGGACCGGGGAGCGCCTGCTGCCCGTGCGCTGATCCCGGCCACGAGCCATGCCGTCCACGCAACGCATTGCCAATTTGTATGCGCGCAGAAAGGGTCATTGACGGCCACGGAAGCACCTGCCTAACGTCCAACCATAATGAGCGCTGCGACGGAACTTCGTCCACGCCAAAGGGGAAACGCGCGGGGATGGACGAACTCGTTCGCCTGCTGCAATTGGCCATCAACGGTACAGCCGCCGGCTGCATCTATGGGCTGGTCGCGCTTGGTTTTGTGCTGATCTACAAGGCCACCGAAATGGTGAACTTCGCCCAGGGCGAGCTGATGATGCTCGGGGCGTTCTTTGCCTACACCTTCGTTGGCATGTGGGGCATGAACTACTGGGTCGGCTTCGCGCTGGCCATCGCCGCCACCGCCGCCTTCGGCTATGCGCTCGATGCCGTGGTGCTGCGCCGGGTGATCGGCCAGCCGCAATTCGCGGTGGTGATGCTCACCCTGGGCCTGGCCTTCATCTTCCGCGCCATGGCCGGTGCCATCTGGGGGTACGACAGCGTCGGCTTCCTCACCCCCTTCACCAACAAGGTGTCGGATTTCGGCGGCGGCGTGATCCTGGGGCAGGACAACGTCTCGATCATCATCGGCACCGTCATCCTCTGCGCCGTGCTCTACGTCTTCTTCAGCCGCACCCCGCTGGGCATCGCCATGCAGGCCAGCTCGCAGAACCAGCTGGCGGCCTACTACATGGGCATCCCGGTGCGCACCGTCTTCTCGCTCATCTGGGCGATCAGCGCCGGCGTCTCGGCCGTGGCCGCGGTGCTGCTGGTGCCGGTCTCCATGATCGACGTGAACATGGGCATCCTCGGCTTCAAGGCCTTCGCCGCCGCCGTGCTGGGGGGCTTCGGCTCCATCCCCGGCGCGCTCGTCGGCGGCATCATCGTGGGCATCACGGAACAGTTCGCCGGCCGCTTCCTGCCGGCCGGCTCCATGGAGCTCACATCCAACATCGTGCTGCTGGGGGTGCTGATCGTCTGGCCGCAAGGCCTGTTCGGCCAGGTCATCCGCAAGCGGGTCTAGGGGCACACCGATGCGCGCGATGTTCAGAACAAGCTACGCCCAGGATCTTCTGCTGGCCCGCAGCCCCGCCGCCTGGGGCTGGTACGGCCTGCTGATGCTGGTGCTGCTCGCCATCCCGCATGTGCTGGGCGAGTTCTACGTGGGCGAGATGGCCGGCGTGTTCGTCTTCGCCATCGCCGGCGTCGGGCTGATGCTGCTGATCGGCTACACCGGCCTGGTCAGCCTCGGCCACGCCGCCTTCCTCGGCATCGGCGCGTACACCAACGCCATCCTGCTCACCAAGGGTGTGCCGTTCATCTTCTCCCTGCCCGCCGCCGGCCTGCTCACCGCCCTGTTCGGCGTGCTGATCGGCATCCCCACCCTGCGCATGAGTGGGCTATACCTCGCCATTGCCACGCTCGCCTTCGGCAGCATCGTCGGCATCGTGCTGGAGAAATGGCACGGCCTCACCGGCGGGTTCGACGGGCTGGCCGTGCCCACGCCCGCCATCTTCGGCTACGCCATCGAAGGCCGCACCGGCGTGTACTACCTCTCGCTCACCATCCTCGTCGCCGTGCTGCTGCTGGCCATGAACATCCTGCGCTCGCCGCTCGGCCGCGCCATGGTGGCCATCCGCGACAGCGAGATCTCCGCCCAGTCAATGGGCATCCACCTCGCCTTCTACAAAACCGTGGCCTTCGCCATCAGCGCCGGGATCACCGGCCTCGCCGGTGCCGCCTACGGCCACTACACCAACTACCTGGCGCCAGACGGGTTCGGCATCCTGCTCTCCATCCAGCTCGTCACCATCGTCTTCATCGGCGGGCTCGGCTCGCTGCACGGCGCCATCTTCGGCGCCATCTTCATCTCCATGCTGCCCCAGGCCATTGCCCTCAGCCGCGACAGCCTGCCCTTCGGGATCGGCCGCCTGCCAGGGCTGGAGCCGAGCCTGTTCGGCATCATCCTGGTGCTGGTGATCATGTTCGAGCCCACCGGCATCAACGGCCGCTGGCTGAAGGCCAAGCGCTGGTTCGGCGAATTCCCGCTGCACCGCCGCGCCGCCTTCCGCCGGCAAAAATCCTACGCCAAGTCGGAGCGGCTGCGATGAGCCAGGATGACAGCTACTTCGCCGCGCGCGACCTCTCCATGCGCTTTGGCGGCATCCGCGCCGTGGAAGGCGTCACCTTCGACGTCCGCAAGGGTGAGGTGTTCTCGATCATCGGCCCGAACGGCGCCGGCAAGACCACCATCTTCAACATGATCAGCCGCATCTACACGCCATCCGGCGGCAGCCTGCACTTCGCCGGGCAGGACATCACCCGCATCGCGCCGCACCGCATCGCCGGCCTCGGCATCGCCCGCACCTTCCAGAACATCGAGCTGTTCAGCCACGCGACCCTTTTGCAGAACCTGCTGATCGGCCGCCACGCCCATTCCCACGTGCCGATCCTCTCCCAGCTCGCCTTCCTCCCCTCCGTCCGCCAGGCGGAGATCGACCACCGCCGCAAGGCGGAGGAAGTCATCGAGTTCCTCGGCCTGCAGCGCTACCGCGACCAGCTCATCGCCAACCTGCCCTACGGCGTGCGCAAGGTCGTGGAACTCGGCCGCGCGCTCTGCATCGAGCCCAAGCTCCTCCTGCTCGACGAACCCTCCTCCGGCCTCAACGTAGAGGAGACCGAGGAGATGGGCTTCTGGATCCAGGACATCCAGAAGGACCTCGGCATCACCATCATCATGGTCGAGCACGACATGAAGCTGGTCTCCGCCGTCTCCAACCGCGTGCTCGCCCTCAACCAGGGCCGCATCCTCTCCATGGGCACCTCCGCCCAGGTCCAGTCCGACCCCGAGGTGATCCGCGCCTATATCGGCGGCGCCCCCGAACCCACCCCTCAAGCGGAGACCGCGGCATGAGCGCCGCCCCACTCCTCAAGGTTGCCGGGATCGACACCTATTACGGCCCCATCCAGGCCATTCGCGGCGTCACGCTCGAAGTGCCGGAAGGCCGCATCGTCACCGTGCTGGGCGCCAACGGCGCCGGCAAAACCACCATCCTGCGCACCATCTCCGGCGTGCTCGACCCCGATCGCGGCGAGATCGCCTTCCAGGGCCAGGACATCATGGGCCTCACGCCCGACCGCGTGATGCGCTCCGGCATCTGCCACTCCCCCGAAGGCCGCGAAATCTTCCCCTTCCTCACGGTCGCCGAAAACCTGCGCATGGGCAGCTACACCCGCACGGACAGGGACGAGGTCGCCCGCGACCTCGAGATGTGCTTCGGCTACTTCCCCCGCCTCAAGGAACGCGCCGACCAGCGCGCCGGCCAGCTTTCGGGCGGCGAGCAGCAGATGCTGGCGATCAGCCGCGCCCTGATGGGCCGGCCGAAACTTCTGCTGCTGGACGAACCCTCCCTCGGCCTCTCCCCCCTGCTCACGCTGCAGATCTTCGAGATCGTGAAGCGCATCAACCGCGAGCGCGGCGTGGCCATCCTGCTGGTGGAGCAGAACGCCCACATCGCCCTTCAAACCGCCGATTACGGCTACGTGCTGGAGGTCGGGCGCATCGTCATGGAAGACACCTGCCAAAGCCTGATGCAGCGCGACGACATCCGCGAGTTCTACCTCGGCCACAAGGAGGAAGGCGCCCGCGGCCAACGGCGCTGGAAGAAGAAGAAGCTGTGGCGCTGAACATGCAAACCCTCCCCGCCCTGCTCGCCGCCCGCATCGCCGCCCACGCGCCGGAAACCATCCTGCGCCGCAAGGAACGCGGCATCTGGCGCGCCATCTCCTGGGCCGGGCTCGGCGCCCGCCTGCGCGCCATCGGCAGCGCGCTCCGCGCCCATGGCGTCCAGCCCGGCGAGGTCGTCGGCATCCTCTCGGAAGCCACGCCGGACTGGATCGCCGCCGATCTGGCCATCCTCTCGATTGGCGGGGTGAGCCTGGGGCTCACGCCCACGGATGCCGGTCCCGCCGTCGCCGCCATCCTGCAGGATTCCGGCTGCACCACGCTGTTCGTCGAAGGCGAGGAACAGCTGGACAAGGTGCTGCACCTCCGGGAAAGCTGCCCCGCCCTCACGCGCATCGTCATCATGGACATGAAGGGCCTGCGCGACTTCACCGACCCGATGTGCGTCGGCCTGGACAGCCTCGCCGCCGCCGGCGAAGCCGCCGACCGCGCCCACCCCACCTTCTGGGACCAGGGCCTCGCCGCCATCGCGCCCGATGACCTCGCCGTGCTCGCCTACACCGCCGGCACCACCGGCGCGCCGCGCGGCGTCATGCTCACCCACCGCAACATCATGGCCCAGCTCGAAGGCGCCGCCGCCATGACCGGCCTCG
>JBIKOJ010000168.1:0-11721 GCA_044358135.1 Acetobacteraceae bacterium | reverse complement strand
GCGGGCAGCTTCTTCGTGCCCAAGCTGTTCGCGGCCGGCACGAAGCGGCTGGTGGGATGGCTGGCGAAGCTGCCGTAACGCGCCTCAGGTAACGGTTGCACTCCCGGGAGTGCGGCCCGATCATCGGGGCATGATCCCGATCGAGAGCGAGCGGCCGGACACGGCGCCGGCGCCTGCGCCGCGGCGTAGCCTCTCGTGGCGCGTGATGTGGTTCACGCTGGCGGCCATGGTGGGGGTGGAGCTGCTGCTGTTCCTGCCGGCCATGCAGCGCGAGCGGCAGAAATGGCTGGATGCGCGGATCGTGGCGGCGCAGATCGCGGTGCAGGCGCTGCCCGATGGCGGGGCGCCGGAACGCGCGGCGCGTGAAGAACTGCTGCGGCTGGCCGGCGTGCTTTCCGTGCGGCTGCAGGAGCCCGGGCGGCCGTTGGTGGCGCTGGCCCCGGTGGGGCAGATGCTGTCGCCCACGCTGCTGGATCTGCGCACGGAGACCACCTGGTCCCGCCTGGTGGCCACGCTGGCGGCCCTGACGCGCGACGGGGACCGGCTGCTGATGGTGGTGGCGCCGAGCCCGAAGCGTCCGCTGGCGGTGTTGTCGATCGTGCTGCGCGAGGGCGAACTGGACGACCACCTGAAGGAGGCGGCAGCCACCGTGGCGCTGCACGGGCTGTCGGTGGCGATCCCCACCGGCATCCTGGTGCATGTGGCGCTGCTGGTGCTGCTGGTGCGGCCGATGCGGCGGCTGACGCAGAGCATCGCGGCGTTCCGCGCGGACCCGGAGCGGACGGCGCCGATGGAGGAACCCCGCGCCGCGCCCGAAACCCGCGACGAGATGGCGCTGGCGCAGCGCGAGCTGGCTTCGATGCAGCGCGAGTTGCGCGCGGCGCTGTGGCGCAACGCAAGGCTGGCGGCGCTGGGGGCGGCGCTGGCGCGGGTGAGCCACGACCTGCGCGGCATCCTGGCCCCGGCGCTGCTGTCGGCGGAGCGGCTGCAGGGCAACACCGACCCGGCCCTGCGGCGGATCGGCGATTCGATCGCGCGCACGGTGGAGCGGGCGACCGAGCTGATGCGCAACACGCTGGATTTCGCCGGCGAGGTGCCGGCCCCACCGCGCGAGCGGGTGGCCCTGCGCGACCTGGTGCAGGAGGTGGGCGAGGAGGTACGCACGCGCCACCCGCTGCTGCAGGTGGCGGTGCGGATCGACGCCAGCCTGGCCGCGCAGGGCGACCGCGCCTCCCTGCGCCGGGCGCTGGCCAACCTGCTGCGCAACGCCGCCGAGGCGGGCGCACGGCAGGTGGAGGTCGCGGCCGCCCCCGATGGCGACCTGGTGCTGCTGACGGTAACCGATGACGGGCCGGGGCTGCCTGAGGTCGTGCGCGCCAGCCTGTTCCAGCCCTTCGTGACCTCCGGCAAGAAGGGCGGCACCGGGCTCGGGCTGGCGATCACCCGCGACCTGGTGCGGGCGCAGGGCGGCGAGATCGGGCTGGTGCGGACAACGCCGCAGGGAACGATGTTCCGGCTGGCGCTGCGCACGCCGGCCGGTGCGACAGGCTGAGCCCCTACCAGGGGATCGGCACCGCCTTGTGGTCCAGGAAGCCGCCGCTGTCGGCCGGGGTGAGGCCAGCGATCACGCGCAGGAGGTCCCCAGCGGCCTCGGACGCCGGCCGCACCTCCAGCCCCGTGCGGGCAAAGGGGGCGGAGAGAGGGGTATCGACCGTGCCGGGGTGCAGCGCCACGCAGATGGCGTTGGGGGCGCGGCGGCGCAGCTCGATGGCGGCGGTGCGAACGAGCTGGTTCAGCGCGGCCTTGCTGGCGCGGTAGGCATACCAGCCGCCCAGGCGGTTATCCCCGATGGAGCCGACACGGGCCGAGAGTGTGGCAAACACCGGGCGGCCGGTGCGCGGCAGCAGCGGCAGAAAATGCTTCATCAGCAAGGCCGGCCCGATGGCGTTCAGCGCGAAGGCGCGGGCGAGATGGGCGGGGTCCAACTCGCGCCAGGATTTCTCGGGGGCAACGCCCTCGCCGTGCAGGAAGCCGGTGGCGTCGATCACCAGGGCGGGCGCAGCGACATGGGCGGCAGCAGCGGCGATCGAGGCCTCGTCCAGCAGGTCCAACGGCGGCGTGGTGGTGCGGCCGAGGCGCAGCACGTGGTGGCCCTCCGCTTCGAGGGCGGTCGCAAGGGCGGCGCCGATGCCGCCGGTTGCGCCGATAACCACTGCCAGTTCCGCCATGAGGCTCGCCATTCCGGTTGGAGGCCGGGATGTGGGGGCGGAGGAAGGGAAGGCAAGGAAGGATGTTCTTTTTTGAAAAAAAGAACCAAAAAACTTTCATGACTTGGCCCAGGAAAACCGGGCGCAAAGTCGGGAAAGTCTTTTTGCTTCTTTTTCTTCAGAAAAAGAAGAGTCTTGCTTACTTCTCCCCGAGCAACGCCGCCCGAAACCGATCCCGCACCACATGCGGCCGCAGGCTGCGAGGCTTCTTGAGCGCCGGCCCGTCCTTCACACGCAGCAGGATGAAGGCGAGGCCAGGGGCGGCAAGGATGCGCTTGCCTTCCTCGATCTCGGTCATGGTGTTGATCGTGTGCACCGTAGGGATGCCGAAGCCCGCGGCAACGCGATCGAGAGCCACGCCCAGGCCGGTGTGGCTGTCCTGGTTGCCGGTCTCGCCGTAATGGCCGTTATCGACGCAGACGAGCTTGAGGTTGGGCGGGCATTGCAGCGCGATGGCGGCCAGGGCGCCCACGTTCATCAGCAGTTCGCCGTCGCCGGTGATGCCGAGCACCTTGCGGTTCGGCTGGGACAGGGCAAGGCCGAGGGCCATCATCGGCCCCGCGCCCATGGCACCGCCGAGGCCGAAGACGTTGGGGCCGTCATCCGTCATGGCGCAGAGTTCCTGCGCGGTGCCGGCGAGGCCGGCGACGACCAGCCACTCGGTCGGGCGTTCGATCAGGGCCGGGACGGCCTGGCGGCGGTCCAGCGTGGCGGCGGGCTGGTTGGTGCCGGGGATGCGCTTGAGCTGGGCCATCTCTGCCTCAGAACTTCTTGGCGCCAAGCAGGCGCTGGGAGAGGAGCACGGCGACGGCCTCGCCGGACTGGAACGCCATGGTGCTGGCGGCCTGGATGGTGGGCAGCACGTCTTCCGGGGCCTCGGCGCGCAGGACGATGACGCCCATGGCCTCCAGCACCGTCTGGGTCGCCTTTCCCATGGGGAACTGCCACGGGTTGCCCTCCCCGAAGTCCCCGCGCATGGAAACGATGGTGAGCAGCGGGAAGCGGGCGCCGTTGGTGAGCGACAGCATGTTGATGCAGTTGCCCACGCCGGAGGACTGCATCAGCAGCACGCCGCGGGCGCCACCGAGATCGGCGCCGGCCAGCAGGGCCACGCCTTCCTCCTCGGTGGTGAGGGGGATGGAGTGGACCTCGGGGTCGGCGAGGGAGCGGTCGATCATCACCCGGTGGCCGGCATCGGGCACGTAGGCGATCTGGGTGACGCCCTGCGCGCGCAGGGCGTCGTACATCGCGTGCGCCCAGGCCGGGCCGTCCTGCGTGGTCATGCGCGCCGCTCCTTCGGGATCAGGGGACGAGGTCGCAGGTGGCCGGCTTGCCCTCTTCGTGCTTGCAGGCGAACACGAACTTGCCGAGCTGGAGCAGGATGCGGTCGCCGAGGCCGCCGCGAACCTGGGCGCCGTCGCTCATCAGGCGCGCCATCGGCACGTCCTTGGGGGTGGCGGGGGCGGCCGGCGCGGCGGGCAACGGGGCGGGGGCCGGGGCCTGGGCAAAGGCCGGGGTGGCGGCCAGCAGGGCGGCGGCGAGGGGGGCGGCAAGCCGGATCATGAGGCAGGTCCTTTCAATGGGCGCGGCATCTAACGGCCCGAACAAAAGCACCGTTGCCGCGCCGGCTCAATGGTGGCGGCGTTACAGGGTCTTTATCACCTTGAGGTCGGCCGGCACCTCGATGGGCGCGCCGGTCGCGGCGCGGACCTGGTCGACGGAGACGCCGGGGGCGATCTCCCGCAGCAGGAAGCGATCGCCCAGCGGCTTGAACAGACCAAGGTTGGTGGCCACCAGCGAGACCACGCCGCGGGCGGTGACCGGCAGCGCGCACTCGCGCAGCAGGCGGGGCGAGCCGTCGCGCGTGGTGTGCTCCAGGATCACGAAAACCTGCTTGGCGCAGGCGGCGAGGTCCATGGCGCCGCCAATGCCGCCGCCATTCGCGCCGGCCACCTTCCAGTTGGCGAAATCGCCGTTGCAGGCCACCTCGTAGATGCCCAGCACCGTCACGTCGATGCGGCCGGAGCGGATGATGCCGAAGCTGTCGGCGTGATGGACGATGGCGGCCCCCGGGTTGAGCGAGACGTTCTGGCCGCCGGCGTTGACCAGGTGCACATCCTCCTGCCCGGCGGGGAGCACGGGGCCGTAGCCGATCACGCCGTTCTCGGCGTGGTAGAGGATGTCGGCCGTGATCGGCGTGTTGCTGCACATGGTGGGCATGCCCACGCCGAGGTTCACGATCCAGCCGTCCTGGAATTCCTGGGCGACGCGGTCGGCGATCTGCTGGCGTTCAAGGCCGCTCATGACTGCTTCTCCTTCGCGGGCGCCCGTTCGGGCCGCCTGCCGGGCCACAGGCCTTCGGGGGCGGCGGGGATCTTCACCATGCGGTGCACGAAGATGGAGGCGGTGTGGACCTCGTCCGGGTCGATGGCGCCGGGCTCCAGGAAATCCTCCTCCACCTCCACGATGGTCATCTTCGCAGCCATGGCCATCAGCGGGTTGAAGTTGCGCTGGCTGCGGCGGAACAACAGGTTCCCCGCCGTGTCCGCCTTCCAGGCGCGGATGAAGGCGACATCCACCGGCAGCGCCTCCTCCAGCAGGTATTCGCGCCCACCGAACACACGGGTCTCGCGCCCCGCGGCCAGTTCGGTGCCGACGGCGGTGGGGGTGTAGAAGGCTGGAATGCCGCAGCCGGCGGCGCGCAGGCGCTCGGCCAGGGTGCCCTGCGGGACCAGCTCGGCGACGACCTTGCCTTCGGCAACGTACTGCGTGAGCGGGATGCGATCCGAAGCGCGGGTGGGCGCGGTGAAGGAGGCGACAACCTTCGCCACCTGGTCGTTCTGCACCAGCATGCCGATATCGGGCATCCTGTCCGGCGCGGAGCCGCCGGTGCCGTTGGTGATGCAGGTGAGCCCCTTTGCCCCCTGCTTGAGCAGCGCGGCAATCAGGTTGAAGGGCACGCCGGGATAGGCAAAGCCACCGAACGCGATGCTGGCGCCGTCGGGGATATCTGCCACCGCATCGGCGAAGCTCTCAAAGACCTTGGATCGTTTCGCCATGCCGGCACCTCCCGCGTTGCCGGGAGTGTGGCGCGGGCGGGCGGTGCCGTGAAGCCCTGGCGGCTAACCACCCGTCATCTTGGCGAAGACCTGGCGGTCCCGGTTGTCGCGCATCAGCATCGTAAAGCCGGGAATGATCTCGAAGCCGAGGCCGCGCGGCATGCCGGTGTCCTCATCCGCCACCAGCTTGCCATAGGGCTGGCTCGCCGCCTTTTCCCACTTGCCGGCCGGCTTCTTGACCTCAACCGTGACAACGGTGGCCTTGAGCTGCATCCGCACGATCGCCTCCTTCGGCGCGGAAGGCTTGGTGAGGCTGAGGCAGCCGGCGATCATCTGCCAGCCATTGGCGAGCGCCCAGGCGGTGAGGGAATCTTTGTCCATGTGGAACTCCTGCGAAGACAAGAAAGACGTTCTTTTTTGAAAAAAAGAACCAAAAAACTTTTCCCACTTTGCGCCGGGGTTAGCCCAGACGCAAATGAATGAAGTCTTTTTGCTTCTTTTTCTTCAGAAAAAGAAGGCCTTGCTAAACTGCGCCACCCGCCACCCAGCCCGACGACCAGGCCCATTGGAAGTTGTAACCGCCGAGCCAGCCGGTCACGTCCACCGCCTCGCCAATGGCAAACAGGCCCGGCACGGATTTGGCCGCCATGGTCTTCTGGTCCAGCGCCGCGGTGTCGATGCCGCCCAGCGTCACTTCGGCCTTGGCGTAGCCCTCGGTCCCGGCCGGAACAAGGCGCCAGGCGCGCAGGGTGGTGGCGAGGTCGGCAAGGGTCTTGTCGCGCTGCCGCGCCATCGGCGTATCCCCGGGGGCCAGCGCGGCGGCAAGGCGGGCGGGCAGGAGATCCGACAGCGCGGTGCGCAGCGTGGCGTTGGGGCGGGCCTTCTTGGCGGCGAGAAGATCCGGAAGCGGGTTCTCCGCCAATGCGACAGTCAGGGGCTCCCCTTCATGCCAGTAGGACGAGGCCTGCAGGATGGCGGGGCCGGAGAGGCCGCGATGGGTGAAGAGCATGGCTTCGGCAAAGCTGCGCTTGCCGGCAGTGGCGACAACGTTGGTGGCGAGGCCCGAGAGCGGGCGCATCAGGGAAAGCGCCTCGCCCTCGAAGGTCAGCGGGACGAGACCGGGGCGCGGGAGCACAAGGGGCAGGCCGAATTGGCGGGCGAGGTCATGCGCCAGGCCCGTGGCACCCATCTTCGGGATCGAGAGGCCGCCGGTGGCCAACACCAGGGCCGGCGCGGTGAAGGCGCCAAGGCTGGTCTCGACCCGGAAGTGCTCGGCGCGAGAAACGCCGGTAACGCGGCAGGAGAGGCGAAGGTCCACGCCGGCGGCCTCGCACTCGGCCAGCAGCATGGCGACGATCTCGCGCGCCGAGCCGTCGCAGAACAACTGGCCGAGGGTTTTCTCGTGGAACGCGATGCCGTGCTTGCGCACCAGCGCGATGAAGTCGTGCTGCGTGTAGCGGGCCAGCGCCGAACGGGCGAAGTGGGGGTTGGCCGAGAGAAAGCGCTCCGGCGCGATGCCCAGATTGGTGAAGTTGCAGCGTCCGCCGCCGCTGATCAGGATCTTCTTGCCCGGGGCGTCGGCATGGTCGAGCAGCAGCACGCGGCGGCCGCGTTGCCCCGCCGCGATGGCGCACATGAGGCCGGCAGCGCCGGCGCCGAGGATGATGGCATCGTAGGTCATGCGGGCGCTGGTTGACCCTGGTGGGGGTGGGTGCTGATCTCCGGGCCATAGAACACGACACGGAGGAGATGCCCATGCCCCGGACCGGAAACCGGCTTCAGGACAAGGTCGCGGTGGTGATCGGCGCGGGCCAGAGCCCCGGGGAGGGCGTGGGCAACGGGCGCGCCACGGTGATGCGTTTCGCCCAGGAAGGCGCCAAGGTGTGGGCGGTGGACCGCCGGCTGGACAGCGCGGGGGAAACCGCCGCCCTGGTGATCGAGGATGGCGGCATCTGCGAGGCGTTCGAGGCCGATGTCACCAGCGAGGCCGCCCTGGCCGCCGCGATCCAGGCCTGCCAGGCGCGCTGGGGCCGGGTGGATATCCTGCACTACAATGTCGGCGTCTCCCTGGGCGGCGGCGACACGATGCTGGAGCACTTCACCGAGGAGGCGTTCGACCGCCTGTTCGCCATCAACCTGCGCGGCTGCATCATGGCGGCGAAGCACGCAGTGCCGATCATGCGCGCCCAGGGCAGCGGGGTGATCCTCAACATCTCCTCCGTCGCCGCCTACGAGAACTATCCCTACGTCGCCTACAAGGCGAGCAAGGTGGCGATGGTGGAGTTCACCAAGCAGCTCGCCATCCAGAACGCCGCCCACGGCATCCGGGCCAATGTGATCCTGCCCGGCCTGATGGACACGCCGATGGCGGTGGACACGCGGGCGCGCGCCACCAACCGCCCCCGCAGCGAAATCGCCGCGGAGCGCGATGCCAAGGTGCCGCTGCGCGGCAAGATGGGCTCGGGCTGGGATGTGGCGAACGCCGCGCTGTTCCTGGCCAGCGACGAGGCGCAGTTCATCACCGGGGTGGAGCTGCCGGTGGACGGGGGCGCGCTGGTGCGCTGACGGGCACGCCGCACTCTCCCCGCGCGGGCTGCGCATGCCTGGCACGCTGAAGCACCCCGCGCGCCTGGTGCCGCTCGCCTTCCTGGTGGCGATCGCCATGGGCACGGCGCTGCTGATGCTGCCGCCGGCGCGGGCGGGCGCGGGGGCGGCGCCGCTGCTGGTGGCGCTGTTCACGGCGACCTCGGCGATCTGCGTGACCGGGCTGGTGGTGGTGGATACCGCCACCTACTGGTCGGGCTTCGGGCAGGTGGTGATCCTGGCGCTGTTCCAGCTCGGCGGGTTCGGCATCATGAGCGGGGCCACGCTGCTGGGCCTGCTGGTATCGCGCCGGCTGCGGCTTTCCACGCGGCTGCTGGCGCAGGCCGAGACGCGCGGGCTGGCGCTGGGCGATGTGGTGGACGTGCTGAAGCTGGTCCTGGCGGTGACGGTGGCGGTGCAGGCGCTGCTGGCCGCCTGGCTGGTGCTGCGGCTGCGGCTGGGCCATGGCGAGGCCTGGGACGCGGCGCTGTGGCACGGAGTGTTCCATGCCGTGGCGGCCTTCACCAATGCCGGGTTCTCCACCTATCCCGGCGGGGCCGTGGCCTTCGCCGGCGACGGGCTGGTGCTGCTGCCACTGATGCTGGGGGTGGTGGTGGGCGGCATCGGCATGCCGGTGCTGCACGACATCCGGCGCGAGCGGCGGCGGGCGGGGCGGTGGTCCCTGCACACCAAGATCACGCTGCTGGGCACGGCGATCCTGCTGCCGGCGGGGATGCTGGCGACGCTGGTGTTCGAGTGGGACAACCCGGGCACGCTGGGCGGGTTCGGCGTCGCGGGGCGGGCGCTGCATGCCGCGTTCCATTCGGTGATGGCCCGCTCGGGCGGGTTCAACGCGGTGGATGTCGGCGCCATGCGCGACGAGACGATCGTGGTGACCTATGCGCTGATGCTGATCGGCGGCGGCAGCGCGGGCACGGCGGGCGGCATCAAGGTGGGCACGGCGGTGGTGGTGGGGCTGATCGTCTGGGCCGAGATCCGCGGCGAGCGGGATGCGGTGGCGTTCGGCCGGCGCGTGCCGCCCGAGGTGCAGCGCCAGGCGATGACGGTGGTGGTGATGGCGGTGGCGATGGTGGGGCTGGCCACGCTGGCGGTGCTGGCGATGAGCACGCTGCGCTTGCGCGATGCGCTGTTCGAGGTCATTTCCGCCTTCGCCACCGTGGGCCTGTCCACGGGTGTCACGGCGGAGCTGCCGCCGGCGGCGCAGCTGGGGGTGGTGGTGCTGATGTTCATGGGCCGCGTCGGCCCCGTGACACTGGCCACCGCGCTGGCCCTGCGGGGCGGGCAGGTGCCGTACCGCTATCCAGAGGAGCGCCCCATCGTTGGTTGAACCTGCATCGGATCGCGGCGTGGTGGTGATCGGGCTGGGCCGGTTCGGCGGCGCGGTGGCGGAATCGCTGGTGCGGCTGGGGCATGACGTGCTCGGCATCGACGAGAGCGCCGAGATCGCGCAGGAATGGTCGGACCGGCTGACCCATGTGGTGCAGGCCGACACCACCAGCCCCGAGGTGCTGCGCCGGCTGGGCGTGGCGGGCTTCGGCTGCGCGGTGGTGGGCATCGGCACCGATATGGAGGCCAGCGTGCTGACGGTGCTGGCGCTGGCCGATCTCGGGGTGGCGGAGATCTGGGCCAAGGCGAGCGGGCCGCGGCACGGGCGCATTCTGGAGCGCACCGGGGCGCACCACGTGATCTACCCCGAGGCGAACATGGGCGAGCGGGTGGCGCACATGGTCTCCGGCCAGATGATGGACTTCATCCAGTTCGAGGACGGCTTCGCCATCGCCAAGCTGCGCGCGCCGCGCGAGGCGGTGGGCAAGACGCTGGGCGAGTGCGCGCTGCGCAGCCGCCACGGCGTGACCGTGGTGGGGGTGAAGCCGCCGCGGGAGGCCTTCGTGCCGGCACAGGCAGACACGCGGATCACGCGCGACGCGGTGCTGATCGTGTTCGGCGCCACGAAGGACGTGGAGGCCTTCGCGGGGCTGGGCTGAGCCCTTACCCGCGCAGGCGGGTGGCGAGCGCGAACAGCTCCGGGAACTCCCGGGCGGTGGCCGAGGCGTGGTCGCCGGTGTCGGGCGGCCCATAGCCCCAGGCGGCGAAGATGCTGGGCATGCCGAGCCCGGCGGCCGACAGCACGTCGTTGTGGTGGTCCCCGGCCATCACGGCCTGGGCGGGGGTGGCGCTGGCGGCCTCTATGGTGGCCAGCAGGTGGCCGGGATCGGGCTTGCGCACCGGGAAGCTGTCCCCCCCGCCGAGGGCCGCGAAGTAGCGGGACAGGTCCAGCGCATCGAGCAGGGTGCGGGCCGGGGCTTGGGGCTTGTTGGTGCACACGGCCATGCGCCAGCCGGCGGCGGCGAAGCGGTCCAGGGTTTCGCGCACGCCGGGGTAGGGTTCGGTTTCCACCGCGGCGTTGGCGCCGTAGTCGTCGAGGAAATCCGACAGGGCCTTCGCATCGGGCACGGTGCCGCGGGCGCCGAAGGCGCGTTCCAGCAGCACGCGGGCGCCATCGCCCACGAAGCCGGCAACCTGCGGCCGGTCGAACGGGGCCAGGTTGCGGCTGGCGAGCAGTCGGTTGAGCGCGGCGGCGAGGTCGGGGACGGAGTCCACCAGGGTGCCGTCGAGATCGAAGACCATCAGTGGTTGCATGCGGTCGGTTCCTGGTGCCCGGCGTGTTCGGGAAACGAAGCGTGATCGCGCTTCCTTTGACACGGCACAGCCCGGGCCGCTACTCCCGGGGCATGAGCACGGTCGCATCCCCTGCCCTTTCCCCCCCGATGGCCGGCACGACGGCCGTGGTGCTGGCGGCCGGCATGGGCACGCGGATGAAGTCCGCCCTGCCGAAGGCGCTGCACCCGATCGCCGGCCGGCCGATGCTGCGCCACCTGCTGGCGGCGTGCGAGGCGGTGTTCGAGCGGATCGTGGTGGTGGTGGGGCCAGACATGGCGGCCCTGGAAAAGGTGGCCGCCCCCCATGCCTGCGTGGTGCAGCGGGAGCGGCTGGGCACCGCCCATGCGGCGCTGCAGGCGGTCCCGCATTTCGGGCCGGGCGACGTGGCGGTGCTGTATGCCGACAACCCGCTGATGTCCGAGGAGACGCTGCGCGCCCTGGTGGCGCGGCGCGGCGGCGATGTGGGCCTGGCGCTGGTGGCAATGCGGCCGGCGGTGCCGGGGCGTTACGGCCGGGTGATCGGCACCGAGGACGACGTGCACGGGATCGTGGAGGCAAAGGACGCCACGCCGGACCAGCTGGCGGTGGGGCTGTGCAATGCCGGCGTGCTGTGCGGCCCGGCGCCGGACATGAAGCGCTGGCTGGAAGCGGTCCGCAACGACAACGCGGCCGGCGAATACTACCTGGGCGACCTGGTGGGCCTGGCCCGCGCCGACGGCAGGCGCGTGGCCGCCGTGGTGGGGCCGGAGGCGGAGCTGCGCGGCATCAACTCGCGCGCCGAACTGGCGGAGGCCGAAGCTACCGTCCAGCAGGCGCTGCGCCGCGCGGCACTCGATGCCGGCGTGACGATGACGGCGCCGGAAACCGTGTTCCTCTCCACCGACACGCGCTTCGGCACGGATGTGAGCATCGCCCCCAACGTGGTGTTCGGCCCCGGCGTGCGCGTGGAATCCAACGTGGAGATCCGCGCCTTCAGCCACCTGGAGGGCTGCGTGGTGCGCGCGGGCGCGGTGATCGGGCCCTTCGCGCGGCTGCGGCCCGGCGCCGATGTGGGTGAGGACGCCCATGTGGGCAATTTCGTGGAAGTGAAGGCGGCGAAGCTGCACCGCGGGGTGAAGGCCAACCACCTG
>JBIKOJ010000167.1:0-11868 GCA_044358135.1 Acetobacteraceae bacterium | reverse complement strand
GGCGTCGGCGGCCCCGTCGGCACCGGCAAAACCGCGCTGATGGACGCCCTCTGCAAGCGCCTGTCGCCCCACTACGACATCGCCGCCATCACCAACGACATCTACACCAAGGAAGACGCGGAATTCCTCACCCGCGCCGGCTCCCTCCCCCCGGACCGCATCATGGGCATCGAAACCGGCGGCTGCCCCCACACCGCCATTCGGGAGGACGCCAGCATCAACCTCGCCGGCGTCACCGAACTCCGCCGCCGCTTCCCGGCACTCGATGTCATCCTGATCGAATCCGGCGGCGACAACCTCGCCGCCACCTTCAGCCCCGAACTCGCCGACCTCACCATCTACGTCATCGACGTCTCCGCCGGCGACAAGATCCCCCGCAAGGGCGGCCCCGGCATCACCCGCTCCGACCTGCTGGTGATCAACAAGATCGACCTCGCCCCCCATGTCGGCGCCAGCCTGGAAGTGATGGACCGCGACAGCAAGCGCATGCGCGGCGAACGCCCCTACCTCTTCGCCAACATCCGCGCGGGCCAGGGCGTGGAGGAGATCGCCAGCTTCATCGAACGCTCGGGGGGTCTTGCCGCCTAGCCTCCACCGCCGCCACCCGCGCCCGCAAGCTGTCCAAGCTCTCCGCCACCCGCGCCAGATCGGCCGCGGCATTGCCGATCGCCGCCGAAAGCGTCGTCTCGTCCTCCTGCTTGCGCACCCGCTCCGCATCCCGCTCCGTCTCCAGCGCGCTCACCACCACGCCGATGAACAGATTGAGCACGATGAAGGCGGAGACCAGCACGAACGGAATGAAGAACAGCCAGGCATGCGGGTGCTTCTCAAGCATCGGCCGCATCAGCCCGTCCGACCACGCATCCAGCGTCATCACCTGGAACAGGGACAGCATGGAGGCCCCGATGCTGCCGAACGTCTCCTCATGCGTCTCGCCAAACAGCTTCGTCGCCATCACCGCGAACACGTAGAAGATCAGCATCAGCAGCATCATGATGGAGCCCATGCCCGGCAGCGCGCCGACCAGCGCCGAGACCACCGCGCGCAGCGATGGCACCGCCGTGATCAGCCGCAGCACCCGCAAGATGCGCAGCGCCCGCAGCACCGAAAGCGACCCCGTCGCCGGCAGCAGCGCGATGCCCACCACCAGGAAGTCGAACACGTTCCACGGATCGGCAAAGAACCGCGGCCCCCGCACCACCATCCGCGCCGCCAGCTCCGCCACGAAGATCGTCAGCAGCAGCCGGTCCGCGGCATGCAGCGCCTCGCCATAGCCCGCCATCACGCTCGGGCTCGTCTCCAGCCCCAGCGTGATCGCGTTCACCACGATCAGCGCAATCACAATCTTCTCGGTCAGCGGGTGGTCGACCAATCGGCGCAACATCAGATGTCTCCGGGCACGGGAATGACGATGGTATGCCGCCACCCGATTCGCCCGCGACCCTACCGCCGCCCCAGCATCCCCAGCCCCGCGCCCGCCACGCCCAGCACCGCCACAACCCAACCCAGCGTCGCCCAGTCCCCCGCCGCCGCGAGCATCCCGCCCACGATCGCCGACGTGACCCAGCCCACGCTCGCGCAGGTGATGTTGATGCCCAGCACCGTGCCGCGGATCTCCGCCGGTACGGCGCTCAACAGACTGATCAGCGCCGGCCGGCTGATGCCGTTCACCAGCCCGTACAACGTCGCCAACCCGATCGCCGCCACCGCCCCCGGCGCCGCCACGAACAACGCGATCGCCACCCCACCGGTCCCCACCGCCGAGACGGCATACAGAACCCGCCGGTCCGGCACCGCATCGGCCATACGGCCGCCGATCAAGTTGCCCAGGAAGTTCCCGCCCGCCACCAACGCCAGCGGCACCACCAGCTCCGCCAGCCCGAAGCCGTGGGCCAACTGCAGGTAGGTGGCAAAGAACGTCGCCACCAGGCCGAAGCAGGTGCGCTCCGTGATGCTCGCCCCCAGCACCGCCAGGATCCGCGGCCGCAGCGCCGCGCGCATCCCCGGTGCCCCCGCAGCGCCCAGCGCCCGCGCCGGCGTGCCCGGGAACACCAGCCGCGTCGCCACCGCCACGCCGAACGCGCTCACCGCGATGATCCCGCTCACGCCGCGCCAGCCCACCACGCTGCCGATCGCGCTCGCCGCCGGCACGCCCAGCAGCAGTGCCAAGGACTGCCCGCCGATCACCCAGCCCATTGCCCGGCCGCGCATCGAATCGGCCACCCGGTCCGCGACCTCGCCGAACACCGAGCCCATATACGCCCCGCAGGCCGAGCCGCCGATCGCCACGCACACCACCGCCTGCCAATATTCCTGCGCCAGCGCGATGCCGATCATGCTCAACCCCAGCACGATCTGCCCGCCCATCAACACCCGCCGCCGCCCGAACGCCGCCCCCAGCGGGCCGGTGAAGAACGCCGTGATGCCCCAGGTGACGGCGGTGACCGACAGCAGGTGGGAGACCAGCACCAGGGTCACGTCCAGGTCCCGCGCCATCTGCAGCAGGAAGGGCGCGCGCGTCATGCCCGTGGCGCTGGCCATGAAGACGCCGGTGCCAGCGACGGCGAGCAATGCGAGGGGATAGGCGGGGGGTTTCGTCACCCCCCATCCTCGCGCGCCCGCACGAGATCGCCTAGCCTTCCTGCATCAGGGAGGCGGACATGGCAGACACGACACGCCGCACGGTGATCGTCCCGGCCGGGGAGGCCGTGATCGAGGCCATCGTCGAGGGCACCGGACCCGCGCTGGTGATGCTGCCTTCATTGGGCCGTGACGGCTACGAGGATTTCGATGTCGTCGCCAGCTTGCTCGCCCAAGGCGGCCTTCGCGTGTTGCGCCCGCAGCCGCGCGGAATCGGTGCTTCCAGCGGCCCCATGAACGATGTTAGCCTACATCACCTCGCAGCCGATGTCACGGCCGTTATCCGCGCCGAGGGCGGCGGGCGGGCGGTGATCCTGGGCCACGCCTTCGGCCATTTTGTGGCGCGCATGGCCGCGGTGGACCACCCCGCACATGTGCGCGGCGTGATCCTGGCCGCGGCCGCGGCAAAGCAATATGCCCCGGAGATCGCCGCGACACCCCGCCGCGCCGGCACCCTCGATGCGCCGGAGGCGGAGCGCCTGGCCGCGCTGCGCCTGGGCTTCTTCGCCCCCGGCCATGACCCGCGACCCTGGCTGCACGGATGGCACCCGGCCACGCAGCGCATGCAGATCGATTGCCGGGAAAAGCAGGGCGTGCAGCAAGCCGACTGGTGGCACGCCGGCACGGCGCCGATGCTGGAACTGATCCCGGCGCTGGACCCGTTCAAGCCACGCGACAAATGGAACGAACTGCGCGCGGAATTCGGCGATCGGGTGGAGGCGGTGGTGATCGATAACGCGAGCCATGCGCTGTTCCCGGAACAGCCGGAGGCGGTGGCGGGGGCAGTGTTGGAGTGGGTAGGGAGATTAAGTAAGTAAGCACCTTCTTTTTCTGAAGAAAAAGAAGCAAAAAGACTTTATGAATTTGCGCCTCGTTCTCCCGATAGAGAACGAGGCGCCATTTTCAATAGTTTTTTGGTTCTTTTTTTCAAAAAAGAACGCCTTACTTCGCCTTCAGGAAATCTCCCACCTCAAGCAGGATGAACTCGTTGTCGTCAGCCTTGTTCGGCTCGCGCGAGGTGGAGAACGGCAGGTTGTTGTCGTTGCCAACGATGATGTGGGTGGCGTCCACCACATCCACGTTCTCGATGGTGAAGAACGGGAAGGTCAGCACGCCGTCGTTCAGCGGCTTGCGGGCCTTCTTGTTGGGGTCGGCGATCTTCATCAGGTCGATATGGCCGATCTTGCGCACGGGGCCGCCCACGTTCGCCTCGGACATCTCGATCTTGTAGACGCGCTTGAACTTGGCGATATCGGCGAAGCAATCGGTGCCGCGCTGGCCAGCGGGGCAGGCCTTGTCCGCGGTGCCTTCGCCGTTGTCGCGTTCGATCACCAGGGCGGTGGTGCTGTCGATCATGTTGAAGTCGCCGATCGCCAGGCCGTTGGCTTCCAGCATGTATTTCCAGTGCCGGCCGGTCCACTTTTCGGCGGCGACGTCGAACTCCAGGATGCGCAGATATTCGCGGCCGTCGTGCTTCTCATAGTCCTTGGTGGCGGCATCCCACAGCGGGCCTTCCAGCATGCCGTAGAGGAAGCGGCCGTCCTTGCTGGCGGCGAAGCCCTCGTAGCCCTTGGAGCGGCGCAGGTTGAAGTTGCCGGCCTGGCCCGGAACGCCGGGGGAGGCGACGGCGAAATGCTCCGGCGAGCGGACCGGCTTGCCGTCGGCCATGGTCTCGAACACGGCCAGAACCTTGCCGGTCATGTCGGCCTTGATGATGTAGGGGCCGAACTCGTCGCCGATCCACAGCGTGGTGCCGATGATCTGGAAGCCCTCGGTGTCGAAATCGGAGCCGGTGAGGTAGCGCTTTTCGGTGCCCTCGTGGGTGATGCGGAAGGGCACCTTTTTGTCGGGGTCGTGCAGGAAGATGGTGGCCAGGCGGGCGAGCGTGCCGGCGGCCCAGTCGATGCGGTACTGGTTCAGGTAAAGCATGGAATCTGGCGAGTTGGCCTTGGAGCCGGAGCCGTTGTCGGTGAGCACCCAGAAGCTGCCATCGGCCATGGTCTTGATGCCGGAATGGCCCTGGATGGGCTGGCCGGGCAGCGGCAGGGTGATGCCGGTGGGACGCTCGAAGGACATGCCCATCACGGTGCCCATAGCATCCACGCGGCGGCCGGTGGTGAACTTGCCCGCGCTCTTGAGATCGGCCGGCGCATCGGCCGGGGCCGGGATGTAGGTGGCGGCCGGGATCATGGCGTGGCCGGCGAGCGTGGCCGGGAAGGCCTGATCGGCGCGGGCGGGCGTGGCGGCAGCGATCAGCGCGAACGCCGATCCGGCCAGGAGCAGGGCTGGGAACACGGGGCTTCTCCTTCGTCGGGAAGCCCCCGTGTTCCATCCCATCCGCGTCAGGCGCTTTACGCCTGTGCGACAGACCCGTGAAACCTCACATCACCAGCCCGCCATCCACGTGCAGCACCTGGCCGGTGATGTAGGCGGCATCCGGCCCGGCGAGGAAGGCGATGGCGGCGGCGATGTCGGCGGGTTCGGCGATGCGGCCCAGGGGGATCCATTGGGTGCGGTCCGGCATGCCGGCGAGGCTGAGGGCGACGTGGGCGCCGGCATCCTTGCGGACGAAGCCGGGGGCCACCGCGTTCACGGTGATGGCGGGGGCAAGTTCGATGGCGAGCGCCTTCACCAGGGCTTCGAGGCCCGCCTTGGCGGCGGCGGAGGCGGGGAAGAGGGGGAAGCCCGGCCGGTAGGCATGGGCGACGAAGCTGCTGACGGCGACGATGCGAGGGTCCGTGCCTTCGCGCAGATGGGGGGCGGCGGCGCGGGCGAGGCGGAGGAAGCCGGCGATCATCGGCTCGGTGGAGCGGGCGAAGACCTCGTCGGTGAGGTCCATGGCGGCGGTTCGGTCGGCGAAGCCGGCATTGGCGATGACGGCATCGAGCCGGCCGAAGCGGGCGATGGCGGCGGCGACCAGGGCGGCTGGGGTGGCGGGGTCGGCGAGGTCGCCGAGGATGGTTTCGGCTTGGGCGCCCTTCGCGCGGGCTTCCTCCGCCACGGCGGCGAGGCCGGCTTCGTTGCGGCGGGTGTGCAGCAGCAGCGCCACGCCGGGGGCAGCAAGGCGGCGGGCGGTGGCGGCACCCACGCCGGTGGCCGCACCCGTGACGAGGATCGTTCTCATTCGGCTGCCTGGGCCAGGGTGGCGGCTTCGGCGCGGAGCCAGACGGCGGTGTCGTGGAAGACGGCGCCGCCATCGGGCAGGGCGGGTTCGTCCGAGGTGAGGGCATTGATGCCGACGCCGCCGTCGTGGTCGGCATGCGGCCAGATGCTTTCGGCGACGAGCACGCCGGGCTGGGCGCCTTCGACGAGGCGGGCGTGCAGCACCACCTCGCCGCGGGCATTTCCGAGGCGCACGCGGCTGCCTTCGGTGATGCCGAGGCGGGCGGCGTCTTCGGGGTTCACCTGCAGGGTCGGCCGGCCTTCGCGGGCGCGGGTGTAGGGCATCTCGGTGAAGCTGGTGTTGAGGAAGCTGCGCGCGGGGGCGGCGACGAGGCGGAAGGGACGGTCTTGCGTGGCGGAGTCGATCACCTCGATATGGTCCGGCAGGGCGGACATGCCGTGGTGGTTGGGGCCGATCGCGGCCCAGTCGGCCTTGAAGTGGAACTTCCTGTCGGCGTGGCCGAAGCCGTGGAGGAAATGGGCGGTCTCGAAATCGGGCTGGGCGTCGTGCCAGCGGTTCTGCATGACGGTGGCGGCATCGGGCCAGCCGGAGACGCGCAGGGTTTCGTCGACGATCTCCAGGTCGGTCATGCCATAGGCGCGGTGGGTGGCGCCGAGGCGGGGGGCGAGGCCCTGCAGCACCTCATGGTTGCTGCGGCATTCGCCGGGGGGCTCGACCAGCTTGGGGCCGATCTGGATGTGGCTGTGGCCGCCGGCCTGGTAGAGGTCGTGGTGTTCCATGAACATGGTGGCGGGCAGGACGAGGTCGGCGAGCTGCGCCGTCTCGGTCATGAACTGCTCGTGCACCACGGTGAACAGGTCCTCGCGCAGGAAGCCGCGGCGGACCTTGTGGCTGTCGGGTGCCACGGTGACGGGGTTGGTGTTCTGGATCAGCAGGGCGTTCACCGGGGGGCCGTCGCCGAGGTCGCGGCGGTCGCCGGTGAGGACGGCGCCGATGCGGGATTGGTCGAGCGCGCGGGTGGTTGGGTCGATGAGGTCCAGGCCCTCGATGAGGGTCTTGTCCCAATGGTAGATGGCGCGGTTGTTCCAGAAGGCGCCGCCGGCCTTGTTGCGCCACTTGCCGGTGACGGTGGGCAGGCAGGTGACGGCGTGCAGGGCCGCGGCGCCGTTGCGGCTGCGGGTGAAGCCGTAGCCGGTGCGGATATAGGCGCGCGGGGTTTCACAATAGAGTTTGGCGAAGGCCTCGATCTCGGCGACCGGCAGGCCGGTGATGGCGGACGCCCAGTCCGGGGTGCGGGAGGCGACATGGGCTTCAAGTGCTGCGGGGTCGTCGGCGTACTGCGCCATGTAGGCGCGATCGGCGTGGCCGTCGCGGAAGGCGATGTGCATCACGGCGCAGGCCAGGGCGGCATCGGTGCCGGGGCGGACGGCGAGGTGCATGTCGGCCACCTTGGCGGTGCCGGTGCGGTAGGGGTCGATCACCACCAGCTTGGCGCCGCGTTCCTTGCGGGCGCGGGCGACGTGGGACATAACGTTGACCTGGGTGTTCACCGGGTTGCCGCCCCAGGAGATGATCAGGTCGGCCTCGCCCATCTCGCGCGGGTCGGGCCCGGCGATCTTGCCGACGCCGGCCATCCAGCCGCTTTCGCTGGTGCGGGTGCAGATGGTGTTGACCTGGCGGGAATGCTTCAGCTCGTGGCGCAGGCGGTTGATGCCGTCGCGGTGCACCAGGCCCATCGTGCCGGCGTAGTAGTAGGGCCAGATGCTTTCGGATCCGTGGGCGCGCGTGGTGGCGAGGAAGGCCTGCGCGGCGCGGTCCAGCGCTTCCTCCCAGCCGATGCGGCGGAACTGGCCGCTGCCCTTGGGGCCGGTGCGCAGCAGGGGGTGGGTGAGGCGATCGGGGTGGTGGATGCGCTCCGCATACTTGGAGACCTTCGTGCAGATCACGCCCAGCGTGTAGGTGTTCGCCGCCGCGCCGCGCAGCGTGCCGATGCTGGTGCCGTTATGCACCTCCACCTCCAACGCGCAGGTGCTGGGGCAATCATGCGGGCAGGCGGAGGAGCGGATCTGCGGGGGCTGGGTCATGCTGGGGTCCGGCGCTGGCGAGGGATGGAGCGTGCCAGGGATCGGGCCGGCGAGGCAATCATGCGATGGGTCCCTGAGGCGCCGCGGGCGATTGATCGGGGCGGCGCGGCGTGGTTCGCTGCGGCATGTCCATCGTTCCTTCGCGATCCCGCCCCGATGCGCGGCCGGCTGCGCGCGTGAGCATCCGGCTCGACCTGCCCTCAGGCGCGCGGGTGGGGCCGGGGAAGATCGCGCTGTTGGAGGAAATTGCCCGGCATGGCTCGATCTCCGCCGGCGGGCGGGCGCTGCGCATGTCGTACCGCCGGGCGTGGGAGCTGGTGGAGGATTTGAACCGGCATCTGGGCGCGCCGGTGGTGGCCGCGATGACCGGCGGCAGCGGCGGCGGTGGGGCACGGCTGACGGAGGCGGGCGCGGCGCTGGTGGCGGCCTATCGCGCGATTGAGCAGGCCACGGAGGAAGCAGCGGCGCCGCATCTGGCGGCGCTGGCGCGGGCGGAGGCTGCGGGCGAGGCCGGCTTGGAATAGTGCCTGGCAGGATGGCCGGTGGGTGGGGCGTGCCCCCAAAACGGAAGCGGCGGCGCCCTGGGAAGGACGCCGCCGCGAAGGAGAAGGCTTGAGGTGTCGTGAAGCGATCAGGCAGCGCGGCGACGGCGGGCGGCATACAGGCCCAGCAGGCCGGCGCCGAACAGCGCCATGCTGGCGGGCTCGGGGGCGGGGGTCGGCTCGGGCTGGATGATCTGCTCCAGCGTCATCAGGCCCTGCTGTGCCGTCGCGCAACCCTCTCCTTCATCCGGCGTGCAGGAGCCAGACATGCGACGGCGGAAGTCCAGTTCGGGATAATCAGGGTACTGGCTTTCGATGCTGGCATTCGGAACCATCTCAACCGTGGCCCCCGGGATACCTGCCATCATGGCAGCGATGAGCTCACCCGTGCTCCAGGTCAGCGTCAGATAAATGTCGCCAGGCGCCACGAACACCGAGCTGTCGACCAGATCATCGTTCGTGAAGGTCGAGTCGCCGGCGCCAAGGGAGTAGGTCATCGCGAAATTCGTCGGATCGTTGCCACCACCGAAGCCGGCAGTGGTATTGATGACGAAGTCCGAGACAGCAAAGAGACCAGGCGATACCTGGGTGACCGTGATCAACCCGCTGGCGCCCGCACCGCCGTTTTCCCAACCCGGAGAGCTCCAACCCGGGCCTGAATCATCGTACCGCTCATTCCCGTAGAAGCCGAGGCTGAATGACCAGATATAATCCTGCGCCTGGGCCATTGGCATCGAAACGCCAAGCAGCGCGGCCGCACCCATCAAGCCCTTGAAAAACGTATTCACCAAAACCTCTCCATTCCGCCTGCTTCGCCCCGACGGCTGCCCGCCGGCACGAATGCATTCCAAAAAAGCCTGTCGGAACGATAGAAGCAAGCCGCATGCCAACGCATCGAAAGGGTGGAATTCCAGATACTTAACGATTTCCTAACGCTGTCTGGCGGTGCGTGCCGCGCCGGAGTGTAAATTTGTCCGACACCCCTTGGGGGGCTGCCCCTTCGGACGCCACCTCGACCTCGATATAAACAATACAAATTCAATGGCTTACCTGCTATCGGGCGGTACAGGAGCGTGTAAAGTAATCCGACTCATCGAGCAGGAACCGCGATACGCCATGCCATTCTCCCTGCCCGCCTGGGCTGCCTGGAGCCTGATCGGGCTCTGTGCCCTGCTGCTGACCTATGGCGCTGTGATCGCAGCGCTTTTCGTGTTGCAACGACAGATCCTGTTCCGGCCGGCGCAGGACCGGCCCGATGCCGCGCGGGTGGAGGTGCCGGGGCTGGCGGAGGTGGCGGTGCCGACCGCGGACGGGCTGCGGCTGCTCGCCTGGTTCCTGCCGCCGCGGGGCGAGGGGCCGGTGCTGCTGTTCCTGCACGGGAACGGGGGGCATATCGGCCACCGCACCGAGCGCATCCGGCGCTTCGCGGCGCAGGGGTGGGGTGCCCTGCTGGTGGAATACCGCGGCTATGGCGGCACGCCGGGCACGCCGAGCGAGGCCGGGCTGCGGCTGGATGCGGCGGCCGGGCTGGCGGCGCTTCGGGCGCGCGGGGTTGCGGACGGGCAGATCGTGCTGTGGGGGGAGTCCCTGGGCAGCGGCCTGGCGACGTGGCTTGCGGCGCAGGAGCGGCTGGGGGCGGTGGTGCTGGAGACTCCCTATACCTCTGTCGCCGCGGTGGCCAAGCGGCGCTACCCCTTCGCGCCGGTCGATGCGCTGATGCGCGACCGGTTCGACTCCCTGGTGCACATGCCGGCGATCAGCAGCCCGGTGCTGGTGCTGGTGGGCGCGCGCGACGTGGTGGTGCCGCCGGATATGGGCCACGCGATCCACGCCGCCGCGCCGGACGGGGAGCTGTGGGTGGCGGCCGCAGGCGGGCATACCGACCTGCTGCAGCATGGCTCGATCGAGGCGGTGGCGGGGTTCCTGCGCCGGCGCCTGCCGGCTGCGGCGCGGACCGATGGCTTGCCTCGGCCGGCCGGCGTTGCGACAACCGTGCCATGACACCTGCACGCGCGCGCGACCTGGGGCTGGCCTGCGGAAAACTGCCGCCGGGGGCGCTGAACCGCATCAGCGACGTGCCGGGCGTGACGGTGGGGCATTGTACTCTTGTGGATGGCGACATCCGCACCGGGGTGACGGCGATCCGCCCGCACCCGGGCGACATCTTCCGCGACAAGCCGGTGGCGGCGAGCCATGTGCTGAACGGGTTCGGCAAGAGCATCGGGCTGATGCAGGTGGACGAGCTTGGCCAGCTGGAGACGCCGATCCTGCTGACCAATACGCTGTCGGTTGGTACCTGCGGCACGGCGCTGATCCGGCGCGCGGTGGCGGAGAACCCGCGCATCGGGCGGCAGACCAGCACCGTCAACCCCGTGGTGGGCGAGTGCAACGACGGCTATCTGAACGACATCCAGGCCCTGGCGGTGACGGAGGCGGATGCGCTGGCGGCGCTGGATGCCACCACCGACGCCTTCGAGGTCGGCGCGGTGGGCGCCGGGGCGGGCATGAGCTGCTTCGGCTTCAAGGGCGGCATCGGCAGTGCCTCCCGCCTGGTGCGGCTGGACAAGGCGGCGTTTCATCTCGGCGTGCTGGTGCTGGGGAATTTCGGGCGTGCGGGGGATCTGATGCTGCCCGACGGGCGCGTGGTGGCGCCGCCCAAGGCGGAGGCGGTGCCGGAGCGTGGCTCGGTGATCGTGGTGATCGCCACCGACGTGCCGCTGGAGCACCGGCAGCTGCAACGGGTGATCCGCCGCGCCGGCGCCGGGCTGGCGCGGGTGGGCAGCTTCTATGGCCATGGCAGCGGCGATACCTTCATCGGCTTCACCACCGCGAACCGGGTGCCGCATGACGGCAAGGCAGACATTCTGCCGCTGCGCGCGATCGCGGAGGGAAAAATCGACCTGCTATTCGAGGCCGCGGCCGAGGCGACGCAGGAAGCGGTGCTGGATGCGCTGGCGGCCTCCCCCACCACGGTGGGGCGGGCGGGGCATGTGCGGCCGGGCTTGGCTGAATCTCTATAGGGGGCGGGCGATGCGGATCTTCATCTCGGCGGATATCGAAGGCGTGGCGGGCGTGGTGAATGCCCAGCAGGGCACGCCCGGGAACCCGGAATACGAACGGGCGCGGCGGCTGATGACGCAGGAGGTGAACGCGGCGATCGCCGGGGCCTTCGATGGCGGCGCCAGCTACGTGCTGGTGAACGACAGCCACGGGCCGATGGTGAACCTGCTCCCGGAGGACATGGACCCGCGGGCGGAGTGCATCATCGGCCGGCCGAAGCCGATGAACATGACGGCGGGGCTGGATAGCAGCTTCGATGCGGTGTTCTTCACCGGCTACCACTCCGGCGCCGGGCGGCATGGCGTGCTCTCCCACACCGTCAGCGGCTTCGCCTTCCAGGGCATCCGCATCAACGGCATCGAGACGGCGGAGGCGACGCTGTATGGCGCCTATGCCGGCAGCCTCGGTGTGCCGGTGG
>JBIKOJ010000016.1:0-38308 GCA_044358135.1 Acetobacteraceae bacterium | reverse complement strand
TGAAGCCGATCTCCGATGTGTTCTCCTTCAGCAGGCCATTGAACACGCCGAAGGTGGAGGGCGGGAAGAAGGGCCGGTTGCCGATGATCAGTTGGGTCGGCTCGTTGAAGTGGGATTTCGACATCCGCAGCGTGGTCGTGTTGGACCAGACCTCGCCGAACGCGTGGTCGAGCTTCGCGGTGAAGCCGTAGTTGGTGGAGCGCGTGGAGGGCAGGCCGGCGACGGCGGCGAACAGGCGGCGGTTCACCGCGAAGCCGGACGTGTCGAGCGTGCCGACGGCCGGCAGCCCGGGATAGTCGAGCTGGGTCTGGTGCGACAGGTTGGCCTGCAGGGTGACGGTGGTGGTGTCGTTGTTGGTGAGCACCAGGGTGGGGTTGAGGCTGAAGCCGCCCTGCCGGAAGCCGTGGGTGGAGGCGCCGGTGCTCTGATACTGCCCGGTCATGCGGAACAGCACGGTGCCGGCCTGGTTGAGCGGCTGGTTCACGTCGAAATAGGGGCTGACGAGGTTGTAGCCGCCATAGGTGACGCCGACTTCGGCGAATCGCTGGGCGGTCGGCATCTTGGAGATGACGTTGATCACGCCGCCGATCTGGCCGGTGCCGCCGAAGTGGAACAGGCTGGCGGGGCCCTTCAGCACCTCGATGCGCTCCACGTTCACCAGCAGGTCGCGCGCGCCGGCATCGTAGTAGTTGGGCATGCCATCGACGAAGCGGTCGGCCTGGAAGCCGCGGAGCTTGGGGCCGAGCTGGCCGAACATCATGGTGGAGAGAGGCTGCAGGCCGGAGACGTTCTGCATCGCCTCCGACTGGCTGATCGGCCGTTGCTGGTCGATCAGGGCGCGGGTGACGACCTGGACGGATTGGGGCAGCTGCTGCAGCGGCGTTTGGGTGCGGGTGGCGGAATCGGCGGTGAGGGCCTGGATGCCGCGGACGGGGCCGGCGGTGGTTTGGGAGATGCCTTCGCCGGCGGCAGAGATGGGCATCTCGATCGGCGGTGGGGCTTGCTGGGCCAGGGCGGGTGAGGTGGCCATGGCCACGGCGAGGCAGGCGGTGGCCGCAGGGCGGCCACGTGCGGGATGAACGCGCATGGGAAGTCCTTGAACAGGGAACGGTCGGGGCGAAGGAAGCCTCAGCCGTGTCCTGGAGGACCTCTTGGCGATTGCGGGGCGCGGGCGGGATCCGGCCGTGCCGGGCCTGGGCCGGATGACGGCCAGGCGGCAGGGCTTGGGGCTGCCGGAGGCGGTGGAAGGGCGGGCCCGGCCATGACCACGGCCGGAAGGGCGAGATCGCCGCGCGATGCCGGAAGGCAGCACTGGCCGGCATGGTGATGCGTGGCCGTGTCCCCGGCAGGGGCTTCCGCCGGTGTTCCCGGGTCGGGGGCCGAGACGCAGATGCCGGAGAGGAACAGCGCCTCCCACGATCGCGCATGCGCCTGCACCGACAGCCAGGGCGAGGTGATGGAGGCAACGAGCCAGACGAGCGCCAGCATGCGCGAGAAAATCTCGCGCCGCCGTCGAGGCCGGGGCGTCGTCGTGCTCATGCGTTCAGGCTAGCAACCCGCGCGACCAGCGGGCAAGGCGGGCAAGGTCTGGGCTCCGGGGTGAAGCCCTGGTCGCGCTACCCCGCCAGCGCGGTGTCCAGGTCCCGGATCAGGTCGTCGGCGTCTTCGAGGCCGATGGAGAGGCGCACCACGTCGGGCCCGGCGCCGGAGGCCGCGCGCTGTTCGTCTGTCAGCTGGCGGTGGGTGGTGCTGGCGGGGTGGAGGACGAGGCTGCGGGTGTCGCCCACGTTGGCGAGGTGGGAGAAGAGGCGAACGGATTCCACCAGCTTGATCCCGGCCTCGTAGCCGCCCTTGACGCCGAAGGTGAAGACGGAGCCGGGGCCTTTCGGCGTGTACTTCTTTGCCAGGGCGTGGAACGGGCTGCTCGGCAGGCCGGCGTAGCTGACCCAGGCGACCTTTTCGTGGCCGGCGAGGAATTCGGCGACCTTCTGGGCATTGGCGACGTGGCGGTCCATGCGGACGTGCAGGGTCTCGATCCCCGTGAGGGTGAGCCAGGCGTTCATCGGCGAGAGGGTGGGGCCGAAATCGCGGAGCGCCACGGCGCGGGCCTTGGTGGTGAAGGCGAAGTCGCCGAAGTTTTCGTAGAACTTCAGGCCGTGATAGGCGGGCTCGGGGTCGGCCAGGGACGGGAAGTTGCCGTTGCCGTAGTCGAATTTGCCGGACTCGACGATGATCCCGCCGAGCGAGTTGCCGTGGCCGCCGAGGAACTTGGTGAGGGAGTGGGTGACGATGTCGGCGCCGTGCTCGAAGGGGCGGCACAGGTAGGGCGAGGCCAGGGTGTTGTCGACGATGAGCGGGATGCCGACGCTGTGGGCGATTTCCGCCACCGCCTGGAGGTCGACGATGATGCCGCCGGGGTTGGCCAGGCTCTCGACGAAGATGGCCTTGCACTTCGGCGTGAGGGCGCGGCGGAAGTTCTCGGGGTCCGTCGGGTCGACGAAGTGGCAGGTCCAGCCGAGCTTCTTGAAGCTGAGCGAGAACTGGGTGAGCGAGCCGCCGTAGAGGTTGCGGGAGGCGACAAACTCGTCGCCAGGGTTGAGCAGAGTGAAGAAGGTGACGAACTGGGCGGCGTGGCCGGAGGCGGCGGCGACGGCGGCGCGGCCGCCTTCGAGGGAGGCGACGCGTTCTTCCAGCACCGCAACGGTGGGGTTGGAGAGGCGGGTGTAGACGTGGCCGAAATTGTGCAGGTTGAAGAGCGAGGCGGCGTGGTCGACGTCGTCGAAGACGAAGCTGGTGGTCTGGTAGATGGGCGTGCCGCGGGCGCCGGTGGTGGGATCGGGCGCCGCGCCGGCGTGGACGGTGCGGGTGGCGAAGCCGTATTCGAGGTTCTGCGGCGGCAGCGGGCGGTTGCGGCCGGGGCGATCGTTCGGCGGCTCCGGCGGGCGGTTGCGGATGATGCCGGAGTTGACGCCGGACCAGGACAGCTCGCCGCCGAAGCGGCTGAACTCGATCTTGGGGCAGCGGTCCATGATGACTTCGAGACCGGCGGCTTCGGCCTTGGCAGCGGCTTCATCGTGGCGGACGCCGAGTTGGGACCAGAGGATTTTGGCGCCGATGGCGATGGCGTCGTCGGCGATGCCGGGCAGGGCATCGGAGGCGCGGAAGACGTCGACCATGTCGATCTCGTCCGGGATATCGGCCAGCCTGGCGTAGATGGTCTCGCCCAGCAGGGTTTGGCCGGCGGTGCCCGGGTTCACCGGGATCACGCGAAAACCCTTCGACTGCAGGTATTTCATGACGAAATAGCTGGGCCGGTTCCAGTTGGAGGAGGCGCCGACCATGGCGATGGTCTTCACGCGCTGGAGGATCGAGCGGATCTTCGCATCGCTGTAGGCGAGTGGCGCCATGTCGTTCATTGCAAACCCTTTCCAAACCCCAAGCCGGCGTGGCAGGCTGCTTAGCACATGGCACGCAAACCCGCAGGACTGTCGGAACAGATGGGGTTGCTGGAGCTGCCCGGCAGCCCCGGGGCCCCCGCCGTGGGGACGGAGGGGCATCGGGACCGCATGCGGGCGCGCATCCTGGCCGGCCAGGGCGAGACCATGGCCGACTATGAGCTGCTGGAGATGATGCTGTTCATCGCCCTGCCCCGCGTGGACACCAAGACGCTGGCCAAGACGCTGATCGCGCGGTTCGGCAGCTATTCCGCGGTGATCGCCGCCCCTCCGGAAGAGCTGGTGACGGTGAAGGGCATCGGCGAATCGGCGGTGGCGACGCTGAAGGTGGTGCAGCTGGCGGCGCAGCGCCTGGCGCGGGCGGAGGTGCTGGACCGGCCGGTGCTGAGCAACTGGGACGGGCTGATGGACTACCTGCACGCGGTGCTGGCGCGCGAGCGGGTGGAGCAGTTCCGGGTGCTGTTCCTGGACACGCGCAACCGGCTGCTGGCGGATGAGGCGCAGGCGAAGGGGACGGTGAACCACACGCCGGTTTATCCGCGCGAGGTGGTAAAGCGGGCGCTGGAGCTGAAGGCGACGGCCTTGATTCTGGTGCACAATCATCCGAGCGGGGATCCGACGCCGTCGCGCGATGATCTGGAGATGACGCAGGAGGTGAAGCGGGCGGCGATGGCGCTTTCCATCGTGCTGCATGACCATGTGATTGTCGGGAACGGGAAGTGGCTGAGCTTGCGGCGGGAGGGGTTGCTGTGAGCGGGGTGCGGAAGGTTCGGATCGGGGATGTGGTGCCGTTCGGCTATGCGTTCGAGCCGCCGGTGGCGGGGACGATGGCCGATGTCGGGCGCACGCTGGGGTCGCAGAAGATCGGGCTGATCGTGCAGACGGTGCAGCCGGGGCATCGCTCTTCGCGGCGGCACCGGCATCTGTTCCAGGAGGAGTTGCTGATTGTGATGGGCGGCGCGGGGACGCTGCTGCATGGGGATGAGCGCGTGGCGTGCGGGGCGGGGGATGCGTTCCTGTATCTTCCTGGCGATGCCGCCGCGCATTGCTTCGAGAATACCGGGAGCGCGCCGCTGGTGATCTGGGCGTTCGGGGACCGGCATGCGCATGAGGTGTGCGAATACCCGGACCAGGGGGTGGCATTCGTGGAGGGGCTGGGGGCGGAGGTGCGGCTGGCGGATGCGAAGCCGTCGGACTGGACGGAGGAGAAGCGGGGGCGCTGAGCGTAACGGCAGCGGCGGGCACGGGTCTTTCCTACGGGATGGTTGGGGAGGGTGCGATGCGTCGGCGTTTGGTGCTGTTGGCTGGGGTGTTCACGCTGCTGGGGCGGCGGGCCGTGGCCGCGGCGGGGGTGGTGAATGCCGATGATGGGGTGGGGATCGCGGGGCATGATCCCGTGGCCTACTTCACCGAGACGAGGGCGGTGGCGGGGCGGGCGGATGTGTCGGCGGAGCATCGGGGGGTGACGTATCGGTTTGCGTCCGAGGCGAACCGGGCGGCGTTTCTGGCCGATCCCGGAAAGTACCTGCCGCAATATGGCGGCTACTGCGCCTATGGGATGGCGCGGGGCTACAAGGCGGTGGTGGATCCGGCGGCGTTCACGGTGGCGTCCGGCAAGCTGTATCTGAACTACAACCGGGCGATATCCGTGACGTGGCAGGGCAACCGGGCGCGGGAGATCCAGCGGGCCGATGCGAACTGGCCGAAGGTGATGGATAGCCCCGACGTGGCACGATAGGCGCCCGCACGGCATACTCTTGCCAGCAGGGAGAGACGCCGCGTGGCCAAGCCGAACAACGTGCTGTTCATCATGTGCGACCAGCTGCGATGGGATTACCTGTCCTGCAACGGGCATCCGACGCTGCAGACGCCGAACATCGATGCGCTGGCGGCGCGGGGGGTGAATTTCTCCCGCGCTTATGTGCAGAGCCCGGTGTGCGGGCCGAGCCGGATGAGTTTCTATACCGGGCGCTACATGCGCAGCCATGGATCGAACTGGAACCGGTATCCGCTGCGGGTGGGGGAGCCGACGCTGGGGGAGGCGCTGGCCACTCTGGGCGTGCGCAGCGTGCTGGTGGGCAAGACGCATATGGCAGCGGATACCGAGGGCATGCGGCGGGTGGGGATGGACCCGGAATCGGAGCTGGGGGTGCTGGCGGCGGAATGCGGGTTCGAGCCGTATGAGCGCGATGACGGGTTGCATCCAGGGCCGTCGCGGCCGCGGCCGGCTTATGATGCGTATCTGCGGGAGTTGGGGTTCGACAGCGAGAACCCGTGGGAGGAATGGGCGAATTCCGGCGGCAAGGCCGAGGATCTGCTGAACGGGTGGCTGCTGGCGCATGCGGACAAGCCGGCGCGGATCCCGGAGGAGCATTCCGAGACGCCCTACATGACGCGGCGGGCGATGGAGTTCATCGCCGAGGCAACCGGGCCCTGGTGCCTGCATCTGTCGTACATCAAGCCGCACTGGCCCTATATCGTGCCGGCGCCGTATCACGACATGTATGGGCATAACGACCTGGTGCCGGTGGTGCGCAGCGAAGCGGAACGGGAGGCGGCGCATCCGGTGTTCGCGGCATTCCAGCAGTTCCGGGTGAGCCGCAATTTTTCCCGGGATGAGGTGCGGGCGCGGGTGCTGCCCGCCTATATGGGGTTGATCAAGCAGATCGATGACCAGATCGGCGTGCTGATGCGCTTCCTGGAGGCGCGTGGGGCGCTTGCGACGACGACGATCGTGTTTACCTCCGACCATGGCGACTATCTCGGCGACCATTGGCTGGGGGAGAAGGATCTGTTCCATGAATGCTCGGTGCGGGTGCCGATGATCGTGGCCGATCCCTCGCCGGCGGCGGATGCGACGCGCGGGACGATGTGCGATGCTCTGGTGGAGGCGATCGACCTGGCACCGACCTTCGTGGAGGCGTTCGGAGGGACGGTGGCGAGGAATGTGATGGAGGGGCGCTCGCTTCTGCCGCTGCTGCGCGGGGAGCGGCCGGCGTGGCGGGGGCAGGTGTTCAGCGAATACGACTACGCGATGCAGGATGCGCGCGAGATCCTGGGGCGCGGGGTGGATGAGTGCCGGCTGTTCATGGTGTTCGATGGGCGGTGGAAATACGTCCATGCCGTGGGGTTCCGGCCGATGCTGTACGACCTGGAGGCCGATCCGCAGGAGTTCCATGATCTCGGGGCTGATCCGCGGTTCGAGGCCGAGCGGGCGCGGTTGAAGGATGCGTTGTTCGACTGGGCGCTGCGCGATCACAACCGGATCACCATGCCGGATGCCCGGATCGCGGGGTACAGCCGGGCTTCCCAGCTCAAGGCCGGCATCCTGATCGGCTACTGGGACGAGGCGGAAGTGGCGCAGGCCAGGAAGGATGCGGGGTTGGCATGATGCGGCGGCGGGCATTGCTGGCTGGGCTTGTCCTGGCGCCTGGGGCCGCGCTGGCGGCGCCGAAATCCGAGCCGTGGCCGATGTGGGAGGCGCATGACGCGGGCTCCTCCGCCGTGATCGACCATGCGCCCTGGGGGCGGTTCCTCGCCCGCTTCCGGCGCGAGGGGGCGGACGGGATTGCGCGCCTGGCCTATGGCGCTGCGGTGGCGGAGCGGGCGGGGCTGGAGGCGGATATCGCGCGGCTGGCGGCGCTGCCGATCCGGCGGTTCAATCGCCGGGAGCAGTTCGCCTATTGGGTGAACCTCTACAACATGATCACCGTGGCGGTGGTGCTGAAGCACTATCCCGTGGCCTCGATCCGCGACATCGGCATCTCGCCTGGCTGGTTCGCCAAGGGGCCGTGGGGGGCGAAGCTGGTGGAGGTGGAGGGGACCGCGCTCAGCCTGGATGATATCGAGCACCGCATCCTGCGGCCCGGCTGGCGCGATCCGCGGGTGCACTATGTGGTGAACTGCGCCTCCCTCGGCTGCCCCGACCTGCCCGCCGTGCCGCTGACCGCGGCGACGGCGGAGGCACTGCTGGAAGAGGCGGCGCGGCGCTTCGTGAACCATCCGCGCGGGGCGGCGATCGAGAGCGGGCGGCTGGCGGCGTCCTCGATCTATGTGTGGTTCGGCGAGGATTTCGGGCCGAAGCCGGAGGATGTGGTGCGGCACCTGCGGCAATACGCGCGGCAGGATTTCTACACGGCGCTTTCGCATATAAGGCAGGTGAGCGTGGATCGGTATGATTGGGCGCTGAACGAAAGCAAGTAAGGATTCTTCTTTTTCTGAAGAAAAAGAAGCAAAAAGACTTTGTTCGTTTGATGCGGAGAAAGCGGATTTTCCGCATCAAACGAATGAAAGTTTTTTGGTTCTTTTTTTCAAAAAAGAACCGCTTACATCCCGCCCTTGGTGTGGATGGGATCGATCCACAACACCAGTTCCGGCTTCTCGACCGGCTGCACGCCTTCGATGTTCACCACCACGGCCTCGTTGTCGCTGCGGACGAGGACGCATTCCAGCGTTTCCTCGTCCGACGCGTTGATTTCCTGGTGCGGCACGTAGGGGGGCACGAAGATGAAGTCCCCGGGCCCGGCCTCGGCCACGAATTCCAGGTTTTCGCCCCAGCGCATGCGGGCGCGGCCCTTCAGCACGTAGATCACGCTTTCCAGCTCACCGTGGTGGTGCACGCCGGTCTTGGCGCCGGCGTGGATGTGCACGGTGCCGGCCCAGATCTTCTGGGCGCCGACGCGGGCCAGGTTGATGGCGGCGGCGCGGTTCATGCCGGGGGTCTGGGCCGTGTTGGTGTCCAGGCTGCTGGCCGGGATGACCTTCACGCCGTGGAGTTTCCAATCGACCGTGCCGGGCGCGGGGGCGCCGTGGTGGTGGTCATGGTCGTGGGGCACACCATCGTGTGGCATGGTGGATTTCCTATTTCACGTTGAGTTGTGTTTTAAAATCCAAACTCCGCACAATCAAGTGACTTCGAAAAATGCACGCCCTGGTGCCTTTTCGCGCCGTGGGCGCCATCGTTTCGCCCGGCCGACCCCATATCTGCAGGCTGGACATGGGAGGACCCCGCATGCCGCATGAGACACCGCTGATCGCCACCATCGTTGCCGGGCTGGTGCTGTCGTTCGTGTTCGGGGTTGTGGCGCAGCGGCTGCGGCTGTCGCCGCTGGTGGGGTATCTGGTGGCCGGGACTGCCGTCGGGCCGTTCACGCCGGGGTTCGTGGCGGACCAGCATCTGGCCACCGAACTGGCCGAAATCGGCGTGGTGCTGCTGATGTTCGGCGTGGGCCTTCATTTCTCGCTGAAGGATCTGCTGAGCGTGCGCGCGATCGCGGTGCCAGGGGCGGTGGTGCAGATGGGGGTGGCCACGGCGCTGGGGCTGGGGCTGGCGCTGCTGCTGGGCTGGACGGTGCCGGCGGGGCTGATCTTCGGGCTTTCGCTCTCGGTGGCCAGCACGGTGGTGCTGCTGCGCGCCCTGCAGGAGCGGCGGCTGGTGCAGACCGACCGGGGCACAATTGCCGTCGGCTGGTTGATCGTGGAGGACCTGGCGATGGTGCTGGCGCTGGTGATGATCCCGGCCCTGGCACCGGCGGCCGGGGGCACGCCCCTGCCGTCGATGGGTCCCCTGCCCGGCTGGCTCGGCGCGCTGGCGCTGACGCTGGGCAAGGTGGCGGCATTCGTGGCGTTCATGCTGGTGATCGGGCGCCGGGTGATCCCGTGGGTGCTGCACTATGTGGCGCATACCGGATCGCGCGAGCTGTTCCGGCTGGCGGTGCTGTCGATCGCGCTGGGGGTGGCGTTCGGGGCGGCGACGCTGTTCGGGGTGAGCTTCGCACTGGGGGCGTTCTTCGCGGGCATGGTGCTGAGCGAATCGGAGCTGAGCCAGCGGGCGGCGAACGAGACGCTGCCGCTGCGCGATGCCTTCGCGGTGCTGTTCTTCGTGTCCGTCGGCATGCTGTTCAATCCGGCGGCGCTGTGGGCCAACCCGTGGCCGATGCTGGCGACGGTGGCGATCATCGTGCTGGGCAAGTCGGCGGCGGCGTTGCTGATCATGCGGGCGTTCGGGCATGGCTGGCCCTCGGCGCTGCTGATCGCGGCGAGCCTCGCGCAGATCGGCGAGTTCAGCTTCATCCTGGCCGGGTTGGGCGTGGGGCTGGGGCTGCTGCCGGCGGAGGGACGGGACCTGGTGCTGGGGGCGGCGATCGTGTCGATCCTGCTGAACCCGCTGCTGTTCGTGCTGGCGGCGCGCTATGGGCGCACGGCGGCCCCGCCGGTGGCCGAGGCGGCGGCGCCCGTGCCGGCCCCGCAGGCGGAGGAGATCGACCTGGTGCCGACGACACTCGCCGGCCACAGCGTGGTGGTGGGCTATGGCACGGTGGGGGCGCCGGTGGCCGCGGGCCTGCGGGCGGATGGCCAGGCGGTGCTGGTGGTGGAGCTGGATGCCGCGCGGGTGGCCGTGGCGCGGGCGGAAGGGTTCGAGGCGATCGCGGGCCATGCCTGCGCCCCGGAGGTGCTGGCGGCGGCGAACCTGGCGGGGGCGGCCCGGCTGGTGGTCGCGATCCCGGACGAGATCGAGGCCGGGCAGGTGTGCGAGCAGGCGCGGGCGCAGCATGCGGCGCTGCCGATCCTGGCGCGGGCGGACGTGGCAGCGGCGGAGGCGCATCTGCGCGACTGCGGGGCCAGCCGGGTGGTCTCCGCACCGCGCGAGCTGGCGGCGACGCTGCTGGCGGTGGCGCGCGAGCCGGCCTGAGGAGGGTCAGTCGCTGTTGAGCAGTGTCACCGGGATGCTGGCGCCGGTGACGACATCGCTGGCGACCGAGCCCATGACGGCGCCGGCCACGCCGCCGCCGAAGCCGCGCGTGCCCATGACGATCAGCTGCACGGCGAGGCGATGGGCGAAGGCGAGCACGACCTCTGCCGGGGCGCCGACGGCGACATGGAGATGCGGGGTGATGCCGGCGGTGGCGAGCGCCTGCACCGCGCCGGCCAGGGCCTTCATGCCGACCTCGCGGTGGTAGTCCTCCAGCTCGGCGCGGCCGAGCAGCAGGGCGGCAGTGCCGCGCAGGGGCGGCTGGGCGTTGACCAGGTGCAGCTCCATCGGCAGGCCGCGCTGGGCGAGACCGACGGCGTGCTGGACAGCGCGCAGCGAGGGGATGGAGCCGTCGACGGCGGCGAGGATGCGCAGCGCGGTGTTCATTGGAGGTCCCGCGGCGCGAGGTCGATGATCGGTCCCGGATGCCGCCCGGCGCGGCGGGCGAGCCAGGTGCCGAGGGCCACGACGAGCAGCGCCACGGCCGGTGGCAGGATCGCGGCCGGGGATGGGGCCAGCGGCAGGCCGGCCAGTGCGGCGTCGCGCGCGATGATGCCGCCGGCGATCCAGCCGAGCAGCCCGGCGCCGGCGGCGAGCAGCATTGGGGTGCGCGGCAGCACGGCCAGCACGATCCGCCCGCCTGCGGCGATCAGCGGGATGCTGACCAGGAGGCCGAGCGCGATCAGCAGCGCGTTGCCGCGCGCCACCCCGGCGATGGCCACTGCACTGGCCGCAGCCACGACGATGTCGGCCATGAGGATGAAGGGCAGCACGCCGCGCGCGGTGCCGCCAGCGGCGAACGGGCCGGCGCGCTCCGGCATCAGCAGGCGCAGCGCGGTCCAGGCGAGCAGCAGGCCGGCGGCAAGGCCGGCGAGCGGCAGGGCGAGCAGCCAGGCGGCCAGCGGGCAGAGCGCGATGCGCAGCGCGACCGCGGCGATGCTGCCGGTGCGGCGCGCGGCCTGGCGCCTGGCCTCGGGGAAGCGGCGGGCGGCCAGCGCGATCACAACGGCGTTGTCACCGGCCAGAAGCAGGCTGGCGGCCGCGATCTGGCCGAGGGCCAGCCAGAATTCCACGGATGGCAGAGGGTCCATCGCCTGGCTCCCCAACGACTGTGGCCCGCCGGAGGGGCGGGCCACATCGCAGTCTGCCAGGGAGAGGTTGCCGAGGCGTTGACGGCAGGGCCGGGTTCAGCCTGTGGTTAGCGCGGGGGGACGAGCCAGCCCATCTTGTCCGCCACGTCCCACCCGCCGTCCCAGATCATCTTGATGGCGACGTAGAGCACGATGATCAGGCCGATCCAGGCGATCCAGCGGTATTTCTCCAGCAGCTTGGCGATGAACCCGGCAGCGACGCCCATCAGCACGACCGAGATGGCAATGCCGACCACGAGCACCCAGGGATGGTCTTCCGCCGCGCCGGCCACGGCCAGCACGTTGTCCAGGCTCATGGACACGTCGGCGATGATGATCTGGATCATCGCCTGGCGCAGGGATTTGGGTTCGGCCGGGGCGGCATCGGCCGCGGCCTCGCCGTGCGCGCCGCTCCTGAGGTCGCGGTACATCTTCCAGCAGACCCACAGCAGCAGCACGCCGCCGGCGAAGAGCAGGCCGACGATCTGGAGCAGCTGCAGCGTGACGGCGCCGAACATGATGCGCAGCACGGTGGCGCCGGCGATGCCGAGGATGATGGCGCTGCGGCGCTGGTGCGCCGGCAGGCCGTTCACGGCCAGGCCGATGACCACGGCGTTGTCGCCGGCCAGGGTGATGTCGATGATCAGGACCTGGAGGAGGGCGGTGAGCTCATCGGCCGAGATGAACGGCATCTTGCGTCCTTGTAAGGGTGATGGGGTGCCCTTAAACGGGGCCGTCCGTCGCCGCAAGGAGTACAGGCCCATGGTGCCCCGCTATACCCGCCCCGCCATGGCTGCGATCTGGGCGCCAGAGAACCGCTACCGCATCTGGTTCGAGATCGAGGCGCTGGCCGCGGAAGGGATGTCACTTTATGGCGACGTGCCTGCCGACTCGGCCCGTGCGATCCGCGAGAAGGGCGGCGCCAAGCTGGCGGCGATCTCGGCCGAGGATGTGCAGCGGATCGACGATATCGAGAAGGTCACGCGGCACGACGTGATCGCGTTCCTGACGTGGCTGGCGGAAGCGATCGGCGATGACAGCCGCTTCGTGCACCTGGGGCTGACCAGCAGCGACGTGCTGGATACCTGCCTTTCCGTGCAGCTGACCCAGGCGGCGGACATGCTGCTGGCGGACCTGGACGACGTGCTGGCCGCCCTGCGCAAGCGGGCCTTCGAGTTCAAGCACACGCCCACCATCGGGCGCAGCCACGGCATCCATGCGGAGCCCACCAGTTTCGGGCTGAAGTTGGCCGGGCATTACGCCGAATTCATGCGCGGCAAGGAGCGGCTGCAGGCGGCCCGCAAGGAGATCGCGGTGGCCGCGCTGTCCGGCGCCGTCGGCACCTTTGCCCATGTGGACCCGCGGGTGGAGGAATTCGTGGCGGCGAAGCTGGGACTGGCGGTGGAGCCGGTCTCGACCCAGGTGATCCCGCGCGACCGGCACGCGATGTTCTTCTCCGTGCTGGCGGTGATCGCCTGCGCGGTGGAGCGGCTGGCGACCGAGGTGCGGCATCTGCAGCGCAGCGAGGTGCGCGAGGCGGAGGAGTTCTTCCATGCCGGGCAGAAGGGCAGTTCGGCGATGCCGCACAAGCGCAACCCGGTGCTGAGCGAGAACCTGACCGGTCTGGCGCGCATCGTGCGCGCGGCGGTGGTGCCGGCGCTGGAGAACGTGACGCTGTGGCATGAGCGCGACATCAGCCACAGCAGCGTGGAGCGGGCGATCGGGCCGGATGCGACCGTGACGCTGGATTTCGCGCTCGCCCGGCTGGCGGGGATGATGGACAAGCTGACCGTGTATCCCGAGCGGATGCAGGCCAATTTGGAGAGCCTGGGCGGCGTGGTGCATTCCGGCGAGGTGCTGCTGGCACTCGCACGGGCCGGCATCCTGCGCGAGGACGCCTATGCGATCGTGCAGCGCTGCGCGATGGCGACCTGGACCAGGCTGGGGGCCGCCGATGCGCTCAGCTTCCGCGAGAACCTGCTGGCGGACCCCGAGGTGGCCGGGCGCGTGACCGCCGCGCAGATCGACGCGGCGATGGATTCGCGGCTGCACCTGGCGCAGCTGGACGTGCTCTACACCCGGGTGTTCGGCGAGCCAGGGCCCGCCGCCTAACCCCTCCGGATATTCCAGAAGGCCGGCAGGCCGGTGATCCAGCCGCTGATGTCGGCGCGGTGGGCCACCGGGGTGAAGAGCTGGCCGGTGGGGATGTAGGGCAGGTCGACGAAGGCCTGGCGCTGGATTTCCACCGCGATGCGCTGCTGGGCCGCGATGTCCGGCGCCTTGAGCCATTCGTCGCGCAGCGCCTCGATCTTCGGGCTGTTGGGCCAGCCAGGTGCCGCATCCTTGCCGTTGCCGCGCAGCCAGACATTGGCGACCGGGTTCAGCTCGTCCGCGCCGCCCCAGCCGGTGTGGAATATGCTCCAGCCCCCCTGCTCCACCGGCTCCGGCTTGGCGCGGCGTTGCATGGCGGTGGCCCAATCCATCGCCTGCACCTCCACGTTGAAGCCGATCTGCTTCAGCAGTTGGCCGGAGACCTCGGCCATGGCGCGGTAGATCGGGAAATCCGTGGGCAGCATCACCACGGTGCGCTCGCCCTTGTAGCCGCTGGCGGCGAGCGCCTGCTTGGCGACTTCGAGGTTGCGCGGCGTGGTGAGCGCCTCCAGCCCCGCCTCGCTGGCCATGGGGGTGCCGGGGCAGAAATAGCCCACGCCGGTGCGCCACAGCGCGCGGTCGTCGCCGTTGGCGGCCAGCATGTACTCCTCCTGCGAGAAGGCCGGCAGGATGGCGCGGCGCACCGCCGGATTGTCGAAGGGCGGGTGCAGGTGGTTGAAGCGGAACTTGCCGATCAGGCCGAGCGGCTCCATCACGCGCACCGTCACGCCCTGGGCGCGCTTGAGCTGGGGCACGAGATCGACCAGCGGCCAGCGCAGCCAATCGACCTCGCCGCGCTGCAGGGCCGCCGCCGCGGTGGCGCCATCGGGCATCACCAGCACTTCCACGCGGTTGAAATGGACCATCTTCGGGCCGGCGGTGCCCTCGGCGGCGCCACCCTGGCGCGGCACGTAGCCTTGGAACTTCTCGTAGGCCATGCGCGCGCCGGGAATGCGGTCCGCCGGCAGGAAGCGGAACGGGCCGCTGCCGGTGGGGTCGGTCACCTGCTTGAACGGGTCCGTGCTGGCCAGGCGCTCCGGCATGATGATGCAGGGGGGTGCCGAGTACTTGGCCAGCGCCACCGGCAGCTGCGGGAACGGCAATTTCAGGCGGAAGACGATGGTGCGGTCGTCCGGCGCCGAGACCTCGTCCGTTATGGCGCGGACGGCCTGGCCGAAGCTGTCCCGCGCCCACCAGCGCTGGATGCTGGCCACGCAATCCTTCGCCAGGACCGGCTCGTTGTCGTGGAAGCGCAGGCCCTCGCGCAGCGTCATGGTCCAGCGGCGGCCTTCGTCCGACACGACGTGGCCGGCGAGCATCTGCGGCTGGGGGTTCAGCGCGTCATCCAGCCCGTAGAGCGTGTCGTACACCATGAAGGCGTGGTCGCGGGTTTGCGAGGCGGTGGTCCAGATCGGGTCCAGCGAGGCGATGTCGGCGGCCGGAACGTAGCGGATGGTGCCGGTGCCCTGGGCGCGGGCCAGGTTCGGCATGGCGAGGGCGGCCCCGGCCGCGGCAAGCAGGTGTCGACGGCGCAGCATGGCCCAGCCCTCCCGGTTTTTTGGCCGGCATGCCGGCGTATGGCGCAGCGTAACGGGCGGAGGCCGGCGGCTGCAACCGCGACGGGCGGCGGCCCTGGGGGGCGTGGCATCGGGGGCGGTGCGCTGCTATACCGCGCCTGCGCCGGTTGCGGCGCAGCATTCGGGGGACCCATCCTCCTGGAGAAGTTTGCCATGGCACGCCGCCGCCAGCTCTATGAGGGCAAGGCCAAGATCCTGTTCGAAGGGCCCGAGCCCGGGACCCTGGTGCAGTATTTCAAGGACGATGCCACTGCCTTCAATGCCCAGAAGAAGGGGATCATCACCGGAAAGGGCGTGCTGAACAACCGCATCAGCGAGTACCTGATGCTGCGGCTGACCGATATCGGCATTCCCACCCACTTCGTGCGCCGCCTGAACATGCGCGAGCAACTCATTCGTGAAGTTGAGATCATCCCGGTGGAGATCGTGGTGCGCAACGTGGCGGCGGGCAGCCTTTCCACGCGGCTGGGGATTCCGGAGGGGACGCGGCTGCCGCGCTCGATCATCGAGTACTACTATAAGAACGACACGCTCGGCGACCCGATGGTGTCGGAGGAACACATCACCTGCTTCGGCTGGGCGGCGACCCAGGACATGGACGATATCGTGGCGTTGACCCTCAGGATCAACGACTTCCTGACCGGGTTGTTCCTGGGCGTGGGCATCACGCTGGTGGACTTCAAGATCGAGTTCGGCCGGTTGTGGGAGAACGAGGAGATGCGCATCGTTCTGGCCGACGAGATCTCCCCGGACAATTGCCGGTTGTGGGACAGCAAGACCAGCGAGAAGATGGACAAGGACCGCTTCCGCCGCGACCTCGGCAAGGTGGAGGAGGCCTATCAGGAGGTCGCCCGCCGGCTGGGGATTTTGCCGGAAGCCGGGGTTCGTGACCTCAAGGGACCTGAGGTCATGCAATGAGTTTTGGATTCAACGCGTTCGGAGCCGTCTGATGAAAGCCGTTGTCACCGTGATGCTGAAGAACGGGGTTCTGGACCCGCAGGGCAAGGCCATCGGGCAGGCGCTGTCAGGGCTGGGCTTTGATGGCGTGGGCGAAGTGCGCGCCGGCAAGGTGATCGAGGTCGAGCTTTCGGAGACCGATCCGGCCAAGGCGAAGGCGGCGGCCGAGGAGATGGCCCGCAAGCTGCTGGCCAATACGGTGATCGAGAGCTTCAAGGTCGATGTAGAGAAATAATGCAATGTCAATCCGCATTCTTTTCCTGGCAGCTGGAATAGGGTGCGGATTGGGATTGTTTAACCGGAGTGATGCGACAATTTTTAATGGCGAATGGCTATTCAAAGTTTGTCAAATGTCTTCTCCGAAAACCGATACGGAATATGCGGAGTGGGGAATGTGTCTCGCATATGTAACTGCGATATCTGATATATCTGATGTTCGTAATAACCTGGATGGCGGCCCAATGGGGATTTGCGCACCAACGGGAACGACAGTGCAGGCACTTCGCGAGACGGTCGTACGTATGATGGTAGAGCGGCCAGCAATACGGAAGATGCCCGCAGCTTACATTGCTCAGTTTGCTCTGCGACAGAAGTACCCGTGTTTGGACGAGGCTACCCAATGAAAGCAGGAATCGTCGTTTTTCCCGGCATCAACCGGGAGCGCGACATGGCGATCGCGCTGGAACGCAGCGCGGGCCGTGCGCCGCGGATGGTGTGGCACCGGGAGAGCGATCTCTCGGGGCTTGATCTCGTGGTGATCCCCGGCGGGTTCAGCTACGGCGACTACCTGCGCTGCGGGGCGATGGCGGCGCAGTCGCCGATCATGGCCGCGATCCGGGCCCATGCGGCACGCGGCGGGCATGTGCTGGGCGTGTGCAACGGCTTCCAGATCCTGATCGAGGCCGGGCTGCTGCCGGGGGCGCTGCTGCGCAACCAGGGGCTGCGCTTCCTGGCGATGGATTGCCACCTGAAGGTGGAGCGGGCCGATACCGACTTCACCCGGCACTACCAGCAGGGCGAGGTGTTCCGCGCCCCCATGGCCCACGGCGACGGCAACTACTTCGCAGCACCCGAGACGCTGGACCGGCTGGAGGGCGAGGGGCGGGTGATTTTCCGCTACGCCACGCCCACCGGGGAGATCACGCCCGAGGCCAACCGCAACGGCAGCCAGCGCAACATCGCCGGCATCGCCAGCGAGAATTTGCGCGTGCTGGGCCTGATGCCGCACCCCGAGGACCTCGTGGACCCGCTGATGGGCGGCGAGGACGGCAAGCCCCTGTTCGACTCCATCTGCGCCGCGCTCGCGGCTTAGGACGTTTCTGATGGCGCGTGACGTGAACCAGGCCCTCGCCCGCGAGTTCGGCCTTTCCGCCGATGAATACCAGCGCGTGCTGGAGATCATGGGGCGCACCCCCAGCCTGACGGAGCTGGGCATCTTCAGCGTGATGTGGTCGGAGCACTGCTCCTACAAATCATCCCGCGTGTGGCTGAAGACGCTGCCGACCAAGGCGCCCTGGGTGATCCATGGCCCCGGCGAGAATGCCGGGGTGGTGGATATCGGCGAGGGGCTGGCCGCCGTGTTCAAGATGGAAAGCCACAACCACCCCAGCTTCATCGAGCCCTACCAGGGGGCTGCCACCGGCGTGGGCGGCATTCTGCGCGACGTGTTCACCATGGGCGCGCGGCCGATCGCCAACCTGAACGCGCTGCGCTTCGGCGACCCGAAGCTGGCGCGCACCAAGCGCATCGTGGACGGCGTGGTGCGCGGCATCGGCGGCTACGGCAATTGCGTCGGCGTGCCAACGGTGGGTGGCGAGATCAACTTCCACCCGGCCTATAACGGCAACCCGCTGGTGAACGCGATGACGGTGGGCATCGCGGACAAGACCAAGATCTTCCTGAGTGCGGCCGCCGGCATCGGCAATCCGGTGGTCTATGTCGGCTCGAAGACCGGGCGCGACGGCATCCATGGCGCGACCATGGCCAGCGCCGAGTTCGGCAAGGATGCCGAGGAGAAGCGGCCGACCGTGCAGGTGGGCGACCCGTTCGTGGAGAAGCTGCTGATCGAGGCCTGCCTGGAACTGATGGCCACCGACGCGATCGTGGCGATCCAGGACATGGGGGCGGCGGGTCTTACCTCCTCCTCCGTGGAGATGGCCGGCAAGGGCGGCGTGGGGATCGAGCTGGAGCTTGACCACGTGCCGCAGCGCGAGACCGGCATGTCGGCCTACGAGATGATGCTGTCGGAATCGCAGGAGCGCATGCTGATGGTGCTGCGCCCGGACCGGCAGGAGGTGGCGCGGGCCATTTTCGAGAAGTGGGAGCTGGATTTCGCCGTGATCGGGCACCTGACCGAGACCGGGCGGATCGTGATCAAGCACAAGGGCCAGGTGGAGGCGGATATTCCCCTGGACCCGCTGGCGGAGCAGGCGCCGCTGTATCACCGCCCGATCGAGGAGACACCGAAGCCGGCGCGGCTGGGGCTGGTGGCAGACAAGGCGGGGCTGGGCCCTGCGCTTCGCACCCTGATCGGCTGCCCCGATTTGTGCTCGCGGCGCTGGGTGTGGGAGCAGTACGACTACACGATCGGCGGCCAGACGGTGAAGCGGCCAGGCGCTGCGGATGCGGCAATCGTGAAGCTGGAAGGCCGCACGCGCGCCCTGGCGCTGACCACGGATTGCACGCCGCGCTACGTGCTGGCAGACCCCGAGGTGGGCGGCGCGCAGGCGGTGGCCGAGGCGTGGCGCAACATCACCGCCACCGGCGCCCTGCCCCTGGCGATCACCGACAATATGAACTTCGCCAACCCCGAGAAGCCGTTGATCATGGGGCAATTCGCTGCCTCCATCCGCGGCATGTCGGCGGCCTGCACGGCGCTCGACTTCCCCGTCGTCTCCGGCAATGTGTCGCTCTACAACGAGACCGAGGGGCGGCCGATCCTGCCGACGCCGGCGATCGGGGGCCTGGGCGTGCTGGAGGATGCGGCGCAGGCGGTGGGCTATGGGCTGAAGCCCGGACTTTCGCTGGTGCTGGTGGGCGCGACGGAGGGGTGGCTCGGCCAATCCCTGTGGCTGCGCGAGATCGCCGGGCGCGAGGAAGGGGCCCCGCCGCCGGTGGACCTGGCGGCCGAGCGGCGCAACGGCGATTTCGTCCGAGGCGAGATCCTGGCCGGGCGCGTGGCGGCCTGCCACGACGTGGCCGATGGTGGACTGCTGATTGCGGTGGCCGAGATGGCGCTGGCCGGCGACACCGGTGCGGCGCTGGAGCGCGGCGGCGATGCGGCCTACTGGTATGGCGAGGACCAGGGGCGCTACGTGCTGGCGACCACCGATTCAGCCGGCGTGCTGGCCCGTGCCCAGGCGGCCGGCGTGCCGGCGCGGCTGTTGGGTTCCACCGGTGGCGCGATGTTGACTCTGCCCGATGGCGACACCATCTCCCTGCCCGAACTGCGACGGCTGCACGAGGCTTTCCTGCCGGCGTGGATGGATGGCCGAGCGAGCTGAGGGGAAAGAGCGCATGGCGATGCCCGCCAACGAGATCGAGGCGTTGATCAAGGCTTCGATCCCCGACGCGACCGTGACGATCGAGGACCTGGCCGGCGATGGCGACCACTACGCCGCCAAGGTTGTCAGCGAAGCATTTCGCGGCAAGTCTCGCGTGCAGCAGCACCAGCTGGTCTATGCCGCGCTGCGCGGCCGCATGGGGGGCGAGCTGCACGCCCTCGCCCTTCAGACCTCCGCTCCCGATTGAGGAACAGCACGATGGCCAATCCCGTTCACGACCGCATCCAGTCCGAGATCTCCGACAATCCGGTGATGCTCTACATGAAGGGGACCGCGATGTTCCCGCAATGCGGGTTCTCCGCCCGCGTGGTGCAGATCCTCAGCCACATGGGCGTGCCCTTCAAGACCGCCAACGTGCTGGAGGATGCCGAGCTGCGTGATGGGATCAAGCAGTTCAGCAACTGGCCGACCATTCCGCAGCTCTATGTCGCCGGCGAGTTCGTCGGCGGCTGCGACATTGTGACCGAGATGTTCCAGTCCGGCGAGCTGAAGACGGCGCTGGAAGAAAAGGGCGTGCCGGTCGCCAACGGCTAGACCGGCACGGCGAACGCAACGCGCAGCTCCGGCTGCGCGCCACGACAGGCGGCACGGCCAGGGATGGCCATGCCGCCTGTTTCGTTTTGGGCGCCGCGCATCATGTTGCGGCGCAGCAAACTCGTTGACAGGTTCGCAACGGCCTGCGCAACGTTGCCACACAGTCCACGGCACTCCCATTCAACATCGGACCAGGAGTTTGCGCGCCATGCGTCGCATTGCCGCCATTGGATTGCTTTGTGCCAGCCTGTTTGCCCCCGACGCCTCAGCCCAGCAGAAGATCGAGTCGCTGGACCTGACCGTGACCACCACCCCCGCGATTGCGACCGACTACCTGTTCCGTGGCATCAGCCAGACGCGCAGCCGCCCGGCGCTGCAGCTGGGCCTGGATGTGGCGCACGGCTCCGGCTTCTATGTCGGCGCTTTCGGCAGCAATGTTGCCTTCATGGGCGCCAGCGCCCGCCAGGAAGTGGATGCGCTGGCCGGCTATCGCTTCGAGGCGCTGAGCGTGCAGTGGGATATCGGCGCGATCTACTACGCCTATCCCGGCTTCCGCTCCGCCCCAGGGCAGTTCGACCTCGACTACACCGAGGTGATGCTGAAGGCGACGCGCGAGATCGACAGCCACAAGCTGCTCGCCACGCTGGCCTGGTCGCCGGATTTCTTCGGGCGCAGCGGCACGGGCATCTATGTGGAAGGCGGGGCGGACATCGCGCTGCCGATGGAATTCACCCTGGCCGGCCGCATCGGCCACCAGTGGATCCAGCGCAACGTGCGCTTCGGCGCGCCTGATTACCTGAACTGGTCGATCGCCATCTCCCGCCCGCTGGTGGCTGGGTTCACGCTGGCGGTGGGCTACTACGACACCAATGTCAGCCGCGCCCAGTGCGGCGGCGGGCAGACGATCTGCGCCCCGCGCGCGATGGTCACGCTGTCGCGGCCGTTTTGATGGCGTCAGGGCGGGCAGGGTGAAACCCCCTGCCCGCCTAAGTGCGGGTTGGCGCCCGACGAGTCCGGCCACGCAGGAAATCTTGACGTGCATCAATATCGCGTCCGCCCCGGATCGTCCGATGACTTGAAGCACTACGGATCTCCACGAAGAATTCCGCCTCCCGCCCCTATGGCTTGACCTGCATCAACCTTCAACCTGCCCCGCTCCGCCAGGGTCCGGCCCGTAAACTGGCGCAGCAGGCCCTCCATGGACATGCCTCTCCCCACCGGCGCGGCAACGCTGCGCCGCCTCGTCGACGGTTTCGCCCGCTTCCGCCACGACCATTTCGAGGCCGAGCACGATCTGTATGACCGCCTGCTCGACGGCCAGCAGCCGGAGGTGCTGGTGATCGCCTGCTCCGACAGCCGCACGGACCCGGCGATCATCTGCGGCGCCCGCCCTGGCGACCTCTTCGTGGTGCGCAACGTCGCCGCCCTGGTGCCGCCCCCCACCCGCGACGGCGCTCCCCACGGCACCGCGTCGGCCATCGAGTTCGGCGTGAAGGCGCTGGGCGTGAAGCACATCGTCGTGCTCGGCCACTCCTTCTGCGCCGGCGTGCGCTGCCTGATCGACCACGACCACGGCGCGCAACGCTTCGACTACGTCTCAGACTGGGTCGGGGTGGCACGCAGCGTGCGCGAGGAGATGAACGGGCTGGTGACCGATGCCGATCGCGCCCTGGTCGCCCGGCGCGCCGAGCAGGCCACGGTGCTGGCCAGCCTGCGCCACCTGGCGCAGTACTCCTTTGTCGCGGAGCGCGTCGCTGCCGGCACGTTGGCACTGCACGGCTGGTATTTCCACTTCGGCTGGGGCGTGCTCCAGGCCGCTGCTGGGCCAGAAGGCCCTTTCCACCAGCTTGACCCGCAGGAGGCCCCGCGGCCGGCGATCGGCAGCTGAGTGACGCGGCGGGAAGGCGCATCGGACCGATCCCTGCAATGGCCGGCTCATCCGGCCATTGCAGGGACTGGCGTCAGTTGCCTTTCAGCAGCATGCCCAGGATCGCATCGAGATGCCTATCGGCCAGGGCGCGCAGCTCGTCGTCGGTGCGGTCCTGCACCGGGTGCGGGATGAACACGTAGGCGGGATCGGTGCCGAGTGCCTTCGCCTGCACGTCGGCCGCGTCGATGAACTCCGTGGTGGCCACGCCGACCGAGGGGATGCCGCGGGACTCGAGATCAGCCATGTCATGCGTACAGCACGACGTGCAGCTGCCTCAGTCCGCCAGCCCTTCGATCACCAGGTTCACCTCGGTGCCGATCTGCTGGCGCAGGGGCAGCGGGGCGGGCCGGGTCATGGTGGGCTTCATGTAGCGCCTGGTGGCGATGCCGCGTTCGCGCAGCCTTTCGTCCAGCCGATCAAGGAAGATGTCCCCGCGCGGCTTGGAGATGTCGACCAGGCCGATGGTGAGGCCATCGAGCGTGTCTGGCCGCGCCAGGCGCGGGCGGATCGTCGGACTTCGCTCCGACGTCGGGTCTAGCAGCGCCGTCATTCCCTGATCTCCTTGGTTACCGGGGCCGACCCGCGCTCGCCGCTGGCCGACCATCCGCCGATGATGCCCGAGAACATGCCCGCACCGCCACCGGCGCGCACGATCATCAGCCCGCCCTTGCGGAATTTTCCGATGCGCCGCCCGGCATAGGAGGGCGGGCCGCCTTCGGCGATGCCATGCGCGCCGGCCAGGATGTCGTCGCCGTTCATTTCCGTCAGGCGGTAGAGCTCCTCATACACGCGCTGCTTGCTCCAGCCGGCGTCGCGGTAGGTGCGCTCATGCTCCGGGCACATCACCAGGATGGCGTCGCAGGCAGGCGCCAGCTTGGTGTTGTAGATCGCCTTCATGCACTCGGCGAAGCTGCGGCTGAGGCTTTCGGGCGTGCGCGACTTCTGGTCCACCACGCCCTGCAGGCCGTAGCCGGCAAAGGCGGTGACGGCGGATTTGCCCGGCGCGATGCCACGCTCGACGGAAAGCGGCTCCCAGCAGGAGCCCTCCTCGTCCTCGGCGAAGCAGTAGGTGTATTTGCCGGGGTTGCCGAGCGTGGCGCGATCCACCTCCTGCGGGCGGCCGCCGCCGATATTGCGGATCACCAGCTGCACGGCGCGGCCGATGGTGGCGTTGGCGCGGTTGCCCTGCCCCAGCGCGTTGCCGCGCGCGTTCATGCCGATCTGTCGGCGGACGGGGCCGTTCACCACGATCACGGGGCCCACGAACATGGTGGTGGCGAGCACGCCGTGCATGGCGAAGGGCTCGTCCAGCACCGCCTCCACCGCCGCCAGCACCACCGGCAGGTATTCCGGCTTGCAGCCTGCCATCACCGCGTTGATGGCGATCTTTTCCACCGTGGCGGGCACGAGGTCCGACGGCACCAGGCCGATCTCCTCCTGCGGGTCGCGCGCGGTGGCCCCGAGCATGCGCAGCACGCGCTCCTCGGTGGGCGGCACCAGCGGCAGGCCATCGGACCAGCCGCGGTCGTACATCGCCTCCATCTCGTCCTCGCCGGTGCCGAGCGCGATGCGGCGGGCGATGATGCCGGTCTCACCGTGGCGGACCTTCAGGCGCTCCAGGATCCCCGGCTCCACGTTCTTGGCGCCGCAGCCCGGCCGCATCGCCGGCAGGCCGGCGCCGATCTCGGCCTGGCCGGTCAGGCGCTGCCATTCGGCACGATCCCAGCCAAAGGTGCGCTCCACCTCCTGCCCGTTCTCGAAGCGGATCAGGGTGGGCACGATCTCGATGCGCAGGCGGTGGGAGGTATCGAGCTCGCCATCGTAGATGCGGCCGGCCACGTTCTCCGGGAAGCCGGGATCGTCCTGCGAATAGACGGTAACGCCGGTGATCGCCGCCAGCACCGGGGCGGTGAGGACGCAGGTAGGGCAATCGCGCTTGACGACGGCGACGAGGCCCTGGTTCGGCATGTCCATGCTGGTTTCCCCCTTGTTCCCGGGGATTGAAGCATCAGCGGCGCCGGCGCGACAGCCCCAGGGCCGCGAGGCCGGCCGCGAAGGCCAGCGCGGAGGCGGGTTCCGGCACCGCGGCGCTGGTGACGCGCCAGGAACGCAGGTCGTGCGCCATGTAGCCGAGGCCGGTGCCGGCGCCGAAGCCGAGATAGGCTTGGGGGCCGATCGCCGCCTCCAGGTTCACGGAATAGCCCGGGATGACGATCTCGGCCGGGTTGTCGCCATCCTGCACCGTAACCGTGAGGGTTTGCCCCTCGGCGTCGTAGGCAACGGTGGCGGTCCAGACCGCGCCGTTGGCGAGGCAGCCCGGGATCGTCGGAGTGTCGCAGTCGGTGACGCCGTAGGGATTGGCAGCGGCGAGATCGCCGAGCACGCCGTTGAGATCGACGGCGACATGGTTGCCGCCGGGGTCCTCGCCGTTGTCGAAGGTGTCGAACTCCACGGCAACCGTGCCGGTGACACCCTCGAACCCCATCGAGCCGCCGTAGCGGGAGGAATCGCCGAGGCCCGCGGGGTTGGCGGCGAGAAGGAAGGCGAGGCCGTCGGCGCGCCAGCCGCTCGCACCCGCACCAAGCTGGAAGCTGAAGGTGGAGACGAAGTCGTGGGTGGTGGAGAGTGCCGTGGGCGCCCAGGCGGCCCCGGCCTGCTCGGCGGCGGCGGGCACCAGCCGCAGCACGCTGCCGTCCGTGGCGGCGGCCCCGGCGCAGACCATCGTTGTCCCGCAAGCGCCGGTGAAATCGGTGATGGTCAGCCAGTCACCCGCCACAGCGGGCAGCGGTGCGGCAAGGCATGCGGCGCCAAGAAGACCCGCGGCGAACACGCCGGGGGGGCGGCTGAAAGCGTGGGGCATGAACCAACCCGATGTTTCAAAATGCGCGGCGTGGCCGGCATGCCCGCCCGGTTTCGCCGGATGCGGGCATGATCGGCCGATACAAGAGTGGCAAAGTTACGGAATCGGGATGCCGGAGTCCATGCCCTGCCGCGGGATCAGGAAGCAATGCCCTCCGCGAACAGACGGTCGATCTCCGCCGCATCCAGCCCGCATTCGGCCAGCACCTGGCGCGAATCCTGCCCGGCAGCCGGCGGCGGGGTGAGCGCGGCGTCGCTCTCGGCCGGCGCCCCGGGGGTGCGGGCGACGTGATAGTGGTCGATCCCCACCGCGGCGGAGGCGCCGACCGCCTTCACGTGCTCGTTGGCCAGCCAGTCGCCGGAGGTGTTGACGGTATCGCTGATCACATCCTGCGCGCGCAGCCGCTCCAGCCATGCGCCGCGGGTGCGGGTGCGGATATGCGGGCGCATCTCCGCCATCAGCGCCGGCTGGTTTTCCACGCGCAGGGTGAAGCTGCCGTAGGCCGGGTTCTCCAGCCAGTCCGGCCGCTCCAGCGCGAGGCAGGTGCGGCGCCAGTCATCCTCGCGCACCAGGGCGATGGCGAGCCAGCCATCGGAGGCCTCGAAGGATCCGGCCGGCACGTTGAGCTGCGGCGGGTTGACGTTGCCCACCTGGAATTCCGGCACCTTGTGGCCCATCACGGCGGCACTGCCGGCCATCAGGCTGACATCGATATGGCGGCCCCGGCCGGAGGTTTGCCGCGCGAACAGCGCGGTGGCCACGGCGGCGTAGGCATAAAGACCCGTCGGCACATCGGCCGTCAGCGCGCCGGAGCGGTGCGGCACGTCATCCGGCCCGCGATTGGTGTCCATGAAGCCGGAGAAGGCCTGCGCGGCCGTGTCCGTCACCGGCCGCTGGGCATAGGGGCCGGTCTGGCCGAAGCCGCTGACCGAGAGGTAGATCAGCTTGGGGTTCTCCACCGCCAGGCTCTCATAGCCCACGCCAAGCCGCGCGGCGACGCCGGGGCGGAAGCCTTCCACCAGCACGTCGGCCTTCAGCGCCAGGTCACGCAGGATGCGGCGGGCCTCCGGGCGCTTGAGGTCCAGCCGCAGCGCACGCTTGCCGCGATTGAAGGTCAGCGACATCGGCGTGTGCGTGCCGCCGGCGAGTTTCTGGCCCAGGCCGCGCGACCAGTCCCCTTCCGGCGGCTCCACCTTGATGACATCAGCGCCATACAGAGCGAGCAGCATGGCGCAGTAGGGCGAGGCAACACCCTGGCCGAGATCGAGCACCCGCAGGCCGCGATAGGGGAAAGCGTGGCTCATCTCGTTCCTCCACTTGGTTGGCGCTACCCTAGCGCCGCGGCGCGGGAGGGCAACGGTGGAACAGGACGAGGCGAGAGCGTGGGATGCGGTGGCGGAGTGGTACCACGGCTTCTTCACCGGCATGGTTCTGGCCGCCGTGTCCCGCCGGAGCATCGGGGACGCGGAGGATTTCGTATTCGCGGTCTTCCGCCGCCAGCAGCAGGCGCTGTTCCTGCCCGGCCTGCGCAAGCTGGGCCTGGACCGGCTGCCGCATGCGGTGGCCTGCGCGCAGTACCACTACCTGTCCAACGCCATCGGCGGCGTGAGCGTGGAATGGATCGGCGAGAGCGACCGCAAATCCTGGGTGCGCTATCCGCCGCCACGCTGGATCTGGGCCGGCACGGCGATCGCGGGCGTGCCGGGGCGCGTCTCGGCGGCGATGATGCGCGGCTGGCACGCCCATAACGGCGTCTCGCTGGGCAATCCGCGCCTGGGCTTCGTCTGCACCGGGCAGACGGTGGAGGGCGATCCCGGCCTGGAGGGCTACTACCAGGAACACGACCGTGACCTGGCGCCGGAGGAACGGCTGCGCTTCGCCCGCCACGAACAGGCGCCGCGCTTCGATCCCGCGAAGGCGCCGGTGCTGGCGAGCGATTCCTGGCCCGAAGCGCGCATCAAGAAGGCAAAGCGCAACTACGCGCTCGCCTATGTCCGCACCGCGATCCCCGCAGCGATCCAGCTCTGGGGGGCGGAAGAAGCCACGGCCCTTCTCGGGCTGACGGGCAAGCTGATCGGCATGCAGCTCTATCGCCAAACCGCCGAGGCACTGCCGGCGGCGGATTTCGCGGGTTTCATGGTGGCACTGGCGCGCGCCCAGGGCGACGACGCCGAAATGGTGGCACCGGGCGTGGTGCGCCAACGCAGCTGGGCGCTGATGCAGGGCGTGCCAGACCCGCACCCGGCCGCCTTCGCCTGCTGGAACGGCCTGCTGGAAGGCGCCCTCGCCGCCCATGACCGCTTCGCCGCGGTGCAGGTCTCCGCACGGCTGGACCTGGGCGACCCCTGCTTCGAATGGCGCATCGTCCCCCGGCGATCGTCCGATCGGGCTTGAGAAGCGCCGCCCGCCGCGCCACCATCCCGCACGCCACCAGGGACCCCCGCCGCCATGGACAGCGACCTGACCGAGTTCCGCCGCCTGCTGGAGGCCGCGCAGAAGGTGGTGGTGTTCACCGGCGCCGGCATCAGCACGGAATCCGGCATCCCGGATTTCCGCTCCCCGGGCGGCATCTGGTCGAAGATGAAGCCGATCTACTTCCAGGATTTCGTCGCCTCGGAGGAAGCCCGCGTGGAAGCATGGCGGCGCAAGTTCGAGTCAGACCCGGTGATGCGCACCGCCACCCCCAACCGCGGCCACCGCGCCGTGGCCAAGCTGGTGGCGGACGGCAAGGTGACCCATGTGGTCACCCAGAACATCGACGGCCTGCACCAGGCCAGCGGCATCCCGGACCACAAGGTGATCGAGCTGCACGGCAATTCCACCTATGCCCACTGCCTGGATTGCCAGCGCCGCTATGAGCTGGAGGCGATCCGGCCCGGCTTCGAAGCCAGCGGAAAATCCCCGCGCTGCGACGATTGCGGCGGCTACGTGAAGACCGCCACCGTCGCCTTCGGCCAATCCATGCCCCCGGCGGCGATGATCCGCGCCGAGGAGGCGATCCTGGCCTGCGACCTCTGCCTGGTGGCCGGTTCCTCGCTGGTGGTGTATCCCGCTGCCGGCTTCCCTGAACTGGCCAAGCGCCGCGGCGCCGGGCTGGTGATCCTCAACCGCGAACCCACCGACATGGACCCGATCGCCGACCTGGTCCTGCACCGTGAAATCGGCGACACGCTCGGCAGCGTCGTCGGCAACAACTAGGTTTCCTGAACATGCGCGACACCAGGCTCTCCGTGAACCTCAACAAGGTCGCGCTGCTGCGCAACTCGCGCCGCACCGGCGTGCCGGATCTGTTGCAGTTCGCCCGCATCGTGCACGACGCGGGTGCGGACGGCATCACCGTGCATCCCCGCCCCGACGAGCGCCACATCCGCGGCAGCGACCTCCCTGCCCTGGCCGGGGTGATGGCGCCCTGGCGGCCCGGTTTCGAGCTGAACGTGGAAGGCTATCCCGACGACCGGCTGATGCAGATCGTGCGCGAAACGCGGCCGGAACAGGTCACGCTGGTGCCGGATGCCCCGGGCGCCTTCACCTCCGAGGAAGGCTGGCACCTGACCGACCCCGCCCAGGTGGCGCTGGTGACGGAATACCTGCGCGAACTGAAGGCGCTGGGCGCGCGCACCGTCCTGTTCGTCGATCCGCTGCCGGAGGTGGTGGCGCGGGTGCAGGGCGTGGGGGCGGACGGGATCGAGATCTACACCGGCGAATACGCGGCGCAGTCGCGCGGCGGCGCGCATTCCCCGCTGCTCGCTGCCATCGCCGCCACCGCGGCCGAGGCGGCGCGCCTGGGCATGGTGGTGAACATGGGCCACGACCTGAACCTGGAGAACATCCCGGCCATCGCCACCGCCATCCCGAACATCGCCGAGGCTTCCATTGGCCACGAGCTGACGGCGGATGCGCTGGTGATGGGCTTCGATGCCGCCACGCGCGCATACCGCCGCGCACTCAGGGGGGAATAACCCCCAGCACCTCCTCGGGATCGCCCAGCATGTGCCGCAGCTCGCCTGTGCGGCGGGTGAGGCCGAGCGCGTCCAGGAACTCCAGCACCTCGATGGTCACGTTGCGGCCGATGCCGGTGCGGCGGTTGTAGTCGGCCGCCGTGAACCCGTCCGGCTCCGCCAGGGACGCGGCCTCGCGCGCCAGGGCAGCCACGGTCTCCGGCAGGAAGAAGCGGTTCGGCGCCACCCGCAGCACCCGGCCGAAGCGCTCGAAGCGGGCCAGCAGGGCTTCGGCCGCCTCGGGCTCCAGCGCCAGTGCCTCCGCCACTTCCCGCACGCGTGGCGGGCGCAGAACACCGGCGGCGAGCAGGGCCTGAAGCTGCGGCCACAGCGCTTCGTCGGCCGGAGAAAGTCGCGGGCGGTGCGACGGCAGGCGCAGCACCATGCCCTGCGGCACCACCGCGCCCTCGGCCAGCAGCTCGCCCAGCATCGCCTCGGCGATGGCGGCCTCCGTGCCCGCTGCGGAGAGCAGAGTGGCACGCGGCAGGCCGCCGAGATCGGGATGCTCCGCGTGATGGCGGGCCAGCGCGGCGCCCATCCTCTCCCGCACCGCATGGCGCGCGGTCGCGGCCAATGCCACGCGCCGCCCGGCCGGGCCGAGCAGCGTGGCGCCGAGCGCCTCCGGCAATGCCTCCAGCGTGGCGGCATCCCGATTGCGCGCGCGGCCCAGCGTGGCGAGGTCCGCCCAGCCATTGGCGGCCAGCAGGCCGGAGATCGCCTGCAACGGGTCCGGGGCGGCCAGGGCGGACAGCTCGGCCAGGCGCAGCACCCGCGGCCGGCGGCGCTGCGGCGGGAACGGGTCCACCACATGACCACCGGCCACCACGCGGCCGGTGGCATCGTCGCGCAGCACCACGCGGTCGCCATGCAGGGCGGGCACGGCGCGCGCCAGTTGCAGCCGCACGAAGCCGCCCTCCGCATCCTCGTCCCACACGCGCAGCCGGGCGGGGATGGAATCGGCGCCGTGATGCAGGTGCACCGCCCCGCCATGGCGCAGCACCCGCCCCTCGGCCAGGCGCACATGCGCATCCAGCGCCGCGCTTGGCGCGTGCAGGTCCGGCGCCACCAGCCAATCCCCGCGCTGCAGCCGGGCGCGCTCGATGCGCGCGCCGGAGATCGCCAGGGCGCAGCGGTCGCCCACCCCCGCCCGCTCGGCCGGCCGATCCTGCACCCGCAGGCTGCGCACCCGGGCGGCCAGGCGCGACGGCGAGAGCACCAGCCCGTCGCCGGCCCGGATCTCGCCGGCGGCCACGGTGCCGGTTACCACCGGGCCGATCCCCGGCAGCACGAAGCTGCGGTCGATCGCCATGCGGAAACCGCCCTTGCCGGCGCGCGGCGGCGGTGGCGCGCCCTCGATCCAGCGCCACAGCGCCTCCAGCCCCGTGCCGGCCAGGCTGGAAACGGCATGCACCGGCGCCTCGTAGCCCGCGCGCAGCGCCAGGGCCGCCACCTCGGCTGCCACCGCCGCCACGCGCTGGGCCGGCACGCGGTCGGTCTTGGTCACCGCCACGCCCAGCCGGGGCACGCCCACCAGGCGCAGCACCTCCAGATGTTCCAGCGTCTGCGGCATCGGCCCGTCATCCGCGGCCACCACCAGCAGCACCCGGTCCATCGCCAGCACCCCGGCCAGCATGTTGTGCAGGAAGCGCTCATGCCCCGGCACGTCCACGAACCCCACGATCCCGCCCGGCACCGCACCCTCGCGCACCGCATAGGCGAATCCGAGGTCGATGGTCATGCCGCGCGCGCGCTCCTCCGGCAGCCGATCGGTGTCGATACCGGTCAGCGCGCGGATCAGCGAAGTCTTGCCATGGTCGACATGGCCGGCCAGTCCGACGATCATTGGCGCAAGGCGCCCCCATTTTGACCGGAGCATACACATGGAACTCGGCAGGTTAGGAGTCTGGTATCCAACCGACCGGCTGGACGGCCCGCAGCTGGCCGCGCTGATGGCCACGGTGGAGGGCCAGGGCTACAGCGCCTTCTGGTATCCGGAATCGCGGCTCTACGAATCGCTCTCGCTCGCCGGCTTCCTGCTGGGCGCCACGAAGCGCCTGATCGTCGGCAGCTCGATCGCCAACATCTATGCGCGCGACGGGTTTTCCGCCCGGCGCGGCATGATCACGCTGAACCAGTTGTACGGGGACCGCTTCATCCTCGGCCTCGGCGTCTCGCACCGCCCGGCGGTGGAAGGGGTGCGCGGCCACCGCTACGAAAAGCCGCTGCCGGCCATGCGCGGCTACCTCGATGCACTGCAGGGCCAGGAGGAAGGGGCAAAGGACTGGCCGGTGATGATCGCCGCCCTCGGCCCGCTGATGCTGAAGCTCACCGCCGAGCGCACCAAGGGCGCCCTGCCCTACAACGTCACGCCCGAGCACACCCGCCAGGCCGCCGCCCTGCGCCGCCCGAACCAGTGGCTCGCCGTGGAGCAGAAGGTCTGCATCGAGCCGGACAAGGCGCGCGCCCGCGCCCTCGGCCGTGCGGAGCTGTCGCGCTACATGGTCCTGCCCAACTACCGCAACAACTGGCTGCGGCTGGGCTTCACGGAGGCGGAGCTGGAGAATGGCGGCAACGACCGGTTCATCGATGCGATGGTAATCTCGGGCACGGTCGAACAGGTAAAGGCCGGGCTGCGCGCGCATTTCGATGCCGGCGCCACCCATGTCTGCCTGCAGCCGGTGCATGCGGAAGGCGACTGGGCGCATCGGGATGCCATGATCACCGCACTGTCCGATACCTGATGGGGGGCCGACACATGAGGTCCCTGGCTCTCGCCGCAGCCTTGCTGCTCGCCCCGGCGGCGGCACAGGCGGCCGGCGACCCGCTGGAGCCGGTGAACCGCCACGTGCACGGCTTCAACCTGCTGGCCCAGCGCCACGTGCTCGGCCCCGCCGCCGCCGTCTATCTGGCCTGGACCCCGGCGCCGGTGCGCGAGGGGATCGGCAACGCCCTGGCCAACCTGGGCGAGCCGGTCACCGCCGCCAGTGCCCTGCTGGCCGGCGAGCCGCGAATGGCGGCCAAGGCGGCGCTGCGCTTCGGCATCAACACCACGATCGGCCTGGGCGGCGTGCGCGATGCGGCGGCGGAGCTGGGCTATCGCCGGGCGAGCCTGGGCATGGGCGACGCGCTGTGCCGCTGGGGCGTGCCCGCCGGCCCCTACCTGGTGCTGCCACTGTTCGGCCCCACCACGCTGCGCGATGCCGGCGGCATGATCGCCACCTCGCTCGCGCTGTCCCAGGTGGTCGGCGCCGATGCCGTGCTGGCCTGGAGCGCCGGCGCCGGCTTCGTGGACTATGCCGCCTGGCACCCGGAGCTGGACCGGCTGGAGCGCGGGGCGCTCGACGGCTACGCCGCACTGCGCAGCATCCACCGCCAGCGCCGTGCCGCCACCTGCGTCATCGACCCGCAGATCGACGAGGAGGAAGAGGACGGGTGATCCCGCGCGAAAGCAGGTGGCAATACCTCGTTAACCTTTGCGAAACCTTCGGTGGGCACACGGGCCCCGTTCGCAACGTTTGCCGAGGATCCCCTCATGCTCACCCGCCGCGCCCTCGGTCTTGCCCTCCCGGCACTGGCCCTCGGCCAGCTTGCCACCCCCGGCCACGCCCAGCCGGCGCCCCTGCCCGCCCCCACCGGCCCGGTGATCCTGACGCTGAAGGGCCGCATCGCCCGCACCAACGCGCCCGGCGAGGCACGGCTGGACCGCGAGATGCTCGCCGCCCTGCCCCAGGGCCGCTTCACCGGCGAAACGCCATGGACCAAGGACAACGTGACCTTCACCGGCCCGCTCGGCTCCGCCGTGCTGGATCTGGTGGGCGCCAGCGGCACCACGATGAAGGTGGTGGCGCTGAACGACTACGCGTCAGACGTGCCGGTGGCGGATTTCCGCCAGCATGCCGTGATCCTCGCCACCCATCGCGACGGCACGCCGATGACCGTGCGCGACCGCGGGCCGCTATGGATCATCTACCCGATGGACCGCGACGCCTCGCTGCGCAACGCCGTGGTCTACGCGCGCTCCGTCTGGCAGATCCGCGACATCGAGCTGAGCTGACCGCCCAGCGCCCGCCACCGCCATGAGCCCACAGGCACAGGTCGCAGGGCCGAAAGCCCGGCGCGCGCCCATGGCCGTGGCCATGGTGCTGGCCGGGCTGGTGCTGGCCTCGCTTGTCGCCACCGGCGCCGCGCTGGTCCGGCTGGAGTCGATCCAGTTCAGCCTCGGCAACCAGAAGCACGAAAGCCTCGTCTGGACCTTCATCCAGATGGAGCGGGAGGTGGAGCGGGTGGAGCGCGCCCTCTCCCGCCTGTACGACCCCACCGACAAGGCCGCGCGCGCCGAGGTGGTCGCCCGGTTCGACATCGCGCTGAGCCGCGTGGAGATGCTGGAACTGAGCCCGTTGCTCAACATGGGCGACGAAGGTGCGCGCATGCGCGAGACGCTGGATTCGGCCCTGCGCAGGCTCGGCGCCGTCACGCCTTGGTTCGACCGCCTGCCCGATGCGGCGCCGTCGGTGGAAGAGATCACCAGCATGCTCGCCCTGCTCGACAGCACCATGTCGCGGCTTGGCGTTGTGGCCAACTTCGCCAACCAGATGAACGCCCAGGTGCGGTACGACCTGACCACCGCCTGCTCGGCACCCTGGCCATCGCCGCCTTCGTGCTGGCGCGCCAGTGGCGTGGGCTCGTCACCGCCCGCCACGCCGCCCAGGCCGCCACCGCCGCGAAAAGCGCCTTCCTCGCCACCATGAGCCATGAGATCCGCACGCCGATGAACGGCGTGATCGGCTCCGTCTCGCTGCTGGCGCAAAGCCGGCTGTCTGCCGACCAGAAGCGCCTGGTGGAGACGATCGATTCCTGCGGCACCGCCCTGCTGGCCCTGATCGACGACGTGCTGGACATCAGCCGCATCGATGCCGGCCGCGTGGAGCTGCCGGCGATGCTGCACGGCGACGGCGCGCGGCTGCGCCAGGTGGTGGTCAACCTGCTGTCCAACGCCGTGAAGTTCACCGACCAAGGCGCCGTCGCCCTGCGCATCGAGGTGGCCGGCGAGCGGCTGCGCCTTTCGGTGCAGGATACCGGCATCGGCATCGCGCCGGATGCGCAGGCGAACCTGTTCGATGATTTCACGCAGGCCGATGCCACGATCAGCCGGCGCTTCGGCGGCACCGGGCTGGGGCTGGCGATCTGCCGCAGGCTGGTCATCGCCATGGGCGGCACCATCGGCGTGGACTCCTCGCCCGGGCAGGGCAGCCTGTTCCACGTCACCCTGCCGCTGCGCCCCGCCGCCGCGGTGCCCACCGCGGTGGAGCCGAAGCGCACCACCCCGGTGCCCCCGGTCGCGAGCGCACAACCTGCCCCGCCGCCCCAAGCCGCCCCCGCCCCCCTGCGCGTGCTGGTGGCCGAGGACACGCGGGTGAACCAGGAGGTGATCCGCGGCCTGCTGGAATACCGCGGCCACCACCCCACCGTGGTGCCCGATGGCGAGGAAGCCGTGCTGGCCGCCCAGCAGAACCGCTACGACCTGGTGCTGATGGACATGCAGATGCCGCGGCTGGACGGGCTCGGCGCCACCCGCGCCATCCGCGCCCTGCCCGGCCCGGCCAGCCGGGTGCGCATCGTGGCCCTCACCGCCAACAGCTTCGCGCACGACCGCGAAGCCTGCCTGGCCGCCGGCATGGACGGGTTCATGGCCAAGCCGATCACGCTCGAACGGCTGGATGCCGCGCTCGCCGAGGCCGCCGCCCAGGCGCCCCAACCCGCCGCGCCAGCCTCCGCGCATGCCTGACCGCCCAGGGCCCGGCCGCGCGCCCCTGCTTATTTGATTCCGCCGGCGCGCGCGCTGCGCTAACCCGGCACAGGCGGCCCGCACGGCGCGGCGCTGCACAAGGAGTGCGCCGATGCGCGGCATGCGGGGCTTGTTGGGCGATGTCTGGCGGCTGGCCAAGCCATACTACGTCTCGGAACAGCGCTGGTCCGCGCGCCTGCTGCTGGGTACGATCATCGCGCTCGATCTCAGCCGCGTCGGCATGACGGTGCTGCTGAGCTTCTGGAACCGCGCCTTCTACAACGCCCTGCAGGACAAGAACTGGGACGACTTCATCGGCCTGCTGCTGTTCTGGCGCCAGACCAACGACGGCTTCTTCCCCGGCTTCTGCGTGGTGGCCGCGGTGTACATCGTGGTGGCGATCTACCGCACCTACCTCTCGCAATGGCTGGAGATCCGCTGGCGCGGCTGGATGACGGAGCGGCTGATCGACGACTGGCTGGCCCACCGCGCCTATTTCCGCCTCAGCCTGCAACTGCCCCAGGAAGGCGGCGGCGAGGCCGACCCGATGCGCAACAGCGCCGACAACCCGGACCAGCGCATCTCGGAAGACGTGAAGGGCTTCGTCTCCAACACCCTGGCCATCGGCCTCGGCCTGCTCTCCAGCATCGTGTCGCTGTTCAGCTTCCTCACCATCCTCTGGACGCTCTCCGGCGCCATGGAGATCCTCGGCGTGCCCATCCCCGGCTACCTCGTCTGGGTCGCGGTGATCTACGCCATCATCGGCACCTGGCTCACCCACAAGGTCGGCCGCCCGCTGGTGATGCTGGAATTCATCCAGGAACGGGTGGAGGCGAATTTCCGTTTCGCCCTGGCCCGCCTGCGCGAGAACGTGGAGGGCGTGGCGCTGCACCGCGGCGAGGCGGCGGAGGGCACGGCGCTCAAGCAGCGCTTCGGCGCCCTGCGCGACAACTGGTGGGACATCATGTGGCGCACCAAGAAGATCATCGCCCTCACCACCGGCTACAACCAGGTCGCCGGCGTGTTCCCCATCGCCGTGGTGGCGCCGCGCTTCTTCTCCGGCGAGATCACGCTGGGCGCGCTGACGCAAACCGCCGGTGCCTTCGGCCGAGTGGAGGATTCGCTGTCCTTCTTCGTCAACGCCTATCGCTCCCTGGCCAGCTGGCGCGCCACCGTCGGCCGCCTGGCCGGCTTCCAGCGCAGCATCGAGGCCGCGCACGAAGCAGCACGGCAGGGCGAAGGCGTGGCGGTGCAGGATGCGACGGCACCGGAATGGCGCCTGCGCGACGTCTCGCTGCGCCTGCCGGACGGGCGCGAACTGATGCGCGACCAGGACATGGCGCTGGCCCCGGGCCAGTCCGTGGTCGTCACCGGCCGCTCCGGCGGCGGCAAGTCCACGCTGTTCCGCGCCCTGGCCGGCATCTGGCCGTTCGGCGAGGGGGTGGTGGACCGCCCGCCGGGCCAGCACATGTTCCTGCCGCAGCGCCCCTATTTGCCGCTGGGCACGCTCCGCGCCGCCGTCTCCTACCCGTCAGACCCCGGCACCTACGACGACCAGCAGGTGCGCGACGTGCTGGAAGCCGTGGGGTTGGAACGCCTGGCCGGCCAGCTGGACGAGGAAGCCCCCTGGGCCCAGCGCCTCTCCGGCGGCGAGCAGCAGCGCATCGCCGTGGCCCGCGCCCTGCTGGCGCAACCCGACTGGCTCTTCCTCGACGAAGCGACCGCCAGCCTGGACCCGGAATCGGAGGCGCATGTCTACGCCCTGCTGCGCCGCCACCTGCCCGGCACCACCATCGTCTCCATCGCCCACCGGCCGACGGTGGCGGAGCTGCACGACCGCCGCCTGGTGCTGCAGGCAGATGCCGCGGGCAACCGGCTGCATGAGGTCGCACCTGCCCAGGGGGCCACGCCATGAGCCTGCCGCGCCGGGCACTGCTGGCCGGCGCCGCCGCGGCCTGGAGCGCTCCAGCCGCGGCACAGGACCGCCCTGCGCCACCGCGCGCCGAGCGCCTGCCGCCCCCCGCCGTCACCCAGCACGCCCTGGCCCTGCCCGGCCGCACGCAGCACTTCACCGCCACCGCCGGCAGCGTGGCGCTGGCCGACCCGCAGGGCACGCCACAGGCGGAGGTGGCCACCATCGCCTACACGCTGGACGGCGCCGACATCGCCACCCGCCCCGTCACCTTCGTGCTCAACGGCGGCCCCGGCGCCGCCTCCGCCTGGCTGCACCTGGGCGCGCTGGGCCCGTGGCGGCTGGACATGCGCTTCGCCCCCTCGGCCCCGCCCCTGCTGCAGGACAACGCCGAGACCTGGCTCGATTTCACCGACCTCGTCTTCATCGACCCGGTCGGCACCGGCTACAGCCGCTTCCTGGCCGCCGGGGAGGAGGTGCGCAAGCGCGTCTGGTCCGTCGCCGGCGACATCGAATCGATCGCCGGTGCCATCCGCCGCTGGCTGGTCCAGGCCGGCCGCTTCACCTCGCCGAAATTCCTGGTCGGCGAAAGCTATGGCGGCTTCCGCGGCCCCCGCCTGGCGCGCACCCTGGCGCAGTCCCACGGCGTCGGGCTGCGCGGCCTCGTGCTGGTCTCCCCGGTGCTGGATTTCGGCGGGCGCAGCACCGCGATGGACCCGCTCTCCCTGGTGGCCCTTCTGCCCACCCTGGCCGCCGTCGCCCGCGGTGCCTCCAGCCGCGCAGACCTCGCCGATGCCGAGGCCTATGCCAGCGGCGAGTACCTGGCCGACCTGCTGCGCGGCGCCCAGCCGGAAGCGGTGGCCCGGCGCAGCGCCCGCGTGGCGGCCCTGACCGGGCTCGACCCCGCCGTGGTGCGCCGCCATGGCGGGATGATCGACATGCATGCCTGGCAGCGCACCACCACCCCCGGCCGGCTGCCGAGCCTCTACGACCTCGACATCTCCCTGGCCGATCCCGACCCCGCCTCGCCCTGGTCGCGCGCGCCCGATGCGGTGCTGGATTCGCTGCGCGCACCGTTCACCGCCGGGATGGTGGCGCTGTACGGCGCCCGCCTGGGCTGGAAGCTGGAGGCCCCCTACGAGCTGCTGTCCGACGCGGTGAACCGCGGCTGGGACTGGGGCAGCGGCCGCACCCCGCCGGAATCGACCAGCCATCTGCGCGATGCCCTGGCGCTGGACCCGGCCCTGCGGGTGCTGGTGGCGCACGGGCTGTACGACGCGGTCACGCCCTATTTCCGCAGCGCCCTGCTGCTGGACACCGTCGCGCCGTCAGCCGGGCGGGAGCGCGTGTCGCTGGCCACCCTGCCCGGCGGTCACATGTTCTACAGCCGCGAGGCCGGGCGCAGCGCGCTGCGGGAGGCTGCCGCGGCGCTCTACCGCTAGTCCTGCTCCAAAACCCACGCTGTGGCACGCGATGGTACACAGTCGTACGGGATGCATGCCTGCCGTCAGTTTCGAATATTCGAATGGGTCTTGCTTCAGCATCGGCCGTTCATTCATTGTCCATCTCTGTTTCCAACGGATACGATTGGATGGAACAAGCGGCCGTCGTCCCCATCGTCGCCTTCCTCTGCCTTGTCGCCTCGGTGGCGATGGGCATGGCAACGCATGGCCGCCCCGGCCTACGCACGGCGCTCGCAGCCCCG